>NZ_PDHB01000013.1:0-70277 GCF_014335085.1 Corynebacterium sp. LK26
CCTGTCGGGGCTGGGTGTCGGGCAGTTCTCTGTCACTTATGGCCACGCTGTCGGAAGTCCCGGTCAACATATGGATGAGCTATTCACTTATGGCCACGCTGCTGCGTATCGATAGGTGAATAGGGCATCGATAAGACAACGCAACACCGACAGCGGGACAACGCAACACCGACAGCAGAACAACGCAACGCCGACAGTGGGACAACGCAACACCGACAGCCGAAAATCACAGGTCGCGGAGTATTCACATCTGTAACTCCAGCCCCATGCTTCACAGGAGTTACACGCGTATGTAAAGTGGGCTTTGTTTTTAAGTCATAAGCGTCGATAGGGCTGGTCTCGGGGAAGGGCCTGCGCTATGGGCGCTTTTGGCATTTTTCTGTAAAACCTTCCAGAAAACCCCACAAGCTGGGGTGATTTCTCTGAGAAAAATATTCTACGATAGAGCCATGTCAGAGGTGCTCTTTGTCAGTAGTTCAAACATGGGACTCTCACGCGTACTAGAAGGGCTGCTGCGGCAAGCTGCCCCGGGCCTGACAGTTTTGTCAGCAGGTATCAGCATCGATGATGATGACCGCGGTCTGGATGAAGACGCGCGGCGTGCACTCTGTGAGGTGGGGGCACGGTGTGATGGGGATCCTCATCAGCTCACGCCATCTCTCGCAGACAGTGCGGATGTGGTCATTGTCGTGGGGAAAATCGACGTTTCGGACTACATTGCGCCAGATGTAGAGACTGAGCGCTGGGAATATGATGACCCAGCTGACCGCGGCATTTATGGTTATCCCCGCTACGCGCAATTGCGGGATTTCTTCACTCGGCGCGTCAATACGCTGGCGGAACGGTTTGCTGCCTAAATAGTCGCTGACTTCATAAAAGGTGGGGCGCGGGAACCGTCGTAAAGCATGTGCTGAAGCCGACACACTTTTGTTTTCGGACAATAATACCCGCGTCCGTCCGGTCAGCACCTAATGTAAGTAGTTATGTCTATTGGTCCCTCGCTGCGACGCACCCTGTACAAGCTTGCTGAGAAAGAGATGTCCCCGGCTAAGGCAAAGTTCTTGCTGAACATTTGGCCGCCGCTGTTTGGCACCGGCATCCGTATCACCGAGATTGCGGATGACTGGTCGGCAGGTCGGCTGGAGCTGCGCCTGAACGCTCTGACTGCGAATATGCACGGCGCGGCATTCGGCGGTGCGCTGTTTTCGATGACGGATGTGCTGTTTGGCACGCTGGTTATGCAGCGCCTGGACGTCAAGAAGTACGAGGCATGGACCCGAACTGGGTCGTTTGAATTTATCCGCCCAGGTAAGAACGGTGCGTACCTCGAGGTAGAGGTGCCGGATGAGATGGTCGAAAAGCTTAAGGCCGAAACCGAAGGCGGCTATTCGACGGTCGTTCCATACACCTCTGTAATCCGAAACCGCGATGGTTCCCTGGTTGGTATCGGCCAGCAGGAGCTCTACGTGCGCCGTCGTGGCCGCAAGAAGCCGCCGGCCAACCCGAATCAGCAGGATCGTGTTGCCGGTGAGAACCTCATCTCTGCTGCTCGCACTCTTGCTCGGCTGGGGATGCGCGGGGTGGAAAACCGCGATGTGCTCGTCCAGCAGGAACGCACCGCACGACGCTGCATTTCGCCAGAGTCGCGTGCAGTCGCATGGCTCCACGGCGTCCTTGAGTACGGCGATGTCACTGTCGACGACTACCGCGTCGCAGGGCTTCCCGACGTCGTCATCGAGGCCCTCACCTCCGATAACCCTTCGCCGGCCGCGCAGCAGCTGCTTGCGGATGTCGTCACCGCGCGCGAGTCGCTGACCAAGTTCTAGGTCAAAGCTCTACGCCAATAGCCGAGTGATCAGATCGATCACTTCGGGGTCTGTTTGCTGCTTCCAATGCGCAACAGACCTGCCCTCCAGCTCGGATTCGAGCAAAACAGTTCGACTGTCCGGCAGGAAGCTCTGCGCGGTATCGGACCACGGAATGACCAGACTGTCATGGTGGCTGATGACATTAATCCAGTCAGGTGCAGCTGTCTTGCGCCCGCGGAGGTGTGGGGCAGTGTTGGCGGCAGGAAGGTCATATTTTCCTGCCGCTACCGCAATTTGATCGGCTAAAGCCTGTCCCATTAGCCAGCGGGCAGGAGCCCCATTCCGCCGGCCCAGAATGCGGGAGATTCCAGTCAGATTTACGCCGCCGACAGAGCCCGAGACACTGATGGCACGTCGAAATGAAATGCGCTCGTCCTCATGACCCGCTAGGCGTGTAAATAACAGGAAAGCCAATAGCCCACCCTGAGAGTGAGCCACAATGTCGACCGTGTCCGAGTTCGTTTCAGCGCAAACTCCGTTGATGTAGGCCTCGACTTCGGCGACAGAATCCGCAAGGGCAGCAGTGCCGCGGTTCCCGTAGGCCGGTACATAGACGCGGCGGCCGAGGGAGCGGAGCCCGTCGGCAAGCGGTGCCCACGCGCCGGGACTATCGAGCGTGCCATGTAATGCGATAACCGGAACGGGGTCGCTGAGGTTCCCCGCTGCCAGACTCGGATTTGGCAGGGACGGACGTGCGGCTGTCGGCGGGAAAATCCGTGTTAGGAGCGGTCTATTCCGCATGCTCGGTTGGGTCAAAATCCTCGCCTACCAGCCTGAATAGAGCCTCGCGAGTAAGAGTGCGGGGACGCCAATCGTGTGCCATCTGCTCATGCAAAACGATGGCTTGAGGGAACGTGTCCTGCACATAGAGATTGGTGACCATGCCTGTGTCACCGTCATCCAAGAAACAGGACTGCGGCGGGGAAATGAGCTGGTCATACTTAGTGGCAATACAGGTATAAGTAACGCCGGGACCGAGAATATCGTGAGAATTGGAGTTCAAAACCATCTTTGAGCCCGTGAGCTGTTCCAAGCCGGAAACGCCCCAGTAGCTCTGAACAAAGTTGCTCATCAGCGACCTCGTGCCGGGAATCTTAGTGATGCCGGAAGCGATGCCGCCCAGGTTGGTGCCGTGATTGGGGGCGGCAAGACAGACAACATGCTTGATGTACTTGGAAATGCGTAGAGAAAGCAGGGTGGCGATTAAGCCGCCTTGCGAGTGCCCCACGATAACGGCGTGCTTTGCGTCAGTGGCGTGCAGGACAGCCTTGATGTAAGGCACGAGCATGTCGATGGACTGATTGATGGGGTCTGTTGCACGGTGCCCAAAGTCTGGCGCGAAGACAGCCCAGCCATCTTCCCGCAACTGACCGCCAAGGGTCTCCCAAATGCCCTTGACCTGGCCTGTTCCGTGCAGGAGGATGACCGGCCACGGCCGAGACTTGGATACTTCGGCTCCCCAGTTATCTTCGAAAACACCGCGCAGCGGACGGAAGATGGCATAGGGAAGCGATGCTGATCCTTCAGCTACAGCCGGTTTATGCGCCTCCGGTTCCTGCGCTTCAGGGGCAGGGACT
The DNA here is from genome assembly GCF_014335085.1 of Corynebacterium sp. LK26. Taxonomy (NCBI): domain Bacteria; kingdom Bacillati; phylum Actinomycetota; class Actinomycetes; order Mycobacteriales; family Corynebacteriaceae; genus Corynebacterium; species Corynebacterium sp. LK26. Next base: position 3,446 of record NZ_PDHB01000013.1, read on the forward strand.
ACCGGAAGTTGTTCTTCCCGAAAATCCTCGTTTGAAGCGGCGATTAGCGCACCAACTTTCCGTCTTCGTCAGTCCCGAGGGCCTTCCGTAGCTTGGCGGCGGCCTCATCCATGGACTCTGCGGAAGGATTGCGATTCACCGACTGCAGGTTGTACCCGGACATATCGTGGGCAGGGAAGATATGAATGTGGGTGTGCGGAACTTCGAAGCCGGCGATGAGGTAGCCAGCACGCGGAGCGTCAAAAGCGGAGACAACAGCCTGACCAACCTTCTGGGCAACCTCATTGAGGTGAGCCCACAGCTCAGGCGAGGCGTCCGTCCACTTGTCCACCTCTTCAACAGGGACGACCAGAGTGTGACCAGGCGCAATTGGCTCGATGGTCAAAAATGCGACGACCTTGTCATCGCGGTAGACAAAACGACCGGGGAGTTCACCGTTGATGATCTTGGTAAATACTGTGCTCATGTGCCAAGGGTAACCCGAATAGCGGATTGAGGGGTTGGGTGCGATGAGAGTTATCCGGGCTGCTTAGTAAGATGATTGCTATGCGCATCCTCGTAATTGGCTCCGGTGCCCGTGAGCACGCCCTGTTGTACGCAATGAGTAAGGACCCGCAGGCTACTGATCTTCACGTAGCCCCTGGTAATGCGGGTATGAGTGAAATTGCAACCATGCATCCACTGGTCGTGGATGACCCCGCTGGCGCTGTTGCGCTGGCCAAGGAAATTGGGGCCGATTTGGTTGTTATTGGCCCGGAGGTTCCGCTGGTCGCGGGTGTGGCAGACGCGCTGCGCGACGCTGGTTTCGCAGTCTTCGGCCCGAATGCTGATGCAGCTCGGATTGAGGGGTCCAAGGCTTTCGCTAAGGACGTCATGAAGGCGGCTGGGGTAAAGACCGCCTCGGCAGAGGCCATCCAACCGGAGGCTTCCGACGAAGACATCGAGGCCGCCATTGACCGCTTTGGCCCGAACTGGGTCGTGAAGGATGACGGTCTGGCTGCTGGCAAGGGAGTCGTGGTCACTAAGGACCGCGCTGAGGCTCTCGAACACGCAAAGGCGGTGCTGGCAGCCGGTAACCCGGTGCTGCTGGAGTCCTTCCTGGATGGCCCGGAAGTTTCCCTGTTCTGCCTGGTCGACGGCGAAATCGTCGTCCCGCTGTTGCCGGCTCAGGACCACAAGCGCGTCGGTAATAACGACGAGGGGCCGAACACCGGTGGCATGGGTGCTTACAGCCCGCTGTCCTGGCTGCCGGAAGGCGCAACTGAGCGCATTGTCACCGAGGTCTGCGAGCCGGTCGCTCGTGAGATGGCCGCTCGCGGTTGCCCGTTCCAGGGTCTGCTGTACGCGGGTCTGGCCTGGGGCGAGGACGGCCCGGCTGTCATTGAGTTCAACTGCCGTTTCGGTGACCCGGAGACCCAGGCCGTGCTGGCGCTGCTGGAGTCCCCGGTGGCGCAGCTGCTCAACGCCGCTGCTACCGGAACATTGGCGGACTTCGGTCCGCTGTCTTGGCGTGATGGTTACGCTCTGACTGTTGTGCTGGCCGCTGAAGGCTACCCGGTGTCGACGCGCACGGGTGATGTCATTGAAGGTGCAGAGCCTGGCCGTGAGGCAGATGGCATTCTCCACGCAGGTACTGCCCGCAATGCTGCGGGTGAGCTGGTCTCCGCTGGTGGCCGTGTGCTCAACGTCATCGGCGTTGGTGACACGCTGGAAGAGGCCCGCGACAAGGCGTACGAGACCATCAAGACCATTAAGCTCGAGGGCTCGCACTACCGCACCGACATTGCACTACCTGCAGTTGAGGGCCGTATTTCCATCTAAATAATGCTTGAGGTGGTCCGGCTGCACTCGGATGCCTCACTGGTGCACCCACCCGGGATGAACTGGATTTCCCGGGTGGCCTCGGCGGCTGCAAAGATGAAGGTATGCACGCCGAATCTCCGCAGTCGCCAAAGTCGTCGCAGTCACCGCAGCCGTTAAACTCCTCGCAGTCACCGCAGGCATCCCAGCCCCAGCGCGACCTAGCATCCCGCCGTTGTGAGGTCGCACCCTTCCATGTGATGGATGTTCTCGCGCTCGCACAGGAGCGTCAGCGCACTCACGGTGACGCTCTATTCCTCTGCGTGGGACAGCCCGCGACCGCGGCCCCGGCTGCCGCGATTGCCCGTGCGCGTGCTGATTTAGAAAATCAGGTTCTGGGCTACACAGCGGCCGTCGGCACGCCTGAGCTGCGTGCAACCATCGCCGCCTGGCATCGTGAAAACTACGGCACGGCCACGGAAGCCGCTGATGTTGTCATCACTACCGGTTCTTCCGGCGGTTTCGTAGCGCTCTTCCTCGCAGCCCTCGATGTTGGCGACGACATCGTGCTCGCGCGCCCGGGCTATCCCGCATACCGCAATACGCTGCAGGCGCTCGGCGCCAACATTGTCGAGATTGACTGTGGTCCTGAGACTCGTTTCCAACTCACCGCCCAACACCTGGAGGCACTTCCGCGCGTGCCCAAGGCCGTGATTGTCACCAGCCCGGACAACCCCACTGGCACCATTATCGATGCCGACGAGCTGCGTGCCATTGCGAAGTGGTGTGAGCAGCACGATTGCCTGCTCATTTCCGACGAGATTTATCACGGCATTACTTATGGCCGACAGTGTGCGTCTGCACGCGAGTTCTCCGACGCGGCGGTCGTGGTCGGCAGTGTCAGTAAGTACTTCTCGATGACCGGCTGGCGCGTTGGCTGGCTAATCGTTCCCAAGTGGCTGCGTGCGCCGCTTGATCGCCTCGAAGCCAACCTCACTGTCTGTCCACCGGCAATTTCGCAGGCAGCGGCGGTGGAAGCGTTCAGCCCCGAGTCCATTGCCGAGCTCAATTCGCACGTGACGCGTTACGCACGCAACCGCGACGTTTTGCTCGAGGGGCTGCCCCGCGTCGGTCTCGGTAATATCGCCCCACCCGACGGCGGTTTCTATATCTACGCCAATATCGCAGGGCTTTACGACGACCCGAACTCCGTCGACTCCATGACTTGGGCTCGGGAACTGTTGGCCGCAACGGGCGTGGCCGTTGCCCCTGGAATCGACTTCGACACAGAGAACGGCCATCAGTGGGTTCGCCTCTGCTTCGCCGGTGAGACGTCCGAGATGGAAGAGGCTGTTCGGCGTATTGGGGTGTTCACTGATCGTCGTTAAAACGGCTTTTAGTGGCGCTCGCGGTGTGATTTACCTCACCCTTTTAGGGGTGTTTTTCAGTCGGGCGAGATAGGGTGCTCGACGGGCGAATCGCTGCTTTAAACCCTCTACCGACGGTCGCTGGTAGAGCCGATGTTGGGGGCATTCCTGGAAGGGGCCGTTGGGGCTCTGTTTTCTTGATCGCCGGTTTGCTGTAAAGGCGGAAAAACTGCCTCAGATTGAGGGTTCTGTGGCTGCGGTCACATCAAGTGAGGCTGGGGTTGGGTCGATAGTGGGGTGGGGTGGCCTTCGCGGCAGCATCTTTGACAGCCGGCAGCTCTGTCGGTGGTCTATTTCCGCTGGCAGGGGCCCCTTTTTCTTTAATTGTCGATGGGGTTGACCTCTGAGGAACTGGCGGCTATCCCTGCGTGGGGTGACGATTGAGCGCGGTGTGTAACCCACATTCAATGTTGACTGCAAGCGCTTTTAGTGGGGATAGTTTATGTCTGACCAAAAGAGACTTCCGCGCCCTGTTTTTGGTTGTGTAAAAGCGTGATTTTTGAAGCCGTTGTCGGGAGCGGTGAAGCGAGGCTTGGGGTGGCGCTGAGGGGCGCTGTTTGTGGTGCAGCGATTGAGCTAAAAAACGTCCAAAAGTTAACAAAAGGTTAACTAAAAATAAAGTTTAGTGCTTGCCAGGCCTTGTGTTGTGGTCTACGGTTGCAAGTCATAAGTTCCAATCGGTTCGATGAAACATTGTTTCAACTGCGGAATCGCAAAGAATCGATTGGAGAAGTCCAACAATAAAGATCAAAGAGATCTTAAGAGAGGTGACCTCTGATGAACGCATTCAACGAGATTATGGATACTGTGTCCCCGATTTTCCGGGACGGCAAGGAATCTAAGCAGGATGCGCTGGCATCGCTGCTTGCCGAAGCCATCGTGGAGGCGAACCCGAACCAGGGCATCGCCGCCGACGACCGCCGCGCTGCCTAACAAGAATTAGCTTTGGTCCGATTCCTGCTAGGCAGCTAGTGGGAAAGCAATCCCTACTGGTTATCCCTACTGGTTCAGGAACTCCCGGACCTGTTCCATATCCTTATCGCCGCGACCCGACAGGTTCACGAGCAACAGCAAAGGCTCATCGCCTTCGTGAACCGGCAGCCCGAGCTCGCTACCAGCGGCAGGGTCGGTGTCACGGAGTCGCGCAATTTTAATGGCCTGCGCCAGCGCATGCGAGGATTCCATCGCCGGAATAATGCCCTCCATGCGGCTGAGCAGCTGGAACGCTTCCAGCGCCTCCTCGTCGGTAATCCCGACATAGCTGGCGCGGCCATTCTCCTTCAGCATGCCGTGCTCCGGGCCAACAGACGGGTAATCCAAGCCCGCCGAGATGGAGTGCGATGGCAACACCTCGCCGTCGTCGGAAAGCATGACAAATGAGCGCATGCCGTGAAGGACGCCAGTCTTGCCCGCATTGATGGGCGCGCCGTGACGATCGGTGTCGAGTCCCTCACCTGCGGGCTCGACGCCAATGAGGGCGACATCGGAGTCGTCAATGTAGTTAGCAAATGCGCCGATGGCGTTGGAGCCGCCACCGACGGCTGCGATCACAGCGTCGGGAAGCTTGCCGTAACGCTCGACCATCTGACTGCGTGATTCCTCCGAGATGACCTGCTGGAATTCACGCACGATAGTGGGGAATGGGTGCGGACCGGCGGCGGTGCCCAGCAGGTAGAAAGTGGAGTCGAGAGTCTTGCTCCACTCGACCAGTGCCTCGTCAATAGCATCCTTCAAACCGGCCTCGCCGGTGGTGACGGGAACGACCTTCGCGCCCATGAGCTCCATGCGCTCGACATTGGGGTGCTGGCGGGCGACATCGTGTGCGCCCATGTAAATCTCGCACTCAAGTCCCAGCAGTGCTGCGGCCATCGCGGTGGCCGTGCCGTGCTGGCCTGCACCTGTCTCAGCAATGAGGCGGGTTTTTCCCATGCGCTTTGCCAGCAGCGCCTGGCCGACCACATTGTTGCCCTTGTGCGCGCCGCCGTGGTTCAAGTCCTCGCGTTTCAGCACAATCGTCGTGTTCGGCGTGGATAGACGACGGCATTCGAACAGCGGGGTCGCGCGGCCGAGGAAATCGCGACGCAGTTCTTCCAGCTCGCGCTGGAACTCCGGATTGCTCATCGCCTCGATGTAAGCCGCTTCCAGTTCATCGAGAGCTGGCAGCAGGAACTCTGGCACTTCCTGTCCGCCGAAGCGACCGAAAAATGCAGGTAAGAGGGTTTCGCGCACCTCGCCCGCGCCGTTAACGCTTGCCGACGGCACCCTAGTTGCAGTCGGTGCTGAAGCCTTGGCGATGGCATCCGCGCTGGGGTTGTAATCAGTCATTGAGGGGGCCTTTCGTTGCTGTTGTTTATTTCAGCGGGCCCTGGTTCTCTTCGTCGAGCCGACAAAAGAAAAGAGCCCGCCAGTTTTATCTTCTTGCGAGCTCGTACTTGACGGGTTTGCCGTCGACATTAATGAGATGACGTGACGTTGCTCGCGGACTTAAGCGAGCCACCACCACTGTGCGCCGCACGGCGCGGGTGTGTTCATCAGGGGTGTCATCATGAATCTGACCATAACTCAAGGTTTCCGCAGTAGCCAAAGCGGGTGGGGTGTGGGGGCGGGGATTGGGCGCGAAATGTGTACGGGATATCGCAACTGTGCCTGGGGTGTAGGGTAGTTCCCCTATTAGTCGGGTACGCGTAAGGGGCAGAATTCTCGGATCCCCTCGACACCGCTGGCCACGAGGACTAACGTTCCGATGGTGATTACGCTGTCGCGGCAGACCACTAAATCACGTCGGGGAGTTCGTCCCACGACGTTGGTGGTGTGGTGCTATGTCGCCCTCATAACCGTTGGCACGGTTTTGTTAATGCTGCCGATCTCGGCAGCCAATAGCCACCCCACGGGGCACTGTGCCCCGAGCCCTGGGAATCTGTGCCTGCCCACGGCGCTGTCTGATGCTCTGTTCACAGCCACCTCGGCAACAAGCCTGACCGGCCTGATCACCGTAGATACGGCTACCCATTGGTCAACCTTCGGCAAGGTTGTCATCATGCTGTTGATTCAGCTGGGTGGCCTTGGGTTCATGACCTTGGCTTCACTTTTTGGCCTCTTCGTTGCGGGAAGACTCGGCCTTAACCGCCGTGCCGGTGCGCGCGTTGAGGGCCGCGGTATGGACATGGGCGAGATCTCATGGGTTGTCCGTGCTGCCGTTAGCTTCACGCTGTTGGTGGAGTTTGTTGTGGCAGTGGCACTTATGCTGCGGTTCCACCTAGGTTATGGGTACGGCTGGGGGAGAGCTGCGTGGGAGGGCTTGTTCCATGCCATCTCAAGCTTCAACAATGCCGGTTTTGCTCTGTATACGGACAACGTCATTGGGTTCCACAGTGATGCCTGGATACTTTTGCCGCTGGCCTTCTCTCTTATCGTTGGTGGTCTGGGTTTTTCTGTTCTGCTCGAGGCTTGGCGGCACCTGAAAGCGTGGCTTAGTGTCTGCACGCGAGGGCAGTTACCTAAACGCTGGTCTCTGACTACTCGCTTCACTATCAAAGGCACCATCCTGCTGATTGCTTTGGGCACAATAATGGTGGCATTTGGTGAGTGGTCCAATGCCATGTCTGGTTTCACTACAGGGGAGAAGATACTCAACTCATTCTTCGCTAGTGTGAGCCCGCGTACCGCGGGGTTCAACGCGCTCGATTACGCGGACTTCCACCCATCGACACTGCTGGGCACTGACTTCCTCATGTTCATTGGCGGCGGCACCGGTGGTACTGCAGGTGGCGTGAAAATCACGACGTCGGCAGTCATTCTCGCCGCCGTTCTCGCGGAGATTCGCGGTGACACCTCCGTGTCCGTGGCTCGGCGGCGCCTCAATCCAAAGGTGCTGCGTCAGGCCCTCGTCGTTCTTGCATTCGGTATTGGCCAGGTTTTTCTGGCAGTAATCGCCGTCAGTTTCCTAGCGCCACAGTTTTCTACTGACCAAATCCTTTTTGAAGTAGTCAGTGCCTTCGCCACGGTAGGCCTTTCCACAGGTATCACCGCTGACCTGCCGGTGGCAGCACAGGCAATCTTCATCGTGCTGATGTTCGCCGGACGTGTTGGCCCAATCGCCTTGGCGACGGCCTTGGCCGCCCGCCCACGCCAGCGCATCTACGAATATCCAGAAGAAAGGCCCTTCATTGGCTAACTCGAAATTCAATCCGTTTGCTGGTTTTGCAGAGCATTTCGCCGACCAAGTCAGCTCTTCTCCTGTTGTAATCCTTGGCATGGGGCGTTTCGGACAGGCGCTCGGCGAGGAGCTGGTCGCTGGCGGTATCGAGGTTCTCTGCGTAGACCATCGCGAAAAGGTGGTTCAGGAGCTGTCCTCGACCTTCGACCACGTGGTCACCGCCGACACCACCATGCCGGAAGTACTGAAGCAGCTCGGCGTCGATGAAGCCGAACGTGTGGTCATTGCAATCGGCAGTGATATCGAGGCGTCGTTGCTGACCGCGTCCGCACTGGTGGACATGGATGTGCCGCTGATTTGGGCAAAGGCCGATAACCAGGCCCACGCCAAGATTCTGGGCCAGATCGGTGTTCACCACGTCATTCGCCCGGAGGCCGACACTGGCCGTCGTATTGCGCACCTAATCGGCGGCAAGGTCCAGGACTTCCTGGAGTTCGATCGCGACTACGCAGTCGGTAAGGTCGCGCCGCCGATCCATTGCCTGGATAAGACCGTGGCGGAGATTAACCAGAGCGCACCGATTACGGTCGTCGCCGTACAAAAGCGCGGTCAGCGCTTCCGCCCCGCGCTTGCCGACGACCGCATTACCGCAGGTGACCTGTTGATTGTCTCGGGTGCCATTCGGCAGTTGGAGACGTTCGCCGGGGAGTAGGAGCTGATTGCTACTTGTCGCCGTGGCTGTCGATTCCGTCGACGCCTGTGACCGTGGTCAGCAAAAACACGGAATCCGCTAGAGCCTTCACTCCGTGCTTGACGTGGGTGAGCACTTTGAGATTGCCCTCGGAAATCGTGGTTTTATCGGCACCGGTGATTTCAACTTCGCCAACAAGCACAAGCATCGAGGCTGCGGGCGGCGAGTTATGGGCGGAAAGCTCAGTTCCTTCAGTCAGTGCGATGAGAGTCTGGCGCAGCGGACCGTCGTGGACAACAATTTCCGCAGCGCGGCCATTGCTATTCGCTTTAGCTTGAGTCAGAAGGTCGTCTTGTTGTGAATTAATATTCACAGCGTCCTAGCTCCTTGGTGAAACCACAGCGCGCAGAGCACGCGCTGCCTCTTCCGGATTTGCTGCCTCGGTTAGTGCGCGAACCACCACAATGCGCTCCGCGCCAGCGGCGATAACTTCGCCGGCGGTCTCGGCGTTGATACCGCCGATTGCCCACCATGGCTTTACCGGGTCACTTGCGCCGCGGTCGTGCGGGCGCACAATATCGGCCACGGAATCCTGGTGGGACTCCGCTGAACCCTGTGCACGCACCCTCCGCACGAGTGCCGCAGCTTCACGGACCATCTCGACTCCGACGGGTTGACGGTCGGGCTTCGTCGGGGTGGCATACACCGGGCCGATTACCGCGTAATCGATGCCATCGTCGGCAAGCGAGGCGGCGAACATGTCCAGATTTCGGTTGGAGCGGCCGATGAGAACCTCGGGGCCAACGATCTGGCGGGCCTGCTCGGTGCTGAGGTCTTCCTGGCCCACATGCAGGATGTCTGCGCCGGTCAGTGCGGCAATGTCGGCGCGGTCATTGACGGCGAAGAGCTTGCCGTGTTCAGTGGCGACCTCGGCGAGGGTCTCCACGGCGGCGATCTCGTCGCGGGTGTCGACTTTCTTGTCGCGCAGCTGGATGATGTCGGTGCCGCCTTCGTAACAGGCGTGCAGGAACTCGCGCAGATCACCACGGGATGCGCGCGAGTCGGTGCAGAGGTACAGGCGGGCGTCGGCAAGCAGGGCGCGTCGTGTTGTGCGAGTGGCGGCTGATGAGGCGTTCATGTCCCCATGTTAGGCGAGGTTGGGGATGCGGTGTCGTGGCGGTGAGTCCGAAGTCATATGATGGGGGAGTACCACGTTCCGCGGGAGCCGTACTCGGTATCGATGAGATGCCGCTGGCTGAGAGGGCGAGTAACGCCGACCGCTTTTACCTGATGCGGGTTATGCCGCCGGAGGGAGGAATGGCAGTGAATGCTGCCGCTATGGGTGCCGCCTCGACAAGTGAGGGCGGCACAGGGAATACGTCGTCAAGCGTTGTTATCGCAGGCGCGGGCATTATCGGCTTGGCGACGGCATGGAGACTACTCCGCCAGGGATTCGATGTGACCGTCCTCGATGCCGAGCCCGTTTCCGGCGCAACCTTCGCCGCGGCTGGCATGCTGGCGCCGGTTGCCGAAGTCGTGTGGGATCAGCCGACGCTGTATCCGCTGATGGTGGAATCGGGCAAGCTCTACCGCGACTTTGCCCAGGCCATCGCCGAGGAATCGGGCCACGATGTTGGCTATATCGAGAATTCCACGTTTGTTTGTGCGGGCGATGCCGCTGACCGGCAGACACTCAGCGAGCTCGTTGAGCTGCAGCATGACATGGGCATGGAGATCAACCGCATCACCGCCACCGAGGCGCGCCGGGCAGAACCGGCACTGGGGCCGGGCTGTGTTGGTGCGGTGGATATTCCGGGAGATCACCAGGTCAATCCGCGTCTGCTCGCCGAAGCGTTGCTGACCATTCTGGGAGACCGCGTCATCCGCACCCGCGCGGAAGAGGTTATTTACGCTTCCGATGCCGACCCCCGCCAAGCCATTGGGCTGCGCGGCACGGACGGAAATGACTACCTCGCCGATGAGGTCGTTCTGGCTGCGGGGCTGAACACCGCCGATATGGCCGGTCTGCCGGAGAATCTGAATCTGCCGCTGCGCCCGGTCTATGGAGATGTGCTGCGTCTGCGTGTACCGGAGCGCCTGCAGCCACTGGTCACTCGCACTATTCGCGGTGTGGTTCAGGGGCGTCCGGTTTATATCGTCCCGCGTGCCGACGGCACCGTCGTGCTCGGCGCAACCTCGCGTGAAGATGACCTGACCGGCGTCTCCGCCGAAGGAGTCCACCAGCTACTCCGCGACGCATACCGCCTGGTGCCCGGCATTCTCGACTGCGAAATCTACGAGATGACCGCCCGCGCCCGGCCTGGTTCCCCAGACGATGTCCCCATGATTGGTCGCGTGGCTCCAGGACTGACCGTGTCCACCGGCTACTTCCGTCACGGCATTCTGCTTACGGCCATCGGCTCCAAGCTCACGGCCGATGTCGTCGCAGGTCGGGAAACTGACAACGACCCGGCGCTTCTTTCCGCCGTCAATCCATTCCGCTTCAGCGATTAGAGGAGGCTCGCTTATGTCCACCACAACACTCAATGGCGAAGGCTACACACCGGCTGCGGGGGAGATGGTCGCAGATCTCGTCGCAAAGCACACGGGGCACGCGCTTAACGACGACGGCACTGCCGCGGACGGCACCCGCCTGGGAATCGCGGTAGCCGTGGATGGTGCGGTAATCCCGCGAGCCAAGTGGGCGAGCACGCCCGTGACAGGTGCAATCGACATCGTGACAGCAGTTCAGGGAGGCTAGAGATGACCGCGAATTCCGCACAAGCAAACATGTCCGCGCAGGAAAATGAAACTGGGGCGGCGAGCGGACTTACACGCGAACCGCTGCGCATTGGCGGGCTGGAGTTGAACTCCCGTCTGATTATGGGAACTGGCGGTGCGACCAGCATGGATACGCTGGAGCGCGCGCTGGTGGCTTCGGGCACCGAGCTGACTACGGTGGCGATGCGCCGCTTTACGCCCGGCACGAAGCAGAACGTTTTTGAGATTCTGCAGCGCAACAATATTGCGGCGCTGCCGAATACTGCGGGGTGCTATACCGCTCGTGACGCGGTGCTGACTGCGCAGTTGGCCCGCGAGGCGCTGGAGACCAATCTGCTAAAGCTCGAGGTCATCGCCGACGAGGACACGCTGCTGCCGGACCCGGTCGAGCTGGTTGCGGCAGCGGAGCAGTTGGTAGCTGACGACTTCGTCGTTTTCGCCTACACCAACGACGATCCGGCGCTGGCCAAGCGGCTGGAAGATCTGGGCTGTGCAGCTGTCATGCCGGCGGGCTCGCCGATTGGCACTGGTCTGGGCATTCTTAACCCACACAACATCGAGCTGATTGTGGACCGCGCGAATGTGCCCATCATCCTGGATGCGGGCATCGGTACCGCGTCTGAGGCAGCTCAGGCGATGGAGCTTGGCTGCGATGCAGTGCTGTTGGCATCCGCAGTGACCCGTGCACATGATCCGGTGGGCATGGCCACGGCGATGCGCTTCGGCGTTGAGGCAGGACTGACTGCTCGCGAGTCCGGCCGCATTCCACGGCGTCGACTAGCCCAGGCGAGCTCGTCGTTTGAGGGCATCATCACTGAGCGCGTCAGCGGCGCACGCGAGCAGGATTCTCTGTAATGGCTGAGCAGGGGGTCAATCTTTCGGACCGCGACCTGCGCCGGTACGCCCGGCACCTAACACTTCCGGGCTTTGGTGCCGAGGGGCAGCGAACTTTGCGAGCCTCCCGCGTCCTCGTCATCGGAGCTGGTGGCTTGGGATCGCCTGCGCTGTTGTACCTGGCCGGGGCAGGGGTCGGGCACATCACCATCATTGACGATGACGTGGTCGACGAGTCCAATCTTCAGCGCCAGGTCATTCACCGTGAGTCCGACATTGGTCGCCCGAAGGCCGAATCTGCCGCGGATGCCGTGCGGCGCCTTGACTCCGAGGCATCGGTGACCGCAATCGTCGGCAGGTTAAGCGTCGACAATGCTGAGGAGCTCTTCGCCACTCACGATGTAGTGCTCGACGGCGCGGACAACTTCGCCACGCGCTACCTGTCCTCCGATGCCGCGGAGCTGACCGGAACGCCACTGGTCTGGGCCACAATCCTGCAGTTCGCAGGACAACTATCCGTCTTCTGGCCTGGCCACGGCCCCATGCTTCGCGATCTCTACCCCGACATCCCCGACCCCGGCTCCGTGCCGTCGTGCGCCGCAGGCGGTGTCCTCGGCGCAATGGTCGGACAAATCGGCTCCATGATGGTCGTCGAAGCTATCAAGGTGCTCACCGGTGTCGGCAAGGTCGCCGTCGGCAAACTCGTGCTTATCGACGCCCTGGAGGCAACCACCCGCACACTGTCCTTTGCGGCCGACCCGGAGCGCGAACCCGTTTCCGACTTGACCGAAATTGCGCAGGTGTGCGCAGCTTCGTGGACCGAGGATGAGGAGGCCCCGGCGCAGAGCGTGCGCAGCATTGGTCCCAACACGGCGCACGAGCTTCTTGCCGAGGGGGTGCCTCTCATCGATGTACGCGAACCCGAAGAGCACGCGGAGGTCGCCATTGCCGAATCTGTGCTTGTGCCACTCGGCGACATTCGCAGCCGTGGGTGGGCTGCGATTCGCGAAGCGTGGGCTGAGCGGAACCTCCAGTCGAACTACCCACGAGTTCTGATTCACTGCCACTCGGGTGCCCGCTCGCAACAGGCAATTGAGCTGTTGGCCAGCGAGATCGAGGCTGATGGCGCCATACCGGAGCTCATCAATCTGGACGGGGGCATTGTGGCCTGGCAGGCTGCAGGGCAGGAGACCGTCGTAAAGCGTGGCGGAACGCACTAATTAGTGGCTACCGCCACGCGCTGTTGAACAGTGTGCCTACGCCTGCGGCTTCAGCGTTGTCGACCACAACTCGGTGCCACGAGTGGTGAGCAGGCGGACGGTCATCTCGCGTGAGTCGCCGTCGATATCGACTTCGCCGAAGTGCTGGAAATCCTGTGTGGGGTCGGCGTTGGCATTGTCTTTACCCGGTGCGTGGACGTACTCCACCTTCGGCCCGAAGGTCGAATCCATTTCGTTGGGGCCGAAAGCGCCCGCGTGGAGAGGACCGGAGACGAATTCCCAGAAGGGTGCGAAGTCGGTGAACTGTGCGCGCTCTGGGCTGTAGTGGTGAGCCGCGGTGTAGTGCACATCGGCGGTGAGCCAGACGACATTTGAAACATCTTTAGTGGCGCTGAGCAGGCGGGCGATTTCACGTTCACGTCCTGCAGGTGCACCGGCGGCACCATTGGATACGCTTTCTTGGTCACCATCGTCGCCGTCGGGGACGATGATGCCAAGCGGTAGGTCATTAGCAACAATCTTCCACGTCGCGCGGGAGTCCTTGAGGGAGTCGATTAACCAGTTGGTCTGCTTTTCGCCAAGGATTGGTTCTTCAGTTGTCGAGCGCGGATTATTGGAAGTGTTTTCTCCCTTGTAACTGCGCATATCCAGAATGAATATGTCTAGCAACGGGCCGTAGGAAACCTTGCGGTAGACGCGCCCATCTACAGCCATTTGTTGATCAATTGGCTGCCACTCATGGAAGGCCTGGTAGGCACGCTTGGCCAGGGTGTTGACATCGCGCTCGGTATAGCGATCATCGTCTAGGACTTCGTTGGGGTACCAGTTGTTGACTGTTTCGTGGTCATCCCACTGGACTAGCTGCGGAACCTGCGCATTGAAGGCCAAGTAGTTCTTGTCCATGAGGTTGTAGGAGTACTGGCCCCGGTACTCTTCGAGAGTTTCAGCAACCTTGGATTTGGCCGGAGTGACATGGTTGCGCCACACAGTGCCGTCGGAAAGCGTGACGGATTCATCCAGCGGACCGTCGGCATAGCAGGTATCGCCTGAGTGAATGAATAGGTCTGGATTGCGCTCCATCATGGTGGAAAAGCCGGTGTATCCACCGATTTCGTCGTTAATTCCCCAACCCTGACCTGCGACATCGCCGGACCAGTGCAGGCGGATGTTGGATGCGCGGTTTGGGGCAGTACGGAAGGTGCCGATAACGGGATCAGAGCAGATTCCAGTATCTGCCTCTTCGAGCGTGACACGATAGAAGATTTCCTGCCCCGGTTCGAGACCGACGACACGTAGACGTCCGGTGCCGTCAGTGTCTGGAGTTAACAGAGAGTTACTGCGGAATACCTTGGCATTCTGGAAGCTCTCAGTTGCAGCAGTTTCAACCACCATATGGGCGGGGCGGTCTGAGCGAGCCCAAATCAATGCGCCGTCGCCGCGGATATCGCCACTTGCAACGCCGTGGGTGAGCTGTGGCCGAGAACGCAGTAACCCTGGGGAGGCCAGTGACGGCGAACCCGGTGTAGCTGAAGCCGCAGCTCTAGAGGCATGAGCGAGCGTGACTGAAGTGGCAAGTGCGGTGGATGCGCCTAAACGTAGAGCGCTGCGACGGGAAAGCTGCATGGAGTCGAACGATAGGTTTTCCACTTTGACGTTCAGTTAAACCAGCGTGAACTCGAAGGAAAAAGTCGCAATTACAGAACAAAGGCTTAGTTATTGAGAATGACTGGGCTTCCTTTTGTAACGTAGATAACCGACTTGGGAGGAATGTGTCTTCCGAGCTGTCTTTTCTGAGACAAACAATCTAGAAGTGAAAGGCGCTGACCCCGATAATGGGATCTACACAAACGCCACAAGTAAAAACGCAAGAAAAGAAGTCGGGCGGTTTTCTTAAGAACCTGCCGACCGACCCGTTGATCTTCACGACGGCGATGGGTTTCATTGTCCTCTTTGTGGCAGTGACCATAGCGCTGGGGGATACCGCTCGGGATGCCTACTCGGCCGCTTCCGATTGGGTTACGTCTAACATGGGCTGGCTGTTCATCGGTGGTGTCTCGGCAAGCTTTATCTTCCTCATCGGCTTGTTTGTGTCCCGCTACGGACGCATCCAGCTTGGCGATGATGACGAAGAGCCCGAATACACCATCGCCGAGTGGTTCGGCATGCTCTTCGCCGGTGGTACTGGCTCCATGCTGATGTTCTGGGGCGTGGCTGAACCGCTCAACCACGCTTACAACCCGCCGTTCGGTCAAGAGCCGATGAGCCGCGAAGCTCAGAACACTGCGATGGCATTTACCATCTACCACCTGGGTATTCACATGTGGGTCATCATGGCGCTGCCGGGGCTCGCGCTCGGGTACTTCATTTACAAGCGTCACCTGCCGCCGCGCGTCTCCTCCATCTTCGCGCCGCTGCTCGGTACCCGCATCTACTCATGGCCGGGCAAGCTTATCGACGCCGTCGCCATCATCGGTACCGTCGTCGGTATCGCGGTATCGGTGGGCATGGGTGCGCTGCAGATTAACTCCGGTGCTGCTCGTGTAATCGGTACCCCGGAAAACTCGATGGTGCAGCTCATTCTGATTGCCATCATTATTGTGATTGCCTCGATTTCCGTGGCCCGCGGTCTGGACAAAGGTATTAAGGTGTTGTCCAATGCGAACATTTGGGCCGCCATGGCATTGATGGTTTTCGTGCTGCTCATGGGGCCGACTTTGACGCTGCTGCGCCAGACCGTCGATACGACAGGTGTCTACTTGGATGCGCTGCCTCGCATCATGTTCTGGACTGACTCTTACGACGTCAACCCGAATTGGAAACAGGGCGCCTGGACGGTCTTCTACTGGGCCTGGACAATCTGCTGGTCGCCATTTGTGGGCATGTTCGTCGCCCGTATTTCCCGCGGCCGTACAGTCCGTCAGTTCATTGCCGGTGTGATTGCACTGCCGACAATCGTGTCAATCATGTGGTTCTCTATCTTCGGCCGCGCTGGCTTCGAACTGGAAAATGAGCAGCCCGGTATTCTGACCAAACCAGTTGTCGAGGGCGGAGACCCGTCACCGGCGCTCTTTATCCTCCTGGAGCAGTTCCCGTTGGCAACGCTTGTCAGTGTGTTTGCGCTCTTTGTGATTATGATCTTCTTCGTCACTTCCATCGACTCGGCTTCGATGGTGATGGACATGATGTCTACCGGTGAGGAAAACAAGGCTCCGACCTTCTACCGCGTGCTGTGGGGCGTCATGATTGGTGCAGTGGCAGCTTCTCTGCTGCTGATTTCTGGTGAAACCGCACTGGAAGCGCTGCAATCTGCGGTGATCGTCATCGGTGTACCGTTCTTCTTCCTCCACTTTGTGATGATGTACTCCTTGGTCAAAGGCATGAGTGATGACCACATGGCAGTGCGCAAGCCGGTTACCCGCCAGTGGGAGAAGACCGATACTCCAGAGAAGTTGGAGAAGCACGAAGCCGCACCCGCGCCGGGCTACGACGAAGAGGGCAATGAGCTGCCGCGCTTTGAGTACACCCACGATGAAGAGGGACGTCTGGTTATTCAGTCCGATGTGGTCGTTGAAGGTGAGTTTGAGTCTGGCGAAAAGTCGGAATCGGAGAGCCCAGAGGAGTCGGGGACGAAGTCTGAGTCATAGTAGAGCACGGTCGCAGTAGTGCCCGGCACTTGTGGCCACGCTATTCACCTATCGGTGCGCTGTAGCGTGGCCATCAGTGAGTAGTGCATCGATAAGAGCGAAGGCAAAGGCTGTAGCCAAATAAAAACGCCGCCCAGCGGAAACCTTTAGCAGTTTCCGTGGGCGGCGTCGCTGTGTTCGTCGTAAAGCAAGTGTGGCGTTAAGCCGTGATTAGCTCTACTCGTAGGTGCCTCGGAGGTCCTTGTAGTCCTCATCGTGCCAATCCACGTTGGCCTGGTCCTTGGTGGTGACACCGACGTCAGGCTGATGCGGGACCTTCGCAATGATGTTGCGGCGGGCGCGGCCGGCGCGGAGCTGGCTTTCGATACGCTCGGCAAGGTTGGCCAGGCCGAAGTTGATGGCAATGAGAATGATCGCCACGACGACCAGCGATGGAATCATGGCGCCGTAGTACTCGCCAAGCTGGCGGCCAGAGCGGACAACCTCGACGTAGCCAATCATGTAACCCAGCGCGGAGTCCTTCAGCGCAATGACCATCTGCGAGATAATCGCCGGCAGCATGGCGGCGACTGCCTGCGGCAGCAAAATAGTGACCATCGTCTGGCGGTGGGAGAGACCCAGCGCAATCGCGGCCTCACGCTGGCCCTTCGGCAGCGACTCGATGCCGGAGCGCAGTGTCTCGCCAATGACGGAGCCGTTGTACATGGTCAGGCCAAACACAACGGCGGCAAAGCCGAGGTAGTTCGACGGAAACAGCTGCCAAAGCGCGAACACCGAGTAGGCAAACAGCATGAGCACCAGCACCGGAATGGCGCGGAAGAACTCGACAATCACCGAGCACAGCCAGCGCACCGGTGCGACCGGGCTCAGCCTGCCGACGCCCAGGAGAGCGCCAATAACCAGTGCCAACACAATAGAGACGACAGCCGCGACAATGGTGCTGACCAGACCGGGCAGAATGTATGTGGTCCAGGTTGTGGATTCGAGGAAGAACGACCATTTATTGGCCTCGAACTGGCCCTTGTCGGCCAGCTTCATTCCCACCCAGGCGAGAATCGCAACGGTGATTGCGGCCACGATCCAGGTGAGGGTTCGGTTGAAGCGCTGAGCCTTGGGGCCCGGCGCGTCGTAAAGAACTGTTGCGCGAGTAGCCATTAGCGCTTCACCGCCCATCGCTTGCCAGCCCAGCCGAAGAACAGGCCGGTCGGCAGAGTCAGAATAATAAAGCCGACAGCGATGATGCCGAAGATAATCAGGATATCGCTGGCGTAGTTTTCGGTCATGGTCTTCATCAGCAGCGACGCTTCAGCCACACCGATTACCGAGGCAATCGTGGTGTTCTTGGTCAGCGCGATCAGGGTGTTGCCGAGCGGCACGATAGCGCCACGGAACGCCTGCGGGAAGATGATGTAGCGGAAGCTCTGGCCGAAGCTAAGCCCCAGGGAGCGGGCGGCTTCGGCCTGACCGAACGGCACAGTATTAATACCGGCGCGCAGGGACTCCGCAACGAAGCACGAGGTGTAGGCAACAAACGCCAACACCGCGAGACGGAAGTTCTGCTTGACAATGAAGGAGTCATTCTCCGCAGCCAGCAGCAGCCCCAAGTTGTAGTAGAGACCCATCGAGGCCAGCAGCACAATCAACGTCAGCGGGGTATTGCGGACAATGCTGATGTACCAGGTCGACAGGGTACGTAGGATTCCCACGGGGCTCACGCGCATAGCGGTGAGAAGCGTGCCAAAAATCAGGGAACCAATTGCCGAAGCAATCGTCAGTTTGATGGTTACCCAGAAAGCCGGAAGCAGTTCCGGCCCCATTTCACTCCATAGTTCTGGATTCATTGTTTGCTCGCACCCCTTCCTACTTCTTCTCTACGAACGACAGATCGCCGATTGCCGGCTTGTCGTCGAGCTCGAACTTGTCGCCCAAATGCTTCTTCAGGATCTTCTGAAGCTCACCGGTGTCGTACAGCGACTCCAGCGCCTCATTGATGGCCTCACGGCTGGCATCATCACCCTTGGGCAGGCCGATGCCGTAGTACTCATTGGTCCAGTAGGAACCATCGGGGTTGCGCAGCTCGACCACGCGGAAGTCGTCGCCGAAGCGCTCCTTGTAGCGCTGGGCGAAGCCCGCGAGAATAGTTGCATCGGTAGTCAGGGCATCGACGACACCCTGCTTCACACCTTCCGCGCACGCGGCGTAGGTATCGAACTCCTGCAGCTGCACCTCCGGTAGAGCGTCCTTGACTTTCTGCGCTGGGGTGGAGCCGGATACAGAACACAGGCGAGTGCCCGGGGCGACGTCGTCAAGCCCCTGGATACCCTCGGAACCGCGCACCAACAGTGCCTGGTGCGTGACCAGGTACGGGCCGGCGAAGTCGACGGCAGCCAGGCGGCCAGCGTTGATGGAGTAGGTGGCGGCGATCATGTTGACCTCGCCGTTGTTAATCAGCGTCTCGCGCTGAGCGGACGGGGTCTCGCGCCACTCCATCTCGGGCACATCCCAACCGTTCTTGTTGGCGATGTACTCAATGACGTAGCGGGAAACATCGTTGTCGACGCCCGCGAACTCACGGTCCGGGGTGCGCTCGCCGAGACCCGGCTGGTCAAACTTCGTACCCAGTGTCACGTGCCCGGCTTCGATATCGGCCAGCAGGTTTCGGGGTCCGCTGCTACCGCAGGCCGCGAGGCTCATTGTCGTGGCAACAGCTACGACAGCCGCCGCAACTCGCTTGCCGACGACACCTCGGCGGCCCTGGTTGCGACTGCGTCCCCGGCCTCCTCGTAATAGTGAAAGCTTCATGGTGACCAGCCCCGCCTAGTGTCCGACGATCTTGGCCAAGAAGTCCTTGGCACGATCGCTCTGCGGGTTGGTGAAGAAGGTCTCCGGGTCGGTGTCTTCGACAATCGCACCGTCGGCCATGAACAGGATGCGGTCGGCCACGCGGCGGGCGAAGCTCATCTCGTGGGTGACGCAAACCATGGTCATGCCGCCCTTGGCCAGGTCGGTCATGACATCGAGGACCTCGTTGATCATTTCCGGGTCGAGCGCGGAGGTGGGCTCGTCGAAAAGCATGACCTTCGGGTCCATGGCCAGGGCGCGTGCGATGGCGACGCGCTGCTGCTGACCGCCGGAGAGCTGCGCCGGGTACTTGTCAGCCTGTTCCGCAATGCCGACACGGGCGAGCAGCTTGTCCGCACGCTCGCGGGCCTCGGCTTTGGAGATCTTGCGGACCTTCAGTGGGGCCAACGTGACATTGTCGCGAATGGTCATGTGGCTGAAGAGGTTGAACTGCTGGAAGACCATGCCGACCTCAGCGCGCAGGCGGGTGAGTTCCTTACCTTCTTCGGGAAGGAGCTTGCCGTTGATGCGAATTTCGCCGCTGTCGATGGTTTCCAGGCGGTTGATGGTTCGGCACAGTGTGGATTTACCAGAGCCGGAGGGGCCGAGGATAACTACGACCTGGCCAGCTGGGATTTCCAGGTTGATGTCGCGCAAAGCGTGGTAATCGCCGTAGTGCTTGTTCACCTCGGCAATCGAAATCATGCTCTGTGGTGTGGATGATTCAGTCATGGGGGAAAGTATAGGTGACTCACGACACATAACTGCTATCGGTGTTCCTTGTCCGATATTCACCTGTAAAAAGTGACTGCACACCAATTAGTTCTAAAGATCCACGCGATGGCGCCTCGCAACAGGCTTGCGGCCATGCACGAACCAGTAGAAGACGGCCGCGAGAACCACCACGACCGCCAGGCCTGCGTACATCTTGTCGAAGCCCATAGTGGCGGCTACCGAACCAAGCACGATTGGGCCGAGGCCGATGCCCGCGTCGACAAGCAAGAGCAGCGTCGAGATGCCCGTGCCCAACTTGTGCGCCGGCGCCAGGTGCACAGAGATGGTCTGGCAGGCCGGCATCAGCGTGCCGTAGCCCAGGCCGCAGAGCGCACCGGCGGCGATAACGTGCCAGTCAGCGCTAGCGAAAGCCAGAACAAGCAGTGAGATGGTGAAGCACACCAGGCCGATGGCGATGACGGGGTTGTCGCCGCGGCGATCTTGTAGGCGTCCCAGTGAGAAACGCGCCGCCATCATCGCCACCGCATAGGCGATGAAGAAGAAGCTGGCGCCCCTAGTCAGGCCGCTCAGCTGCGAGTATCGGTTCAGGAATGTAATCACGCCCGCATACGCCAGGCCGACGAGCAGCATGAACAGGCCGATTGGCACCACTCTCGGCGTCATGATGTCATCGAAGGAAAACGTGCGCTTCGTCTCGCTTGCCGACGAGTCTTCGGTGGCCTCGTCCTTGGTTGCCACAGTGGCAGGCTCGTTGGGTTGTGGCAGAACGAGCGCCAGCACCAGTCCGACAATGGACAGGCCGAGGGCTGTGGCAAAGAGGACGCCGTAGCCGACCGAACCAATAAGGGCAAGGCCGAGAGCTGGGCCAATCGCTGTGGCCAGGGTGGTGCCGAGCGAAATGTAGCCAGTTCCCTCTGCGCGCCGCGAAGCCGGAATAGCGGTTTGGGCGGCGGCCATCACGGCGGTGGAAGCGAATGCGTAGGTCAGGCCGTGGATGATGCGGATTGCAATCAGGATCGGCAGGGATGCGGCCCACAGGTAGGCGGCACAGGCTGCCACGATGACAGCGAGCGAGCCAAGCATGATTCTGCGACCACCGAAGGTGTCCACCAAGTAGCCGGAAAAGAGACGAGCGATGGTGGCGCCGACCACGAAAGAACTGGCGGCGAAGCCACCGGCGGCATCGGAGGCGGAGAAGCGCTGGACGGCGTAGAGCGCCATGACCGTGATTGAAAGGTAGAACACCAGGTACATGCTGAAGTTAATCAGCCAGCTGATGATGAACGCGGGGGAGAAGAGCTTGTCCTGCCCGTGCTGCTCGTCCTGCTCGTTCTGTTTGTGCCTGTTCTGTGTGGTCGTATGCGTTGTCATGCTGAAGATACGGTCTCTTTTCTCGTTTGAAAACGATCGTGGAATTAGTGCTTTGGCGAAACTGCTTTCCGGCATTTGTATCATGCAAAAATGCAGTTAGGGCTCGAATTATAACAATTGGTTTGTATGATGCAAATGTGCTTTTTCGGCCTTAACCGCATCCGTGGCGCGCTAGAATAGGGGCTGTTCAGCAAACAGATACATCCCGCAGGCCCATTAAAGGGCCGACATAAAGGCGACAAGAGGATTGACTGCCACCGTGCGAAACGACGACCTGGCCGCGCTCGTTTACGAGAACATGCTGCTATCCCGGGTGAGCTCCAGCGGCTACCGACCACATCGTAAGGACATCCTGTTGGATCGCTCCGCCGCAGCACTGCTGGCTAGGCTGGAAGCACAGCCGGATATGACAGTCGCCGAGCTCTCCGATGCACTAGGGCTGGACATTTCTACAGTGCATCGCCAGCTGGCCGCCGCCATGCGGCAGGGGTATATCGCGAAGAGGTCCGCGCCGTCGTCAAGCGCGAAGGTGCATAGCGCGACCGACAAGGGGCTAGAGCTGCTGCACCGGGAGATTGAGGCGCGTAAGAATACCGTCGATGACATTACGCATGGCTGGGAAGACTCGGAGCTCGCGGAGTTCGTGCGATTGATGCGCAAATTCAACGAGGGCGTGGAAGAAATGCGTGGTCATCCATGGCCTAGATAACCGCGGATGCAGTGGTCATGGAATACTTGAGGGCGTGGCTGAGAAAAAGAAGATCGCAAACGTCCTTGCTAACCGATACGCCTCTGCGACTCTGGCTGAGTTGTGGAGCCCTGAGTACAAGATCATCCTCGAGCGCAAGCTCTGGATTGCCGTTCTGAAGGCTCAGGTCGCTCGCGGAATTGAGGTGCCGGAGGGCACTATCGAGGCGTATGAGAAGGTCATCGACCAGGTTGACCTCGACTCCATTGCCGCCCGTGAGCGTATTACTCGCCACGATGTGAAGGCTCGCATTGAAGAGTTCTGCGACCTGGCTGGCACCGAGCACATTCACAAGGGTATGACCTCGCGTGACCTGACCGAAAACGTTGAGCAGCTGCAGGTTCTGCAGTCGCTGAAGGTCGTGCGCGACAAGGCCGTTGCCGTTGCCGCCCGCACTGCGGAAAAGGCCTCCGAGTACCAGTCGCTGGTGATGGCAGGTCGCTCCCACAACGTCGCCGCACAGGCAACAACCCTGGGTAAGCGCTTCGCCTCTGCTGCGGACGAGATGCTGCTGGGCATCGAGCGCGTAGAAGACCTGATTTCCCGCTACCCACTGCGTGGCATCAAGGGCCCGATGGGTACCGCCCAGGACATGCTGGATCTGCTTGACGGTGATGAGTCCGCACTGGCCTCCCTCGAAAACGAAATCGCTGAAGGCCTCGGCTTCGACCGCGTCTTTGACTCCGTTGGTCAGGTCTACCCGCGCACCCTCGACTTCGACGCTCTGTCCGCACTGGTCGAGCTGGGCGCAGGCCCGGCGTCGCTGGCCACCACCATCCGCCTGATGGCCGGTAATGAGACCGTCACCGAGGGCTTCAAGGAAGGCCAGGTCGGCTCTTCCGCCATGCCGCACAAGATGAACGCCCGCTCCTGTGAGCGCGTCCACGGTTTCCAGGTCATCCTGCGTGGTTACATGACCATGCTCTCCGAATACGCCGGTACTCAGTGGAACGAAGGCGACGTTTCCTGCTCCGTGGTTCGCCGCGTTGCACTGCCGGATGCTTTCTTCGCCATGGACGGCATGTTCGAAACCTTCCTCACCGTCCTGTCCGAGTTCGGTGCATTCCCGGCCATGATCGACCGTGAGCTGGAGCGCTACCTGCCGTTCCTGGCTTCCACCAAGATCCTCATGGCAGCCGTTCGCGCTGGTATGGGCCGCGAGGAAGCCCACGAGATCATCAAGGAGCACGCCGTCGCCACCGCACTGGATATGCGCGAAAAGGGTGCTGAGCAGAATCTCACTGAACGTCTCGCTGCAGATGAGCGTTTCCCGCTGGATGCCGCAGGGCTTGCCGACGCTCTGGCGAACCGCCATGCGTTCATCGGTGCCGCGGAATCCCAGGTTGACCGCGTAGTTGCACGTGTGCAGGCTGTCGTGGACAAGTACCCAGAGGCCGCGGCCTACAAGCCGGGCGAGATTCTGTAGCTTCGCGAGCGTCACGCGCGAAACACGTAAACGAAAAAACGTAAAGACGTAAGGTCCCTTGAAAAACTCTGTCACGTTGGTGGCAGAGTTTTTCTTTGTTTGTTGACGAAAGCACCAGTGAGCAGCCAAGTTCCTCGGTACGATGAGCGATAAGCATCGAAACCTCTACTCGAAAGGTGCCCGACGTGACATCGGCTGTTAGGACTTCGCTTTCTCGCCCAGGTGCCACATTGAATGTGCTGCGCTGGGTTCCAGAAAATGACAAGGGCGCGCCCATTACTCCTAAGGGAGTGGTGCAGATTGTCCACGGCATGGTCGAGTACGCCAACCGCTACGCCAAGTTCGCCGAGTACCTCGTATCCCAGGGTTATGCCGTCGTCGCGCACGACCATCGCGGCCACGGTATGACCAAGACGGATGCTGGCATCCCGGGCTTCTTCGCTGACTACGGTGGCTGGAACCTGATTCTCGAAGACCTCCACGCGGTGCGCCAGTACGTTGATGCAGAATTCCCAGGTAGCAAGCACTATATTCTCGGCCACTCCATGGGGTCGCTTCTGACTCGTAACTACATCGCCAAGTACGGCGAGGGGCTCACCGGTGTCATTATCATGGGCACTGTGTCGTGGCCAGGGGCTAAGGGCGACGCGGGAATGAAGGTGGCAAACCTGCTGGCTAAGATTCGTCCTACCGCGCCGGGCAAGCTGCTCAACACTCTCACCTTTGCTGATTACAACAAGGACTTTGAGCGCCGCACTAAGTTTGATTGGCTCACCCGCGACCACAAGATTGTCGATGCTTATATTGCGGACGACAAGTGTGGTTTCGTTCCCACCAATGCCTTTTTCCGCGACCTTCTCGTCGGCACGCACTACGCGAACTCGCCTGAAGCCTATGAGAAAGCGCCTGATGAGCTGCCGCTTTTCGTGGTTTCCGGTGCCGTTGATCCGGCGGGTGGCGCTGCCTGTGTGACTGAGGTCGTGGGCAAATACCTGAACGCGGGCAAGAAAGACGTGCGCTTTAAGGTCTATCCGGATGGTCGCCATGAGATTCTCAACGAGTTGAATAAGGAAGAGGTCTACTCCGACATTGTGGCGTGGTTGGAGTCCCGCTAGGGGGAGCTGGTTAATAGACAAAAAGTATGCCCGTTCGGTGGGGTCGACCGGTGGGCATCTTTTGCTACTTATCCCAATGCGAGTTACTGACT
Organism: Corynebacterium sp. LK26; assembly: GCF_014335085.1. Classification (NCBI taxonomy): domain Bacteria; kingdom Bacillati; phylum Actinomycetota; class Actinomycetes; order Mycobacteriales; family Corynebacteriaceae; genus Corynebacterium; species Corynebacterium sp. LK26. Next base: position 28,327 of record NZ_PDHB01000013.1, read on the forward strand.
GCGTTTATGTCAGCGGCGGCAGGGCGATGCAAGTTACTGACTGCGTTTATGACAAAAATGGCCTGAAAAATTGCCTGAAAGTGTCATAAACTCATACAGTTTCACATTTGCAGCCCGTAATCATATTTGGCGCCCGTAATTTTTGGGGTCTGCCCAGTCATTATCTTGAGAATCAGACATACTTTTGTCATGTAACGTTCTTTTTACGCTTGAAGATTTACGCTTGAAGAAAAGGAACCGACCACATGATCAGAAGAAGACAACTCTCAGCGGTCGTGCTCACCATCTCCATGCTGCTGGTGCTCGTAGGCTCTTTTGCGGGAATCACAACAGGGCGTGCACAGGCGCAAGAGGCCGCGAGTACTATCTCGCCAACCATGGTGATCCTGGATGCTTCAGGGTCAATGCTTGCCGACGACGCGGGCGGCCAGACCCGAATGGAGGCAGCGAAGACTGCCACGAGTAAGTTCGCGGGATCGGTGTCAGAGGACTCCGAAATTGGGTTCATGGTCTACGGCACGGAAGTTGGCAATTCGCCGGAGGAGCGGGAAGCTGGCTGTCAGGACATCACCACGCTGCTGCCCGTGCAGGCGGGTAACTCGGCGAAGATTCCTGCTGAAGTAGGAAAGGTCCAAGCCTCCGGCCACACCCCGATGGGGCCTGCGCTGCGTCAGGCTGCCGATGAGTTGCCGAAAGAAGGGCAACGTTCGATTGTGTTGGTCTCCGATGGTGAGGACACCTGTGCTCCGCCACCGGTGTGCGAGGTAGCCAAGGAACTCAAGCAGCAGGGCATTGACCTGGTCATCAACACAGTTGGTTTCCTTGTTGATGCAGGTGCACGTGCTGAACTGGAGTGCATTGCTGAGGCCACTGGCGGTGAGTACCTGGACGCCCAGGACTCCGATTCGCTGGCTGAGTCCATGAAGACGCTGGCGACCCGCACCGCACGCACCGCGCAGTCCAGCGCGCAAGAGATACAGGGCGGCGACGCTCCTACGAGCGCTACCAAGGTGCCTGCCGACGTGGAAACGTTCTCGACCAAGCTGCGGGAAAAGACTCCTGAGTCCGAGCGCAGCATCGGTAATCAGGAAGGCGACGGTGCTGAGTACTTCTCCGTCCCGGTTGCTGAGGGAGAGCGGCTTGCAATTAGTGCGGCTACCGTGCCGGGAGCGTCGTCAGGCGCGACGTTGATGGACCTAGATGTTCGTAACTTCGCGCTCACTATGCATTTGGATGACAGCAGTTGCTTCCTGGCCAATGATTTCGGCAATGGCATCATCGACTCCAATGGCCCCTTTTTCGCATCGATAACAACCAAGCAGTCCGGGGGAGCTGAGGGGGACTGTAAGCCGGGCAATGTGGTGTTCTCCGTGGCTCGGAAAGGCGGCTCCTTCGAGGGCCAGGACATTCCTGCAGAAGTAACCATCAAGCGTTTCGCCAACGAAAACCTGATTGATGTGCCGGAGGCGTTCCCGTCCGACAAGGAGAGCTTGAACCCTCCGCCCGCGACACCGGAAGCAGATCAGGCTAAGAAGGTCACCCCAGGTTCGTGGTTCGATGACGCCACGGAACTTACTGCCGACAACATCAGCAGCGTCACGGCCGACATTGTTCCTGGTGAGACGCACGTGTACAAGATCAAGTCCGAGTATGGGCAGCAGCTCCGCGGCGCCGTCAAACTCATTGACGCCCCAGAAGCGGACAAGCTTGCACAGATCTCCGGCCTGGATATCAAGACGCTGAACTCGGCACGCCAGCTCGCCGGCAGCGAGGAAAACCGTCCGGCCAATGAACACCAGATCGGTGAAGAGACTACATTTGGTAACTCGGCCCGGATTAACTATCGCAATCGGATCGGCGAAGATAGTGAAAAGTCGGGCGATTACGAGGCTGAAAGAGCCTGGTTGGATGGCGACCAGTACATCGTTGTCTTCTTCAACAACAGCTGGGGTGCCGGTCAATCCCACGATGTCGCGGGTGTTCAAAACGTCCCGGTGACTTACCAGCTGACCACGGAGTTGGTCGGCGAGAAGATTCCGGGCCCAGCTTTTGAACAGGTCGCGCACAAGTCGCCAAGTAGCGAGGCCCCGACTAGTAGCCAGCAGAATCCGAAGGGCACCGAAGAAAACGAGGATGACGGCTCTTCCAACATGATGTGGTTCTCTATTGGTGCAGTTCTGTTAGCCGTCGTCGGCGCGGCAATCGCGTTGACCCGTAAGTAACGCTAGAGCGTCCAGTACACGCCGAATCGGTCAGGCTTGACGACGGCTTCCGTGCCCTCGGCAACCTCAGCGCCTGTTAGGCCAAGCGCTTGGCAGGCGCTTTCGACCTCTTCGGCCGAATCGCTGGAGAGGCGCATCGCCACACCGTCGCCGAAGGTGAAATTGTGCATGCCCGGCGAGTCGAGCGTCATGAAATTCCCTGACCCGAAAAGCCGGTTGTATACCTCGGTGGCGGCGGCAGCCTGTGGTTCGTCGCCTGTCCACATGAAGTAGGGAATAACGGCGGGATTCGCTGTCTTTGCGGCAGCGTCCGTGCTTGCAGCCCCGCTGGTTAAGGAATCAATCATCAGTTGCCAGTTGACCCCATTGCCGTCGACCAACCAGCCAAAGAGCGGCGAGAAATCGTAGCTGGTCAGGGGCATGAGCGTAGCACCACCGCTGATGGTTTCATCACCCGCCATCAGATGCTCCCACAGTCTGCGCAGCTGGTTTTCCTGACCAGGGGCAAATCGCACCATAAAAGACACAGCGGGGGTTAATCGGCGGTTCCCGTTCTCAATGAGTTCAAAGTCCATCCCGCCGATGGTGAGCGTGGTGGAGTTGGGCTTGATGTTGGAGTGAAAACCTTCGGCGTAAAACCGCGCAGCGGCGCGGGGGTCGTCGTTAAGCGCGATCACGGCCGAGATAGAAACAGTCATGAAAATGAGCCTAACGACGAGCGCCTAACCGCGCAGAGAACGCAGCGTTTGATCCTAGTCAGTGAAGAATCTTCATACGGCGATATCCCCAGTAACGCTGCGCTGATTAGGGGATTTCAGTTAGTGGCGTGGGCTCTGCTCGCGAACTAGGTCTGCAAATCTGTTGATGTAGTCGCGAACAAAGTCCTCAGTGCTTGACGACGTGAATTCTCCTTGTTCGTCAATGAGTGTTGGCGATTGTCCCAGGAAGACCTCTGGCTGACCGAGCATCGGCATGTCGAAGTACGACAGCGCGAGTCGCAAGTTCTTCTGAGAGCTATAACCGCCCATACGGCCGACGGAGTGGCTGATAATTCCCGCGGGCAGGTTCTTCCATGCCACATCACCGTTGGGCTTAGATCCGATGTCAACGGCATTCTTCAGAGCTGCAGGAATTGTGCGGTTGTTTTCTGGGGTGACAAATAGGATGCCATCGCTGGCTTTAATGGTTTCCCGGAAACTGGTGTATTCCGCGGGAGTCGCAATATCGGACACTGCGGGGTCGTCGTAGTCGAAGTTGTAGAGAGGGAGGTCACGAATCTCGACGATGTCGACTTTGAAGTCATCGGGGAAGTACGTGGCTGCCTTGAGTGCAATCTTTCGTGCATAGGAGGCTCGACGCAAGCTTCCTACCAGGATAGAAATCTGTGCAGTCATGCGAATGTTCCTTTCTTAGGATGTATGGGGAAAGACGTGGATTTAGAAATCCCAGTCTTCATCTGCGGTGTCTTCGGCTTTTCCGATGACATATGCGGAGCCGGAACCGGAGAAAAAGTCGTGGTTTTCATCTGACCCCGGGGTGAGGGCGGCGAGAATTTCGGGCTTGAAGGCGGTCTCTTCATGGTTAAACCGCTGCGGGTATCCCAAGTTCATGAGCGCTTTGTTGGCGTTGTATCGAATGAAGTTGGCAACGTCGTCGTAGAGCCCGAGTGGTTGGTATAGGGCTTCGGAGTACCTCAGTTCGAGCTGGTATAGATCATCGAGAAGTTCGAAGACGAAAGCCTTCATCTGCGTTTGCGTGGCGGTGTCGTAGGTTTCTACGCCTCGCTGGAATTTGTAGCCGGAGTAATAGCCGTGAACAGCTTTGTCACGCAGAATCAGGCGCACCATGTCGGCGGTATTGGTCAGGATGCCACGTGATGCGAAGTGCAGCGGGAGGTAGAAGCCGGCGTAGAGCGAGAAGGACGAAAGAAGCGTTGCTGCCGCCTTTCGCTTGAGTGGAACGTCGCCGTAATAGTGTTTGAGCACAGCTTTTGACCGAGCCTGCAGGATGTCATTGGCGACTGCCCATTGGTAGGCAGCGTCGATGTCAGGGGTATTGGATAGCGTAGAAAATACTGAAGAATAAGACTTTGCATGCACTGCTTGCATGAAAGCGATATTCGTGTAGACGGCCTCTTCATGTTCGGTGCGGGCATCTTGAATTTGGGAAATCTCCCCGACAGACGCCTGGACTGTGTCGAGCATGGTCAGTCCGGTGAAGACCTTCATGGTCAGCTCGCGTTCTAGATCGGTGAGACGTCGCCAGTCTGCAAGGTCATTGGACAGCGGAACTTTTTCGGGCAGCCAAAAATTTGCTGTTAGGCGATTCCACACTTCGAGATCTTTATCATCTTGCACTCGGTTCCAGTTGATTGGCCGAAGGCGGGCAGCTGGGTCCTTTCGAAAAGACGGTGGCGTAGTTGAATAGCTGTAGATGTTCAAGAAGTAGCGCTCCTCCAGAATTTTTCCAGGCCCTCTTTGACGTTCTCCACATCGTGGTCTGTCCCCAGTAGCTCATAGTGGTATAGCTCCGGAACCTGGCATTTTGCAGAAATGATGGCTCCGGCTATGCAAAAGTCGGTGCCGAAATTTGTGTTGCCCGAGGTGATGACACCGCGGATGAAACTCCTGTTGGTTTCGTCGTTGAGAAAAGCGATGACTTGCTTAGGTACCGCGCGGCGCCGACATCCGCCACCATAAGTCGGTGTGATCAGGACAAATGGGCTGCAAACGCGAATCATTCCGTCTTTTCGCGGATGTAACGGGATGCGTGCTGCTGGTTGAGCCAGCTTTTGGACGAACCGGTGAGTGTTTTCAGAAGCACTGGAGAAGTACACGATTCGGGGTGACTCCTCCGGTGGGAGTTCCGTGAAAGTCAGCGGCGTCTTCGATGATGAAGACACTCGATTACCTCCTATGTTCAATGGATTGAACATAAAATAGAGGAGTGAATGGGGTGTCAACAAGGCGTTGCCTACATGCGGTTGAAAAGTGCTTAGTCACGCAATTGCGAAGTAAAGCCGCGACTCTTCATTAACGGCGGAAAAACCCAGCAGCTGATCTTCAAGGCGGGAAAGTGGCGGGGTTGCCGGCCGGGGGGAGAGGGAGGAGGTGGTGTCTCTCGGAGGGGGCTCCAGTCGTGCCCCGGGCAAAAGCACAACAGGGAAACAAAACCGCCGCGCTTTGGAAAGGCCCAGTCGATGAGGAGACTGGTTTTCCAAAGCGCGGCGTTTTCTACAGCGCTTTCGCATCAACTACTTCAGCGGACGAACACTTCCGGTGAAGTGCGGACGCTTCTTCTTGCGATCCCACGCGACAATGTTGACTGCGCGGCCGATGTTGGAGCTGCCCTCAGTCAGGTTGTGAGCAGCACCTGCACCGTCACCGGTGTGGGTGAGTGCGACATTGATGGTGGTCGGCAGAACGACCGGCGCACCGAAGGAAATCTGGAACTCGTACGACTGACCCGGCAGAACCTGTGCCTCAGCCAGCGCGCGGGAGGCGGTGTACATGCCGTGTGCAATCGCTGCTGGCATGCCCAGAGCCTTCGCGGAGACAGAGGTGATGTGAATCGGGTTCCAGTCACCGGAAACCTTGGCCCACTTGCGGCCGGTGTTGCCAGCCAGCTTCCACTGAGCGGTGGGGAAGGGAACCTTGAACTGCTCGCGTTTGATGGTCTCGGCGCCGGACTTGATGGCCTCACGCTGTGCCTGGACCTCTTCGAAGCCCTCGGCATCCTTCAGGCGAACGCCCTTGGCCAGATACACCGACTGCTCCTCGACCAAGGTGGCGCCGGATGTGGACGATGTAACAGTTGACTCCAGAACAACCTCAGTGCCCGAGCGGTGAGCGCGGAATGCGGCAACCTTCACCGCGATATCAACTTTGCCACCGAGTGTGACAGGCGAGATTTCGCGGTAGGTGTTCTCGGTGTGGACCAGGCCCATCATCGGCAGCGGGAAATCATCCGCAGCCATTAGCTCCATCTGGATGGGCATGATTAGGGCGTGGATGTGGCCGAAGAAAGCCTGTTCAGACTTCGGGGCGCCAACGACGTCGCGGAAGTCCTGGTCACGGTCGGCATCGACAGTGACGCCCTTGACCACTAGTTCATCGACCTTGATTTCGGTGGAGTTCGGGCGTTTCTTCGCCGAACCAGCAGCTGCCTTGGCGTAGAGCGGAACCAGATTGGGAATGGCATCCAGGGTCTTAGCCATAAGTTTTCCTCTTTCCTCCTTATCGGGAGCCTATGCGGAAGCCGCGACTTCGCTTAGGCGCCGACGATGTTCTGACCGCAGACGCGCAGGACGTGACCATTGACGCCGAGAGCGCGGTCGGAGACCAGGAAGGCGATTGCCTGGGCGACATCGCCCGGCTGGCCACCCTGCTGCAGCGAGTTCACGCGTCGAGCAACCTGGCGGTTGACGAACGGAATAGCAGCGGTCATGTCGGTCTCGATGAAGCCCGGAGCAACAGCGTTGATGTTGCCGCCGCGCTTAGCAAACTCCTCAGCGTAAGCCTCGACCATTGCGATAACGCCGGCCTTGGAGGTGGCGTAGTTGGTCTGGCCGCGGTTACCTGCGATACCGGAGGTGGAAGCCATGGTGGCAATACGCGGAGCCTTCTCGAAGGCCTTGTGGTTCAGCAGCTGCTCGTTCATCTTCAGCTGAGACTCGATGTTGACGGCGATGACCGAGCCCCACTTGGCGTCGTCCATGTTGGCGAACATCTTGTCGCGGGTGATGCCTGCGTTGTGGATGACGATGTCCAGGCGACCGTAGCGGGCCACAGCGGCATCGGCAATGGCGTTGCCGGCGTCGTCGGCAGTGATGTCCTGCTGCAGAGCCAGGCCACCGAGCTCGTTGGCAACCTTGGACAGAGCCTCGCCCGCCTGTGGAACGTCGATGACGATGACCTCTGCGCCGTCAGCCTTGAGCTGGCGAGCGATAGCGGCACCGATACCACGGGCGGAACCGGTGACAGCGGCAACCTTGCCAGCCAGCGGCTTATCCCAGTCGGACGGGATCTCGCCCGCGTCGGAGGTGACGCGGAGGAACTGGCCGTCGATGAAGGCCGAGCGGCCGGAGAGGAAGAAGTGCAGGGAGGAAATCACGGATGGCGCGGTGACCGAGACCCCCGGAGCAACGAGGATGCCGTTGGCGGTGGAGCCGCCACGAACCTCGTGGCCGAGGGAGCGAATCAGGCCCTCGATACCACCGGCGACAGCGTTCTCAGCGATCTCGGCCGGGGTTGCGTTGTGGTGAGCATCCTTGGCGCGGGAGACGGTGACGATGCGACCACCCTTGTCCAGCTTGCGCATGTGCTTTGCAGCAGCGAGCACTGGGCCCTGCAGCTCTGCCGGACGCTTGGCCTCAGTGGCGACGAGGACAATGGCACCAATCTTGTCGTCAGCGGCGTTGCCACGACGGACCTGCAGACCCCACTCAGCCAGCTGAGCTGCAACTGCGTCTGCATCTGCACCCTCGCCGGTGACGAGCACCTTGTCGTTGTTCAGCAGCGGACCGCCCGGCTTGTGGCGGCGCAGGAACGGTGGCTGCGGCAGGCCAGCGGCCTTAGCCAGTCCAGTGAGCGGACCACCGTTGACGAGTTCCTGGTACTTATCGGTCATGGAAAATTCTCCTTGAAAGTAAAAGTGTCTTTATCGGTGGTGCGCTTTTAGACGCGAGCCTCGAGAACTGCGACAACACCCTGGCCGCCCGCAGCACAAACGGAGATCAGGCCGCGAGTGGTCTTGCCGGTCTCGTCTGCCTTCTGGCGCAGCATCTTGGCGAGGGCTGCCACAATGCGGCCGCCGGTAGCGGCGAATGGGTGGCCGGCTGCCAGAGAAGAGCCCTTGACGTTGAGCTTCTCGCGCGGGATGGAGCCCAGCGGGCCTTCCAGTCCGAGCTTGGTGCGGCAGAACTCCTCGTCCTCCCATGCCTTCATGGTGGACAGGACAGTGCCGGCGAAGGCCTCGTGGATCTCGAAGAAGTCGAAGTCGTCGAAGGTCCAGCCGTTGCGGGCCAGCAGGCGCGGGGTGGCGTAAGCCGGAGCCATCAGCAGGCCCTCGTCGCCGTGGACGAAGTCAACTGCGGCCGCCTCGGAATCGACGACGTCGGCAAGCACCGGCAGACCGCGCTCAGCGGCCCACTCCGGGGTGGAGACGAGGACGGCGGAGGCGCCGTCGGTAAGCGGAGTGGAGTTACCGGCGGTCATGGTCGGCTCTGCTTCCAGGCCGCGGCCGAAGACTGGCTTGAGCTTGGCCAGCTTCTCCGGGGTGGAGTCCGGGCGCATGTTGGTGTCGCGGGAAACGCCCTTGTACGGGGTGACGAGGTCAGTGAAGAAGCCCTCGTCGTAAGCGTTTGCCATGTTCTGGTGGGAAGCGGCGGCGAGCTCGTCCTGCTCGGCGCGGGTAACGCCCCACTTGGCGGTGGTGATTGCCTGGTGCTCACCCATGGACAGGCCAGTGCGTGGCTCGCCGGTCGACGGAGTGTCTGGAGCCAGGTCGGACGGACGAGCCTTCAGGAAGACCTTTGCCATGTCCAGAGTGGACTTCTGGCGGCTGGCCTCCAGCAGGATCTTGCGCAGACGGTCGTTGACAGCAATCGGAGCGTCGGAGGTGGTGTCCACGCCGCCGGCGATGGCGGAGTCAATCTGGCCCAGCTTGATCATGTTGGAGACAGAGTTGAGGGCTTCCATGCCGGTGGCACATGCCATCTGAATGTCGAAAGCCGGGGTGTCCGGCGCCAGTGCGGAGCCGAGGACACACTCACGGGTGAGGTTAAAGTCACGGGAGTGCTTCAGTACAGCGCCGGCGGAGACTGCGCCGAGGCGCTCGCCGCCGATACCGAAGCGAGCGACGAGACCGTCGATTGCGGCGGTCAGCATGTCCTGGTTCGACTCGTTAGCGTATTCCTTGTTAGAACGAGCGAACGGAATGCGGTTACCGCCGACGACGACTGCGCGGCGCAGAGAGTTATTGTTGGCCTGAGCTGCCATGTGATTGTTCCCTTCAAAATCCTTGAAGTGTGACGTGAATTACTAAATTTAGACAATACTGGTATCGGTGTTTTCTGTCACGTTTTTAGAAATATTTTTGCCCAGTCATCTACCGAGCGGGGGAGGTGAGGGGTAAACACCGTCGTCCACCTGTGAAAAATTCGATGGGCAGCACTCCGGAATCTCAAAAGTTTTCCCGCTTGACGACGGTAATTGCGTCAATCCCCACTAGTTGGGGTGGCGGCCGGAGGTATCAATAGAGTGCAAAGGCGTATAGGGGTTTAGACTTTATCGCCATGCGACCTGAACTTTCCTCGTATAACCATCTTTCCGCGGGCAAGGTCCGGGAAATCTACGAGATTGACCCTGAGACTCTGCTGCTTGTGGTCAGTGACCGTATTTCTGCCTTCGACCACATTCTGGAGACCCCGATTCCTGACAAGGGTCGAGTGCTCACCGCGATGAGCGTGTTCTTCTTCGATGAGATTGACTTCCCGAACCACATGGCTGGCCCGGCTGACGATGAGCGCATTCCGGAGGAGTGCCTCGGCCGTGCGCTGGTGTGCAAGAAGCTGGACATGCTGCCATTCGAGTGCGTCGCACGTGGCTACCTGACCGGCTCTGGTCTGGTCGAGTACAAGGAAAACGGCACTGTCTGTGGCATTGAGCTGCCAGAGGGCCTCGTCGAGGGCTCCAAGTTGCCAGAACCGATTTTCACCCCGGCCACCAAGGCCGAACTGGGCGAGCACGACGAGAATGTCTCCTTCGACGCCGTTGTGGAGTCCCTGGGGCAGAAGCGCGCCGAAGAGCTGCGCGATGCCACCCTGCGTATCTACACCCAGGCTGCTGAACTGGCTGCTGAGCGCGGCATCATCCTGGCCGACACCAAGTTCGAGTTCGGTCTCGACTCCGACGGCAATCTGGTGCTGGCCGACGAGGTTCTCACCCCGGACTCCTCCCGCTACTGGCCAGCCGACTCCTACCAGGAGGGTTCGGTTAACCCGAGCTTTGACAAGCAGTACGTACGAAACTGGCTGACCTGCTCCAAGTCCGGCTGGAAGAAGGACGAGGGCACTCCGCCGCCAGCGCTGCCGGGTAGTGTTGTGGAAGCAACTCGCGAGCGGTACGTCGAGGCCTACGAACGACTGTCGGGCCGCCGCTTCTCGGACTGGATTGGAGAACCTGCGTGAGCGAAGTGACCTTGGACTCGGCATCCGTCGGCAAGCCTGCAAAAAAGGATTTGCCTGCACCCCGTGCACAACGGAAGCCGGTGACTCGGTCCTTCCACGGAAGGGACTTCACCGATAACTTCGAGTGGCTCCGCGATAAGGAAAACTCCGAGGTTATCGAATACCTAGAGGCTGAAAATGCCTATACGGAGGCTTTTACCTCCGATCTTGATGGCGCCGCGGACGCGATTTTTAAGGAAATCAAGTCGCGTGTGCAGGAGACCGACATGTCGGTCCCAACTCGCCTTAATGGCTGGTGGTACTACTCACGCACGCAGGAGGGCAAGTCTTACGGGATGAGCTGTCGCGTGCGCGCGGAGGCCGGTGACGGTCTTGCCGCGTGGACGCCACCGACCATCGCGGACGACTCCCCGGCACCAGGAGAACAGGTCATCCTGGATGCCAACGAGCTGGCCGAAGGCCACGACTTCTTCGCTCTCGGCGCAGCGAGCGTCTCCGCGGACGGCAATCTGCTGGCCTACTCCACCGACGTCACAGGCGACGAGCGCTACACGCTGCGCGTAAAGGATTTGCGCACGGGCGAACTACTTGACGACGAAATTGCGGGCATCGCCGCAGGTGCTACCTGGGTTGGCTCGGAATGGATCTTCTATCAGAAGGTCGACGAAGCCTGGCGGCCGGATTCCGTGTGGCGTCACCGCGTGGGCACCTCTACCGAGGATGACGTCTGTGTCTTCCATGAGCCCGATGAGGCCTACTGGGTCGGAGTCGGTACGGTACGCAGCGAAAAGTACCTGATTATTGAGAGCTCCTCGAAGATTACCTCCGAGGTTTGGTACCTGGACGCCAGTGACCCGACCAGTGAGTTCGCCTGCGTGCGCCCGCGCGAGTCCGGTGTTGAATACGACATCGACCACGCCGTCATTAGTGGCCAGGATATGTGGCTGATTACACACAATATGACTGGCTCGAACTTCGCACTGGCCATGGTGCCGGTGGGGTCTTTCGACAGTATTTCGGATCTCACTGAGCTGGTCCCGCACCGCGATGACGTCCGTGTCGAGGGCGTTGACTGCTTCGCTGGGCACATCGCGTTTGGGTACCGTCGCGGCGGTATTGGGCGTGTGGCGCTGGCGGTATTGGCGCAGGACGAGGATGGTGCTGGCTCCGCTGAAACGGGCGATGCTGCCGACCCAGTGCCAGCGTCCGCTGTGAACTTCGTCGAGCTCGAATTCGACGAAGAGCTCTACTCCGCAGGCACTACCGGCAACGCTGAATGGGACACCCCGGTGTTGCGCTACGCCTACGGCTCCTTCACCACGCCGTCGCAGCTCTGGCAGATTGATATTGCCTCGGACAAGCGGGTGCTGCTCAAGGAGCAGAAGATTCGGGGGGAGTTTAATCGCGGTGATTACGTCGCCAAGCGTGAATGGGTGAGTGCCAGCGATGGTGCCCAGATTCCGGTGTCGATTATTCACCGCGCGGATTTGGATTTGGATGCGCCGAATCCGACGCTGCTCTACGGCTACGGTTCCTACGAATCCTCGATGGATCCGGGCTTTTCCATCGCCCGGCTGTCGCTGCTGGATCGTGGGATGATCTTTGTCATTGCACACGTCCGCGGTGGCGGCGAGATGGGCCGTGGCTGGTGGGAGAACGGTCGCGCAACCACGAAGAAGAACACATTCACTGACTTCGTCGCCGTCGCTGACTACCTGCTGGATTCTGGTTGGACCACGCGGCAGCAGTTGGTAGCGCTCGGCGGTTCAGCGGGCGGCATGCTGATGGGTGTGGTCGCAAACATTGCTGGCGATAGGTTCGCGGGCATTCAGGCCGTGGTTCCGTTTGTCGACTGCCTGACGTCCATGCTGATGCCAGAGCTGCCGCTGACCGTGGTGGAGTGGGATGAGTGGGGCGATCCGTACCACGACCCGGAGGTCTATGACTACATGGCCTCCTACGCGCCGTACGAGAACATCTCGGCCGATGTGAAGTACCCGAAGATTCTCGCGATTACTAGTTTGAACGACACTCGCGTGCTCTACGTGGAGCCGGCAAAGTGGATTGCCAAGCTGCGCGAGGTTGTCGGCGGCGAACCGGGCCAGTTCCTGCTCAAGACCGAGATGTCCGCTGGTCACGGTGGTGTTTCCGGCCGTTACGAACGCTGGCGTCAGACTGCCTTCGAGTACGCCTGGATTGTCCACACTGCTGGTGCGGTGGAGTAACGGCATGGATATGCGCACGCTGCTGTCCGCGCAGGGTTTTGACACCGATTCGCTTTCCGACGATCAGTTGGCCGTCTACCACACGCTTTTTCGGCGGCGGGATGTTCGCCGCGAATTCGCCGGAGAAGTGGTGGACAAGACGCGATTGATGCGCGTGTTGGCGGCCGCTCACGCCGCTCCTTCGGTGGGGCTGTCCCAACCATGGGACTTTCACATCATTCAGGATTCGGCTCGCCTGCAGCGGTTCGCAGACCACGTTGCCGCACGCCGCGCTGAATTCGCAGCGAAACTCGAAGGGGAGCGGCGCGAGACCTTCAACCCGATTCAGATTGAAGGAATTGTGGACTCGGGAACGGGCATCGTCGTCACTTATGACCCGACCCGTGGCGGCAAGAACATTCTCGGCCGCGACACCGTCGATGACACCGGGTTAATGTCTGTCGCGCTGGCTATTCAGAATCTGTGGCTGGCTGCCACGGCAGAGGGGCTCGGCGTCGGCTGGGTCAGTTTCTACCATGAGGATTTCCTGGCCGACTTTGTCGGTGTCGAGGCGCCCGTGCGCCCGGTGGCCTGGCTGTGCATTGGTCCGGTAACGCACCTGGCAGCGGAGCGTGACTTGGAGAAGTTCGGTTGGCGCAGGGGCTTGGCGCTCGATGAGGTTGTGCACTGGGGATAATCACTGCAGCAGGCCCACAATTACGCTCGCGCTGCCCCTATCTGAACTCTTACTTGAAAGGCCTCTGAGTATTCTCCAAGCTTTGTCCTCTCCGTTACCAAAAATTTACATACGCCTGTTTTTGTTGAATCCATGGCAGGCAGTGGGGTGCAAGAACAGATTCGGACGACCGACCAGGTCGTTCGTCCAGCGGGCAAAGAGCTCGTAACTGTTGACGGCGGTGTGGTCGGTTCGCCGCTTTTGGTGTCGGTGTCGGGTTTGCGCGATGGCACGTTGCTCGATGTCGCTCGTTTCGTGGCAGCGATGGAACAGCGCGGTATTACGCCGTCTCTGCTGGTAGCTCCTCATGCGGGTAAGAACTGGTCGTTGCGGGAAGCTCCGGCGGTGCTGGATTGGCTCCGCCGTCGTAGCGATGACGGCATCGAGATTGTTCTCGCGGGGTTCGATCAGTCGGTTCGAGGCCGAGGCGCGGAATTTGCGTCGTTAAGCGAACATGAAGCGCGCTTGCGCCTGACTGCCGCAACGCGCCAGATGCGTGCGATGGGTTTTGAGACGGATGTCTTTGCACCGCCGAAGTGGACCATGTCGCCCGAGACCATGAACGTGCTGCCGGAGCTGGGCTTCCGTGTTGCAGCCGACCGAAATGGGGTCCGCGACCTGACCACTGGTGCTGTTGATCCAACTCGCGTGCTGGCTATCGGCGAGGGCTTCGGCGGCGCCGGTTGGTGGCGCCGCGCGGTGCGCTCCTCAGTGCAGCGCTCGCTGGAGAAGGGCCGCGCGGTGCGTATCTCCGTTAACGCTTCGAAACTGCGGGAGCACAAGCTGCGCCAGGATGTTGTCGGCATCATTGACCAGGCGGTCGATGGGGGTGCGCAGCCGGTCAACCACTCTTCGGTGCCGCTGGGCCGCGAGTTCTTTGAAGGCATGGAGCAGGTCGGCTAGTCGTCACCTCTGACGGCTATCGTGGGACTGCCCTAGTGTGGGGTTTATGAGCAATCTCTTCGACATCCCAGTGACCACCATCGACGGCAACGAAGCAACGATGAGCGACTGGGCAGGCCACGTTCTGCTTATCGTCAACACCGCCTCGGAGTGCGGTTTCACGGATCAGTACGACGATCTGCAAGGACTTTTCGACGAACTCGCACCCCGAGGCTTCTTCGTCCTCGGCTTCCCCTGCAACCAGTTCGGCGGGCAAGAGCCCGGCAGTGCCGAGGAAATCAAGCAGTTCTGCCAGCGCGAATTCGGCGTTACCTTCCCGCTCTTCCAAAAGACGGAGGTCAACGGCGACAGCGCTCACCCACTGTACAAGCTGCTGAAGGAAACCCCGGACGCCGACGGCGAGGCTGGGGACGTGAAGTGGAACTTCGAAAAGTTCGTTATCTCGCCCGAGGGGGAGGTCATCGGCCGTTTCCGCTCCAAGGTCTCGCCTGACGACGACGCTCTGCGCGACCTCATTGAGGAAAATCTGCCTATTTAAACTTGGCTATTTGGTGGCGTCCAGCGGTGCTTGCTCGAAGTAGCCCGTGGCGCCGTAGCCCACGATGCCACCTCGGTTGCGCAGGGTCATGCTAGCTAGACCGACCTTGCCAAGCTCATCGCCACCGATGGTGACCCAGTCACCCTGAACCGCGACAACCATGTTGGCGTGTACCCCAAGGCCTGCGGGGTAGCGGTAGAAAATGATGTCACCCACCTGAGGAGAGAAGTCCTTGTCGGTGACGAAAGCATCATGTGCCTTGTAGGCATCCATGAGCTGTTCGACATCCGTAACCAGCCATGGGTTCTCGGTTGTGGCAGTGCTGTTCTGCGCTGTTCTGTTCTGCGCAGTGTTGTACTGCTGTGTGCTGTTGTTGTCGGTGGCACTATTGGCAGCCGAATTCTCGGGCGTATCAAAGACCGGAACACCCGCGGATGCGAGCAGGAATGACAAGAATGGCGCAGTCCAGGAACCGGAGCAGTCGACCGTGTCTCCGAATGCGTCAAGGTTTGGATTCAGCTTCGATGTCTGGTTCGTAGCCGCAGGTGCAGAACCCGGCCTGGTGGCAGCAGCGGCGGCGACGGCATCTTCATCAGCGGTTGGGTCTGCGTCTGAATTCGGGTGCTCGCCGACCTTGGGGATAACGCTGCGGATGTCGGCATCAGTAGCGCCACACGCCAGGCCGAAGTAAACCTCAGGGGAGGGCTGCTCCTCGTAATGATAGCGCGCAACATCCTTCAGAGCCTGCTGATAGTAGGGGCGGTCTGCCTCGGTGCGGGGGAACGTGCCACCACGCCAAGCCAGAACATTGATAGGACCGAAGAGCGTGAACCACCCGGCGAAGAGGAATACCGCCGTCAGTACCAGGATGGACACAGGCGGGATAGCGGCGCGAACACGTTGCAGCATGCTCGGTGAGGATGCGATCTCCTGGCCGTCGTCAAGCGATGGTGAGGAAGACTCAGACCGTGGTGCGTGAGGCTGCTGTGCGGGCACAGGCGCGGGTGAATCGGTGGTCATATCTTCCCAGGATAGTAGGCGGCACTGCAGTCGTCCTTGGCGAGTGCGTCTGAGCCGTACGTAATGGCATAGTCTGCGGCTCCTGCTGCGGAAGGAGTCGTGCAGTTAGACTGTGGTTCATGACTTCATCCGACATGCGTAACGAGGCCGAGCACGACCCTCGTGAGGATCTGCCGAGCTTCCTGCGTGAGCCGGACAAAATAGACAAGCTTCTCTATGCATCGCTGATGCTGGTTGCCGTGTACGGCTTTGCAATTATCCCGTTCCGCGCGGTTTTGCTGCTCAAGTACACCTTTTTGCATACGTGGCTGACGGGCTCGAATCTCTCGGTGCTGATTCTCGCGTCGGAAAACGAGGATAGGCCGCTCTTCCTCTTCGCTGTTGTGGTGATTGCGGCGCTGTCGACCATCAAGTTCATGCCGTTCTTCTACTGGATGGGCAAGAAGTGGGGGCCGGAATTCATCACGATGAGCTTCGGCGGCCACCCACCGCGATGGTTTAAGAAGATGGAGAACTTCATCTATGAGCGCATCGGGCTGAGTGTGCTGGCATCGTTTGTGCCGTTCTCGCCGATTCCGGCCACGATTGTCGTGGCCATCGGTGGTATTGCGAAGGTGCGCGGCTGGGTAGTAGGTGTGTATCTCTTCCTCTGTGCCGCAATGCTCAAGTGCTTCTACCTGTACATGGGCCTGAAGTTTGGCCCAAGTATCCAGGGCTCCCTGCAGACGATTGACCGGTACGTCACCTACATCACCTTCGCGCTGATTGGCTGGATGTTCCTATCTATCTGGTGGAAAAACAGGAGGCCGGGCGGCCAGGCGGCTTAATCCTGTTCGCGCTCAATCAGCGGTAGCGGGCTGTACTTGTCACGCAGCGCCTTCAGCGACAGATCGTGGGCGTGCAGACGCTTGTCCTCATCCGTGGTCGGCTGGAAGTGCGGTACCGGCTGCGGGTTGAAATCGTCGTCAATTGCGACATAAGTCATGGTCGAGTGCAGAGCCTTGCGCAGCCCGCCGACACCCTTGCGGGGCTCACAGCAGTAGACCTGCACCGACAGGTGCATCGAGGTCGTGCCGGTGCGCAGGATGCGTGCGCGCACCTCAACCAGGTCGCCAATGTGGATTGGGTTGTAGAAGCGAATACCACCTGCGTAGACAGAAATGGTCTGGCGCCCTGCCCAGTTGGTGGTAACTGCCGTCGCAGCCTCATCAATCCACTCCATGGCGGTACCGCCGTGGACGTTTCCGCCCCAGTTAACATCGGTTGGCTTTGCCAGGAAACGTGTGGTCAGCTCGGGTGCGGAAGAGTCCGCGGAATAGGTCTGCGCGCGCATGCTGGCCTCGATGTCGCGGCGGAGCTCAAAACGGGAAAGAGCGGCCTTTTCAACACGCTCTTCTTCCTCCGTTTGCGGCACCCACTTCGGAACCGGTGTCGACTTACCATTTTCATCCATGGCCACGAAGATCACCAGGCAGTCAGCTGCGCGGGTGAACTTGCCCTCGCGCGGATCAGCTGAGAGCACCTCGTTGACGATGTGCATAGAACTGCGACCGGTATGCGCAATCTTGGAGCGCACCTCAACAATGTGGCCGCTGGGAATCGGGCGAGTGAAGTGAATGTGACCGAAGTACGCAGTCACGCAGTAGCGTCCCGACCAGCCGGTCGCACAGGCGTAAGCGGCCTTGTCAATCCACTGCAACACACGGCCGCCGTGGACGGAATTGGTTCCGGCCATAATGACATCGGTCGGCGAAGCCATAAAACGGAGTACAAGAGATGGTGACGCTGGTGCGTGCACCTGTTCAGCTTTTTCAGTTGACTGCGTATCCATATATGAAAGCATAACTCTAGGATGAGGTTATGGTATCCAAAATCTCGCCTTTCGACGTTCGCAGCGCTCTTTCCACCGCCGCACCCTGGGCGGCACAACGTCTTCTCGGCCGCGAATTGCTATCTGACCAAGAGGCTGTCTCCTTCACCGGGGCAGATGGGGCGCAGGGGCCGTCGTTAAGCCGTGCGAGCCTAGCCAAAGCGGTGCGTCTGTCCGTTCGGATGCTCGCCCAAGAGGCGCCGGGGCATAGCGTCGAGGTGCGCGTACCGCCCTTCGTCGCGGTCCAGTGCATTGACGGGCCCAGGCACACACGCGGTACGCCGCCCAATGTCGTGGAGATGTCGCCGGAGATTTGGCTGGGACTCGCGTGCGGAATGATCACGTTAGAGCAGGTGCAGGCGCACATCGATATGTCGGGCACGCGCGCGGCGGAAATCGGGAATCATTTGCCGGTGGCGCGCATTTCTTAAAACCCGTGGGGGGATACTGAATTGGTGCCCGGGCGGGTGGGGCTATTAGTGTGAATGTCGTGGCCGATACCAACATTTCAGGTGCACCAAAGACCAAACTTTTGCCAATTTCGCCTTACGACGATTTGGGGGAGACATCCCCGCGTGAAGAATGTGGGGTCTTTGGCGTTTGGGCACCTGGCGAAGACGTGTCCAAACTCACCTACTATGGCTTGTTTGCCCTGCAACATCGCGGCCAGGAAGCCGCCGGTATCGCAGTCGGCGACGGCGACCAAATTCTCGTATTCAAGGATCTCGGGCTTGTTTCCCAGGTTTTTGATGAGCAGACGCTCGACGCTCTGAAGGGGCACGTAGCCGTAGGGCACACGCGCTACACCACCGCTGGAGCTCCTGCGTGGGAGAATGCACAGCCGATGTTCCAGATGGCCTCCGACGGCACGGACATCGCGCTGGGGCACAACGGCAACCTGACCAACCACCTCACGCTGTTCCGTGAGGCGGTCGACAAGGGCTTGCTGCGCGATGGCGGCGAGCTGCCCAGTGACTCCGCAATCATGACCACATTGCTTGCCGACGAAACCGGCAAGATTGACCACCCCGAAGATTACGGCTGCAGCACCAATGTAGAAGCGGCCGCGATGGCACTGCTGCCACGTTTGAAGGGCGCTTTCTGTCTTACTTTCACCGATGGCGAGACGCTGTACGCTGCGCGTGACCCATACGGTGTGCGCCCGCTGTGCCTGGGCCGCCTGTCCGGTGGCTGGGTAGTCGCATCCGAGACTTGCGCGCTGGATATCGTCGGCGCATCGTTCGTCCGCGAAATCGAGCCAGGCGAGATGGTGGCCATTGATGCTTCCGGTGTGCGTTCGCAGCGTTTTGCCGAGACCACCCACGCTGGATGCATTTTTGAGTACGTCTACCTGGCGCGCCCGGACTCCAACATCCGTGGTCGCTCCGTCAACGCTGTACGTCTTGAGCTGGGCCGCCAGTTGGCCCGTGAGTTCCCGGCTGACGGTGACCTGGTGATGCCGGTTCCGGAATCCGGTACCCCGGCCGCTGTTGGCTACGCCCAGGAATCGGGCATTCCGTTTGGTCAGGGGCTGACCAAAAACGGTTACGTGGGCCGTACCTTCATTCAGCCTTCGCAGACGATTCGTCAGCTGGGCATTCGACTGAAGCTGAACCCGCTGAAGGAAGTTATCGCCGGTAAGCGCTTGGTAGTGGTCGATGACTCCATCGTCCGCGGCAACACTCAGCGTGCCCTGATTCGCATGCTGCGTGAGGCTGGTGCGAAGGAAGTGCACGTGCGCATCGCCGCACCGCCGGTGAAATGGCCGTGCTTCTACGGCATTGACTTCGCCTCTCCGGGCGAGCTGTTGGCCAACGGCGTGGATGAAAATGACATCGTCGCCGGTATCGCAACCGCGATTGGCGCCGACAGCCTGGGATTTGTCTCCATCGATGGCATGGTTGCCGCTTCCGAGCAGGCAAAGACCGAAGTCTGTTGTGCCTGCTTCGATGGCAAGTACCCGTTGGGTCTGCCGGAGGGCAATCCGAATGCGGCAGCTGTGGAGAGGATGCAGGCAGCCCAGGCTGCCAAAGCCGCAACGAGCAATTAGCCTCGAAACCTCCTTAGAATGAACTACGAGAACTGAACCGAGAACGAAGCGCAAGCGGTGCTGTGGATTGCAGCCGTTGCTTTGTTCCCGGTCCGCCAATACTCCCGGATACGGCAGTAACGCCGCCCGGGGGAGAAAGTTTAAAGCGAGAGCCTCTAATGACCGAGAACGTTTCTGGTGCTTCCTACGCTGCAGCCGGCGTCGACATCGAAGCCGGCGACCGCGCCGTTGAACTATTCGCCCCGATTGCCAAGAAGGCCACTCGCCCAGAGGTCCGTGGCGGGCTCGGCGGTTTTGCCGGCCTGTTTGCACTGGGAAACTACGAAAAGCCGCTGCTGGCCGCATCCTCCGATGGTGTGGGGACCAAGTTGGCCGTGGCGCAGGCCGTCGGCAAGCACGACACCATCGGCCTGGACCTGGTCGCCATGGTCGTCGATGACCTGGTCGTGTGCGGCGCCGAGCCGCTGTTCCTGCAGGACTACATCGCAATTGGCAAGGTCGTGCCGGAGCACGTCGCCGAGATCGTTTCCGGCATCGCCGAGGGATGCGTCCAGGCGGGTTGCGCTCTCCTGGGCGGCGAGACTGCAGAGCACCCGGGTGTGATGGAACCAGGCGAGTACGATGTCTCCGCTACCGGCGTCGGTGTCGTGGAAGAGGACAAGCTTCTCGGCCCGGACCGCGTGCGTGAGGGCGATGTCATTATCGCCATGGAATCCTCTGGACTTCACTCCAATGGCTACTCGCTGGCTCGCTACGTTCTCCTGGAGAAGGCCGGTCTGGAGCTCGACGGATACGTCGAAGACTTCGGACGTACCCTCGGTGAGGAGCTGCTGGAGCCAACCAAGATCTATGCGAAGGACTGCCTGGCTCTCATGAACGAGGCAGAGGTTCGCACTTTCTGCCACGTCACCGGTGGTGGATTGGCTGGCAACATGGTCCGCATCATGCCGGAAGGCCTGACCGCTGACATGAGCCGCGCAACTTGGACCCCGGGTCCGATTTTCAAGACCATTGCTGAGCTCGGCAACGTCTCCCGCGAGGAGATGGAGAAGACCTTCAACATGGGTGTTGGCATGGTTGCGATTGTTTCCGCAGAGGACCGCGATCGTGCCCTGGCTCTGCTGACTGCCCGCCACATCAACGCTTGGGAGCTGGGTACTGTCCGCAAGAGCGAGGCTGGCGAGGACGGGGCTGTTTTGCGCGGCAGCCACCCGCGCTTCTAAGCGTCGGCCGGCCGTCGGTTTACTGCGACGGGCGGCCGGGGACTGGGCCGGCTGGTCTGCCGTGGAGGGCGGCCTACTGATGCGACGGGGCGGTCTAGATTCTGGGTTGCACAACGGAGATCCCAGAAAACCACGGGCTGCAAATGTGAAACTGTATGAGTTTATGACACTTTCGAGCCGTTTTTCGGGCGATTTTTGTCATAAACGCAGTCAGTAACTCGGATTGATCCGCCACCGCCGAACATAATCGGCCGAGCATAAACGCAGTCGACGAAGCAAAAGCAAGCACCCACCAACGGAATCGTTGGTGGGTGCTTGCTTTATTGAAATAGAAACGCTTTGCGGAAAATACGACAGCGGTTAGCTTGCGCTAGCTGTCGCGACCAGCGCCTGAGGCCCATTCCTCCCAGTCAGAGTAATAGTCGTCTCGATCGGACTCGTTCGACTTGCCGACGAGTTCCCGCTGCAGACGTTCCAAATCCATTTCTGGTGAATCGTACTTGAGCTGACGGGCAACCTTCGCCTGCTTTGCTTTCGCACGGCCGCGACCCATGGCCTGACCCCCTTGTGTAATCCGTGGGACGGCACGGGGATACGGCCGACCCACTTATGTCTTATTGCGTTAATTCCTGTAAGACACCATAGCCGATTTTTAGACGAAGGGGTTACGCGGGGAGGCCCATAGTGGGTTGTGTCCTCGCGCTCAGGCAACTCAATATGTGTAGTGACCTGGGGAAATATCCTTTCTGAAAAAGAATGGAAAAAGTTATTTTTTCACCACTCTGTCTGGTGGCTTTACCTATTTCCTGTTACCTATTTCCCTCGCAGGCGGTTGATGGCCACACGGCCCGGCGGCAGCTGCTCAACGCGGTCGATGGAGGAGGGGTCGACGGCCACGGCGCAGTCACCCACCACAAGGCCCTCGCGCTCCTGAGCTGAGCGTTTAAGCAGCGCCAATGCAATCGGGCCGTAATCGGCATGTTGCACGACGGTGCCCACGCGGCCCACGGCGCGCTTGCCCATCATCACTGGATCGCCGGTTTCCGGCAGCGTGGCCGAGCCGTCGAGCTGCAGCATCACCAAAACTCGTGGGGAGCGACCAACATTGTGGACACGTGATACCGTCTCTTGGCCGCGATAGCAGCCCTTGTCCAAGTGCACGGCAGCCGTGTCGAATTCAGAGGCGATCCAGCGCGGAGCCTCATGCGGAATCATCTTCTCGTCTACGTCGATTCCCAGCTCTGGGCGCAAGGAGACTACGCGTTCGGCCTCCCAGCCCATCAGACCAACGGGGGAAGCGCCAGCAGCTACCAACGCGTCCCAAGCGCCGACTACATCCTGTCGGCGCACGAGCACATCCACACGCCCGCCGCGTGGCCACGGCAGGTGCCGGACGTAGGAATGTCCCACAGTCGTAGCTTTGCCCACCTGCGGGAATGCGAGGCCAGCGGCTACCAGTACCTCAGGGGCATTCGGCCCCATGACGGAAATAATCGCCCGTTCTACTTCAGCAATTTCCACCTTGGACCAGAACACCATCATGTTCAGGTACTTCAACAGGGAGTCGAAGCCAGCAGGGGGCACGTCGATAAGCACGGAATCGTCCAAAACAGTCAACGTCATGTGATGGAGAACGTGACCGTTTGCATCCAGGTTCAGTGCTTCAGTGACAGTGCCGGGAGCGGCTTCGTCGACCTTCTGCGAAAAAAGTGTGTTGAGGTAGGTCAGGCGATCCTCGCCAGTGACCTCAATAACGCGGTAGTACGAGCGATCTACTACGCCGCAGTCCTCCTGCAGATGACGTTGCTCTACCAGCGGACGGCCGTAGTGCCATGCCACGCTAGCTTGCCCTGCGGTTTGCTCAACGTTTTTCGCTGAGTTTCCGTCTGGGGCGTTCTCTGAGGCCTTCTCCAAACCTTCCATCTGTCCGCCCAGTTCGAGGGCAGCGGCGCCAGCCACGTGAGACATCAAAGGACTTACATACTCAACACTCACTCCCTCATGTTAACCAGAAATCCTCAAATTAAGCATGGATTAAGCTTGTGTGTATGACGGATTCGCTTTCTTCTCTAGTGCTTATCGACGTCTTCGCAGACGGCGGCCCGATTGCTGTCGAGGCAGGACAGCCGTTCCTCTACGCGGATGATCTCGGAGCTATTCGCGGCGACGGAGTTTTTGAAACACTCCTGGTCAGGGGTGGTCATACCTGTAATACCGACCGGCATGAGAAGCGATTCGCATCGTCAGCGCTAATGCTGGATTTGCCAACCCCAGATCTGCAGCAGTGGCGGGCGGCTACCGAGGTCGCACTACAGGAGTTGCGCGATAGGTCAATTGAGGGGGATGCGACGTTGCGGTGGGTGTACTCGCGTGGTCGCGAGTCCACCGGAGAGCCGACTGGCTACGTTTTGGCTAGCTCCGCGGAAAAGGTGGCGGAAAACCGTCTGAAGCCGGTATCGGTCATGCTTGCAGAGCGCGGTTTCTCGCTCGACCTTGGCTCCCGTGCACCGTGGGCGCTCATCGGCGCGAAAACGTTGTCATACGCAGCTAATATGGCCGCTTTGCGCTATGCCAAGTCCAAGGGTTTTGACGATGTCATCTTCACGTCCGCAGAGGGCAAGCTCTTGGAAGGCCCAACATCGACCATCATCGTTCAGCGCGGCAATGAACTGCTGACTCCCAACCCCGGTGAAGGAGTGCTGTCGGGCACAACTCAGGCAGCGCTGTTTGAAACAGCCGCCAACTGCGGCTGGAAAGTCACCCCGACGGTCCTGGTGCCCGGGGACCTATTCACCGCCGATGCGGTATGGCTGGTGTCTTCGGTGCGTATCGCGGTCGTGGTTAAGTCCATCGATGGTGAGCCCATCCGGCAGCCGGATGCAATCGCGGAAAAGGAATTCCGCGACCTGTGTGACAAGGCGCTGGCGACGCAGTAGGGCCCCAAATAGTAGGGCTTGATGCAGTTGGGCGACGCAGTAGGGCCCCACAACGCCCGTCGTAAAGCGGGGAGAACCTAGCCCGCGTAGCGCTTGAGCTGCGCGGACATGCGGGGAGCGAATTCCTCATCCCGCAGGCGCTCGTCCACCCACCCGAGATCGTTGTTCGGCATCAGACCGTAGAGGCGCTTGCCCGGGCCAAGGGATGCAGGACCGGTAGCAGTGACCATTGTGGAGGCTGCCTGCAGCTCCCATGCGCGCTCGGAGACCGGCTTGCCGTAGTAAATCTCAGTAACGCCGGTGGAGTGGACGCAGATGAACTCAATCTCGTCCTCGTTGTTAATGCGCCAAAATCCTGTTTCGCGCTGGTCAGGGCCGGTCGGCTTGCCTTCTTCGTCCAGCTTCCAGATGCGCGACTCATACTTCAGGTAGTTCTCGCCATCGTGGCTGAAAATGAGCTGCTGGCCGAAGTTGTACTCGCCGTCGACGACAGTGTTCGCCTGCCCCTCACCGCGCCACACGCCGACCAGCGGCAGTAGTGCCAGCAGGCCGTCGTGAATATTCGGGCCGAAGCGCAGGTTAGCGGTCTCGTCGGGGATCGGGAGCCCCTCAAGCTCAGTGATGTTGCGCGTAGCGGTGCTCTTGGCCTGCTCGGCCGCGCGGTTGATGGCCTCGTTGCCGTCGAGGCGAGGGGCTTCCGCAGCTGCAGGCTCCTGTGCAGCGGCGTCTGTCTGGTTGCTGCCATTGTTCTCGGTCATGCCTCACACTCTACCGCTGAAGCACTTGTGACCATGTATGGGCTGTTGGTGCATGGTGCCAACGCTGCAACGACGCTTAACGGCGATGCTTGACGACGGCCTTAGCGACGCACCCGACAGTTCTTCTCCGGCAGCTTCTCCGTGGATTGAGCTGACGCCTCGGCGTCCTGCTGGGATGTCGGCGGCATGAAGTTTGTTGGCGACACGGTGCACAGAATCTGTTCGCCTTCGATGGTGATAGAACCGCCCGACACGTACACGCGAGTCGCCGGCATGCCCATCGGTATATCTGAATCCCGCAGTGTCAGAGCGAAGGTGTCCATAATGTGCTGCGTATCAGCCTCAGACAGCTCAGGTTTGATGTGGCTTTTAGAATCCGTTGGGGACGAGGGCGCAGAAATAATCTCCATCGGCGTAATGACCACGTCGCGGCTGACAATGCGCAACTTCGCCGTAACCTGGGTTTTTCCCTGCCATCCGGCTGGCGTGGCCTCGAAGATAGCCTCGGTCTCCCAGCCGCCGGTGGGGGAGGAGTCCTTCAGGCTCTGGATGCTCAAATCGGTCAGTCCCAGCTTGTTTCCCAGAGAGACTCCGTCGAGCGAGAGCTTAGTGAAGTACTGCTTCGTCGGCGATTCTGGGAAATTACCGCTGAGCACTGCCGATGCCGGGATCTTAACGTTGGAAGCTCCGTACTCCAGAGATACCAAGCCGAAGTCGGGCACCTCGACATCGCGGATGCGCGAGGTTACGGAGCTCCACTTACCCGTAACAAAGGAAGACAAGTAGGCCTTGCCACCAATGGCGACGTATGGGGTCATCTCCAGCTGAGCAGTCTCCTGAATATGCTCGGAGAGCTTGTACTCCGCATGGCTGGCGAAGCCCATGTCGGTGGCAATCACCAGCGCGGCAACGGCGAGGATGGAGCCACCGATCTTCTTCTGTCGTCGGGAAATGGACACACTCTATTAGTACCCCATCGCTTTTGGCTCAGACGACATCGGGGAAGTGTTGAATTCGCTGCTGTGTATAGGGTGGGGCGTATGAACGTAACCGAACTGCTTGACGTAGACACCACCGCCGCCGATACGCTACTGCAGCACGCCCACTCCGCCGACGGCGTGGAGGCGTTCGGCGAGGCTTTCGTCCGAGGGCTTGACGACGACTCTTTCGGGCATCGACACTTTGCGATTATTGAGAACGACCGTTACTTGGGCCTGGCCGCCGTTGCGCCGGATGCTGTGGAGATGGTTGTTGACCCGGAGTTTCGTAAGCAAGGAGTGGGGGCGAAGCTGCTTGCGCACATCGATGCTGAGGTCGGCGAGCGCCTGCCTGTCTGGGCTCACGGTGATGTCGCCGGTGCCAGTCGTTTGGCAGAGTTGACGGGACGCAAGGTCATCCGCGAGCTGTTGCAGATGTCCATTTCGGGCTCAGCGTTGGAGAAGGCTGCGGGGGCCGTCGATAAGCGCGATGATGTTGAAGCGCTAACCCTGACTGCGGCACGCGCGAAGTGGGGTGAGGCGGCCGTGGATCGGGCGTGGTTGGCTGTGAATAATGAGGCGTTTGACTGGCATCCGGAGCAGGGAGGTTGGTCGCAGCCACAACTCGATCGCGCTCGGAACGTGCAGTGGTTCGACCCGGAGGGCGTGTTCTTTGCTGCGGATGTGGCCGGGGCGCGCGACAGTGCGGAGGAGATTTGCGGTTTCCACTGGACGAAGTGGCATGCCGAGGAGTCTGTGCCAACTGGCGAGGTGTATGTGATTGGACTGAGCTCGAAGGCACGCGGGCGTGGTCTCGGACGATGGCTGACCAACGTTGGGCTTTCCTATCTCCGGAACCGGGGAGCGGAAAAGGTAATTCTCTATGTGGAAGGCGACAATGCGCCGGCAGTGCGCACGTACCGTGCGGTCGGTTTCGAGGTGGCCCGCCGTGATGTGATGTACGGCGCGTAGATGCGACGGTTCGGTTTATTGGGGGAGTTATTGAAGGCGAGTTGTTGAAGGGGGAGCTTAGCTTTATCTCAGTTTTAGGTGGTTTTCCTCTGGCGCGGGGGCAATGATTCTTGTGTTTTTGAGGAGATGCTGTCCAATCCTCAGTGTTTCAGGGGCGCATTTTAGGGCCTCTTACAGGGAAAATGAGGATAAATAAAGAATTACTTGCGCCGTTCACCAATTGTTAATGTTCTGAACAGGTTCCGGTTACTATCGGTAGATAGGTTCAGCGCAGTGGACCGGAGTGTGGCGGTTCCACGTGAACTGTTTCACTCATTGTGTAAAACCCCGGAGGATTTACTGTGCTGAAGAAGAACCGTGCGGCATCTGTCATTGGTTTGGCCGCTGTTGCAAGCCTTACCCTGGCTGCTTGCTCTGAAGAGGGCGGCGAAGGCGCTTCTAACGTTGAGGGTCTGGCTGACGTCACCGGTGAGCTGCAGGGCGAGGGCGCTACCTCGCAGCAGCGCGCCATGGATTTGTTTGCCACCAAGTTTGAAGAGACCGGCTCGACCCTGTCGTACAACGCATCTGGCTCTGGTTCCGGTCAGACTCAGTTCATTGCCGGCACCGTTGCTTTCGCTGGCTCTGACTCCCCGCTGAAGGAGAAGGACGGCAAGGACCAGGTCGCAGAGGCTAAGAAGCGCTGCGACGGCAATGAAGCATGGCACCTGCCGATGGTTATCGGTCCGGTTGCCGTTGCCTACAACCTCGAGGGTGTTGACGTCGCTCTGACCCCGGCTCTGGTTGCTGAAATCTTCGACGGCAAGATCACCAAGTGGAACGACCCGAAGATCGCTGAGGTCAACGAGGGTGTCGATCTTCCGGAGAAGGACATCAAGGTTGTCTACCGCTCTGAGGAGTCCGGTACTACTGATAACTTCATGAAGTTCCTGAGCGCAGCTGCTCCGGAGCAGTGGCAGCACGAGGCTTCCAAGTCCTTCCCGACTGCTACTGGCCAGGGTGCTAACGGCTCGGCTGGTGTTGTCAACGAGGTCGCCAACATCGACGGTGCTATCACCTACGTCGAGGCTGGCTTCGCTGAGGACAAGGACCTGGGCATCGCCAAGATGGACTTCGGTCATGGTCCGGTTGAGCTGAACAACGACACCGTCGGTAAGGCTCTGGATTCCGTCACGTTCAAGACTGAGGGTCACAACATGGTTGTTGACACCGACGCTCTGTTCGCAATGGATGAGGAAGGCGCTTACCCGCTGGTTCTGACCACTTACGAAATCGTCTGCTCCGCTGGTTACGACGAGCAGACTCGTGACCTGGTTAAGAACTTCCTGAAGGTTGTTCTGGAAGAGGGCCAGGGCCCAGAGCTCGAAGAGCTGGGTTACATCCCGGTTCAAGGTGAGTTCAAGGACAAGCTGTCCGCAGCGGTTGACGCTATCAAGTAATTCTTTGCGTGCAACGCGGGTGAAAGCAGAGTGAGCTCTGTCGTTACCCCAGTTGGCGCGAGGGTCACTTCAGCCGGCCACGCAGATTTGAGCTGTAGGCCGAAAACCTGACGTAGACCGGTTGGCTTTATATATCGACACCTCAGTTGATTGGGTACCGCTCGTAGAGGGGTACTGAGGCCAATCGGTCTTCATGTGCGTTGAAGCACAAATCACTTCTACTTAGGAAATGAGATCATGAGTTCCTCGACTCCCATTGAAGGGAAGCAGGAGGCTGTAGACAGCAGTCTGTTGCAGTCCTCAGCACCGCAGGTGGATTCCTCCGGCGACGAGAGCTCGGAAGAGCAAGCCATTCAGACCGGCGTTGTTCGTCCTGGTGACCGAATCTTCAAGATTCTGGCGGTAGGATCTTCCGCATTGGTGACTGCTGCCATCATCGCAATTGCAGTGTTCCTGCTCCTGCGCGCAGTTCCGGCAATGTCCCGTAACGAAGCGAACTTCTTCACCTACACCGAACGATGGAACCTGGCGGATACCTCCGCCATGTACTTCGGTATTCCGAACATGTTTCTGGTGACCGTCGCGGTTTCCATCCTGGCGCTGATTCTGGCTATGCCGGTTGCGCTGGGTATTGCCATCTTCCTGACTGCCTATGCTCCAAAGAAGATGGTCAAGCCGCTGGGTTACCTCGTGGATTTGCTGGCCGCAGTGCCGTCGATTGTTTACGGTCTGTGGGGCTTTATGGCTCTCGGTCCGGCCTTGGCTGGTCTGTACGGGTGGTTGGCTAAGACACTGGGCTTTATCCCGATGTTTGCCCTGTACCCAAACTCGCCGGCATTCGAGACCGGTCGAAACCTCTTCACCGGTGGCATTGTGCTGGCAATTATGATTCTGCCGGTTATCGCGGCTACCACCCGTGAGGTCTTTGTTCAGACCCCGCGTGGTCACATTGAGGCATCGCTGGCTCTCGGTGCGACCCGTTGGGAGATGGTCAAGCTGGCTATTCTGCCATTCGGTCGTTCTGGCTTTATCTCCGGCTCGATGCTGGGTCTGGGACGTGCTCTCGGTGAGACGATGGCTCTCTACCTCGTGATCTCCCCGTCCTCGGCATTCCGTGGCTCGCTTTTCGATGGTGGTACCACCTTCGCAACCGCAATTGCTAATGCGGCACCAGAGTTCAATGACAACCTCAAGGCCGGCGCATACATGTCCGCAGGTTTGGTGCTGTTCTTGCTGACCTTCGTGGTCAACTCCGCAGCCCGAATGATTGCGAAGAAGTAGCAAGGTCGTAGGAAAAGAAACGAGAAGTAACAATGACTAGTTCAACTACTGATTCTTCGCCTCACGGCCCTGCAGACATGGTCCCCACCACGGAGTCGGCTTTCACCCAAATTAAGGGTTCCCGCAAGGTGGCAGACAACGTCTCCACGGTCCTCATTTACTGCTGCATGGCTCTTGCCCTGATCCCGCTGGTGTGGGTTCTCTTCGAGCTTGTCGTCCGAGGCACCCCGTCACTGCTGAGTGGTGAGTGGTGGACTGCTTCCCAGCGTGGTGTCACTGTTGGTGCGTCTGCCGGTGGTGTTGCTCACGCAATCGTCGGTACCTTGGTTCAGGCTCTGGTCACGACTCTCATGACCGTGCCGTTCGGTATCTTCGTCGCCATCTACTTGGTCGAGTATGCAGGTAACTCCCGTCTGGGCAAGGTCACCACCTTCATGGTCGACATCCTCTCCGGTGTGCCGTCGATCGTCGCGTCGCTGTTCATCTACTCGATGTGGGTGGTCATGTTCGGCATGAGCCGTTCCGGTTTCGCTGTCTCGCTGGCGCTGGTTCTGCTGATGCTGCCGATCGTTGTGCGCAACACCGAGGAAATGCTGCGCATCGTTCCGCACGAGTTGCGTGAAGCCTCTTACGCTCTGGGTGTTCCGAAGTGGAAGACCATTTTGAAGATTGTGCTCCCGACCGCACTGTCGGGCATCGTCACCGGCGTCATGCTGGCCGTCGCCCGCGTCATGGGTGAGTCCGCACCGATGCTGATCCTGGTTGCAACCTCGCGAATCATCACCTATAACCCGTTCGGCCAGTCGCAGTCCTCGCTGCCGCTGTTCATGCTGGACATGTACAAGGCCGGTAATACCGGTGCGGCATTCGACAAGATGTGGGGCGCAGCGCTCACGCTGGTTCTCATCATTGCCCTCATCAATATCCTGGCGCGCTTCGTATCCGCCAAGTTCTCCGTCAAGAGCAGTTAATGCTGGGCGCCTAACGTCCGCTATTTCAAGGAAGGTTTTTGAAAGACCATGGCTAAGCGCCTAGACCTTAACGATGTCAACATCTACTACGGCGATTTCCACGCTGTGCAGAACGTCGACCTGCACGTCCCGCCGCGTTCCGTTACCGCATTCATTGGCCCGTCCGGCTGTGGTAAGTCCACCGTGCTCCGTTCGCTGAACCGTATGCACGAGGTCATCCCGGGTGCCTACGTCACTGGCGAGGTGCTTCTCGACGGCGAAAACATCTATGGCCCGAAGATCGATCCGGTCTCCGTTCGTAACACCATCGGTATGGTGTTCCAGCGTCCGAACCCGTTCCCGACCATGTCCATCGAGGACAACGTCGTGGCTGGCCTGAAGTTGGCCGGTGTTAAAAACAAGGCTCATCTCCAGGAGGTTGCCGAGAAGTCCCTGCGCGGCGCCAACCTCTGGGATGAGGTCAAGGACCGCCTGGACAAGCCGGGTGGCGGCCTCTCCGGTGGTCAGCAGCAGCGTCTATGCATCGCACGTGCAATTGCAGTTGAGCCGGAAGTTCTGCTGATGGACGAGCCGTGTTCCGCACTGGACCCGATTTCCACCCTGGCAATCGAGGACCTGATTCACGAGCTGAAGGAAGAATTCACCATCGTCATCGTGACCCACAACATGCAGCAGGCAGCTCGTGTGTCCGATCAGACCGCATTCTTCTCCCTCGAGGCAACCGGTAAGCCGGGTCGCCTGGTCGAGGTTGGCCCGACCAAGAAGATCTTCGAGAATCCGGACAAGAAGGAAACCGAGGACTACATCTCCGGTCGCTTCGGCTAAACGCTTTGCGTATGCCGTAAGAAGCAAAAAGAAAGAGCCCCGTACTTCACGCGTCTTCACGCGAGGTACGGGGTTCTTTTTGTTGTTGCAGTTTATGAGATTGCTGTTTGTTTCGGTGTGGGGCCGGGGGTGAAAATAATGTTTGTTTTGGGGCGGAATTGTCTGTTTGTTATCGGGCGGGGTAATCTTCCGAAGACGCAATCGAGCGTCCCCCGGAAAACTGTAGAGGGATCTGGGTAAATATATTTACATAGGAGTTATTCAATTATGGATAACCAGCAAAACGCGCAGTTCAATCCTCAGTTTTCCCCTGTGGGTGAGCAATCTTGGCCAGTAATCGCCGAAGAGAAAGCGCCGAAGCCAATTGTCGGTTACATTGCACTTGTAGTTGCGATTATTGGTTTACTCGGTTGTATCCCGGGGGCTTTGATTATTGGTTGGGTGGCGCTACCGGTTGCATTTATTTTATCGGTCGTCGGACTGTTTCAGCGCGCAACTACCAAAAAACCAGCTCTTATCGCTCTGATTCTTTCTGTGTTGGGATTGCTCATTGCGCCAATTGTATTTGTTTCTTCGGTAGGCAATGCCGTGGATGATGCGTTCAATCGGGATACGACTGCCTCTAGCCCGGATGGAAGCAAATCTGATTCTTCCGATTCTGGTGCTGCGGGCAGTAGTCGGGAGAATCCGTTGCCGATTGGAACGACCATCGAAAGTGAGCAGTGGGCCATTACTATCGATAGCGTAAATCTAAACGCTAACGATGAGGTTCTGGCGGAAAATCAGTTCAATGACCCTGCTCCAGAGGGGTTTGTATACGGACTTGTGCATGTTACTGCAAAGTACAAGGGGAATGACCCTCAGGGGCAGAGTTCCTGGCTTGGTATTAATTATGTAACTGCAGGTGGCCAAACCACGGACGAAACGGAGCTTTGGGCGGTGGCGCCTGACGAGTTTGACACCCTCGAGACGGTGTATGAGAACGGCGAAATCGCAGGTAACGTGGTAATCGTTGTGCCCATTGATGGGGCAGATCAGGGAGTTCTGGCAGTCACCCCAGATTTAATGTCAAAGAAGTCTTTTGTTGCTGTCTCTTGAGTAGCGGCTGTCTCTTGGGCCGCGGGGATGGACACGATATAGGAATCGGCATTCTCCAGACATCTAACGCGAAAAGTAATCGCACAAACAGTTACTGACTAGGTTTATGACAGGTGAATAGCGTTTACAGGCGGTAAAGTGTCATAAACCTAGTCAGTTTCTCGGTTTGAGGCGGTGTTGTGGCTGGGGCAGTGTTTAGCCTGGTGTGGCTTAAAAACAGCTCCACTTCGGTTTAAAACCCCGTGCCAGTTGGCCCATCGACGCAGCTCAACAGCCCCCAACATCCCTTCAGCGCAGCCCAAACACCCCCCCCAACAGCCCAGCCTCCCAACAGCCTGCAGCTTCACGAACCTACATCCGCAGGTGACGCTCCAAGGCCTGCAGGCGTTGGTTAAAGCTGCGCTGGTCGCGTTCGTCCTCAAGCTTGTCCAGGTAGACATCGCGCTTGTAACCGGTGGCCAGGTAAATAATCCGGGCGGCAACCTCGACAGCGTGATCCGCGTAACGCTCGTAGAAGCGGCTCAGCAGAGTGACATCCACTGTCTGCGCAGGGGAGTGTGGCCAATTATCGTCGTTGGTCAGCGTAAACAGGTGCTGGTGAATGTCATCGATGCTGTCATCGGTCTTATCCAAGGCCAATGCCTGGTCAACGTCGTAGTCGATGAGCACCTGACGGGTTTCGTGCGTCATCTGCTCAGATACGGAGGCCATCTCGCGGAAGAACCCCTCCACGGGCTCCGGCAGTGCCTTGTTCGGGTGGCGACGCCGGGCAACGTTGGCAATATGCACACTCAACGCGCCCATGCGGGAGATGTCCTCGACAATGTAGAGGCCACTGACAATCTGTCGGAGATCACCAGCCACAGGAGCTTCGCGGGCCAACAGCTCGAAGGCTCGCTGCTCCGCATCCTGGCGCAGGTCCTCGAGAGAATCAATCTGGGAAAGAACTGTTTCAGCCGAGACCAAATCAGCCTCGAAGAGAGCCTTGTTCGCAAGCTTGTGCATGGAGCCAACTCGGTCACACATCACAATCAGGCTGTGAGCCAAGTTGTCCATTTGTTCTCGGTAGACAGTGCGCATGCGTTCCATAGTAGGCAATCCTCAACAACGTCGCGCGTTAGTGGGGAGCCCCCAATTACCCCTCGTAAAGTTATGTAAACACTCGCTCAGAACCGAAGCTTAGCCACCGGAGTGCATAATCTCCGCGCCCTCGGGCACGGTGTCGTCCTCCGGGTCGTCCAGCCAGCCCTCCGGCAAGACCACCTTTGCAGGGGACCCCTGTCGGCCGCGGGCGCCGTCGGCGTCCTCCGGGCGGGCGTGGGCGCTGGGGCCGTCGTAAAGCGGTGCGAGAATCTCGTCGAGCGTTGCCAGCGAATCGACGCGCGCAAGAGACTTCCGCACCTCACTGCCGGCAGGGTATCCCCGCAGGTACCAGGCAATGTGCTTGCGCAGGTCGCGGCAGCCCTTACGCTCGCCCTCGTGCTCCACGAGCAGTTCCGCGTGACGACGGATAATCCCCGCGACCTCACCAAATGTTGGTGCCGGCGGCACTTCTTCGCCACGCAGCTCGGCGGACAACTGCGCGAACAGCCACGGGCGGCCAAGGCAGCCGCGACCGACGACGACACCGTCGCAGCCGGTCTCGTCGAGCATTTTGCGGGCATCGGTGGAGGCGAAGATATCGCCGTTGCCAAGCACTGGGATATCGCTGAAGCCGGAGTCGACCATGTGCTCCTTCAGCCGCGCGATCTGTGACCAGTCAGCGTGGCCGGAGTAGCGCTGCGCTGCAGTGCGGGCGTGCAGAGCCACAGCCTGGGCGCCCATCTCGGCGGCGATGCGGCCGGCGTCGAGGTGCGTGTGGTGCTCGTCATCGATGCCGACGCGGAACTTCACGGTCACCGGGATGTCCGTGCCCTCCGTGGCCTTGACCGCTGCGGCGACGATGTTGCCGAAGAGGCGACGCTTATATGGCAGCGCCGAGCCGCCGCCCTTGCGGGTGACCTTTGGTACCGGGCAACCGAAGTTCATGTCGATGTGGTCGGCGAGGTTTTCGTCGACGATCATCTTCGCGGCCTCGTAGGTCCACTTCGGGTCAGTGGTGTAGAGCTGCAGGCTGCGGGGGTTCTCGTCGGGCGCGAAGGTGGTCATGTGCATGGTCTTTTCATTGCGTTCGACCAATGCGCGGGCGGTGACCATCTCGCAGACATAGAGGCCCGAGACCGTGCCTGTACGCTGCAGCTCCTGCTCGCGGCACAGCGTGCGGAATGCCACGTTGGTGACACCGGCCATCGGAGCGAGTACCACGGGGGAAGCGAGCTCAAAGGGGCCGATGTGCATGTGCGCGGACGTGGCATCGGCGGGCTTGGCGGCGCTGAGTGGACTCGTGGAGGTATCTAACACGTACAGTATTGTGTCACGCTGAACTGCCGTTTTCGAATCTGTTTTGGGCGGCCGGTTGAATCGCCCCGGTTAGCGCTGCGTCCGCGGATGCCTGACGACGATCACCGTCCGGCGACCCCTCCCACCGGGCAGGTCGGTGGTATTCCGAAGAATTTCCAGGATGTGGTTCGACTCTTCGTCGAGGTGTTCGGTGGGTTCGTCGAGAAGCAGGATTGGCGCTGTGCTGACAAGTGCCCGGGTGAGAATGAGCCTGCGCCGCTGACCACCCGAGAGACTGTCCGCGCCGCTGTCCAGAATCGTGTCCAGGCCGTCGGGTGCGGCATCGACCCAATTGCGCAGGCCCACGGCGTCCAGTACGGAGTAGATGTCATCGTCGCTGACCTGCGGGTTACCAATAGAGATGTTGTCCCGCACCGTCGTGGCGAAAATGTGCTCATCCTCGGCGATAAAACGCACCAAGTCGCACTGCTCCGTGTTTACGTGGGGCTCTCCGGCACTTGCCGCACTGCGCCACAGCTCACGTCCGTCTCCGTCAGTGATAGTCACCGTGCCCGCAATCGGCGGGATTAGTCCGGCGATTGTTTTCAGCAGCGTCGTCTTTCCGCTTCCCGACGGCGCCGTGATCTCCCGGTAGTCGCCGAAGGTGACCTCGAAGTTTTGCATCGGCAGTTGAGCTGGCTGGGCAGCGGGCTCTTCCGCAGTATTCGAGCTGTTGTCGTCGGGGTAGCCCACGATCAAGTCTTGAACCTGCAGAGTTGGCCGAACTGCCAGGTGGTTCTGAGCGAGCGGGGACGTGTGGATTGGCGCTGTGGGGACTGGGGCTGAGCGCATGGCATCCGCTTCCCCTGATTCACTCGCACTTGACGCAAGCGTCAGCAAGGCTTCCCTCGATTGCGCCAGTGTTTGCGCAGCAGCTGGCAGCGGACCAACCGCTTCAAAAGCAGCTAGCGGCACCAGAACCAGAACTGTCAGCCACTCGGGGGAGTGCAGTAAACCGCCTCCAGCGCCCCCGGCCGAATCCGTCACTAACCACGACGCTACGACCACGGTCAGGACAGCGGTCAACACGCTAGCCGCGGTGCTCAGTGCGGAGGCGCGGGCATTTGCTCGACCTGCGGCGTCATCGATGGCCGCAACCGTTTTGCTGGAGGATGACGCGGCAGAGACTGCCTCATCCAACTGGCCGTGGATACGCAGGCCGGCGGCGTCGGAAAGCAGCGCTTCGACGGCAGCGGCATGCGACTGAAGCGCGGCCGCGCGACGCTGACTTGAGCGCGCAGTGGTGCGATACGTCAGGTAAGGAGCAACACCGCCGGCCAGAAGCAGTCCCACCGCCAGGAGAACCGTAGCGGCAGGCGAGAGTAGAGCCACAAAAATGACGGCGATGAGAGAGGTCATCAGCGCCACCAATGCGGGCACTATTGATCGCACGACGGCATCGGCAAGTGCGTCAATATTCGCCCCAAGCGCTGTGACAATATCGGAACGCTCACGCAGCGCCAGCGTACGGTCGGCCACGAAATGCTCCCATAGCTTCACGCGCGAGCGCTCGGCGGTGCGCAACGCCACATCGTGGGAGACCAACCGGTCGAGGTATCGAAACGCAGCTCGCGAAATACCCAGCGCGCGCACAGACGTCACCGCCAAGGTGATGTCCATCAGCGGTGGCATCTGCCAAGAACGCGTAATCAGCCACGCCGACACCACGGTCAGACTCAGCGCGGACAGCAGCGTGATGGTGCCCGCCAACACCGGCCAAACCAGGTCGCGGGGTTTCACCAGGCGACGAAGCGCTTGCAGAGTAGTCATCGCGACTGCACCTCCACCACGCCGTCGGCGGCCGCAATCAACAGCGGATCATGGCTGGTGGCAATCACTGTGGCTCCGCGCCGGGCACGTGCGTGCAGGAGCCTAATCACGGACTGCGCACTGTCGGTATCCAGGTGAGCTGTCGGTTCATCGAGGAGGACGAGGTCGCGAGTGTCGTCGGCAAGCTCGCGCCGAAGCGCCTCCCGCTGACGTTGCCCGAGCGAGCGCCGCGAATTGTCTCCCACCGTCGCTGCGTCCAACACTGGGCGCTGGGGCAGCCACGCGATGCGCCGCAGCAGATCCTGGTCACGGAGAATGCGCTGGCCGTCGCGAATAGTTACGGAGCCTTCCAACCCCTCGTGCACGATGCCGGCGACCGCAAGCAGCGCTGTCGTCTTGCCCACGCCGTTCGGCCCCGCCAGCACCGTCACTGTGCCTGGCTGCGCGATGGCGCTTAATTCACTTGGCCGCACGCCGTCTCGCCCCGGCGCGGAAAGGCGTTCGAACACGACCGTGGGGGCGCTGTGGACACTGCTTGACGACGTTCCTTCGGCCACCTCTTCCACAGTTTCAGAGGTGGTGTCTGTGGAGTTTGGAGTCTGGCCAGCGTCCTTGTCTAACAGTTCCGTGACTTCGGTGGCAGCGACCACACCGTCCTGGGCGGCGTGGAATTTCTGGCCAACCTGGCGCACCGGGCCATAGATTTCTGGGGCGATGATGAGCACTGCCAGGCCGGTTGCCAGCGTCATGTGGCCTCCCAGAAGTCGGAAACCGATGCCGACGGCGATGAGGGCGATTGACAGGGTGGTGAGGAATTCCAGGACCGACGCGGATAGGAAAGCGATGCGCAGGACCTCCATGGTGGATTTCCGGTGGCGGGTCGACAGGCGCTTGATTTCCTCGCTGGGGGTGTCGGCCATGTTGTGCGCTTTGAGCGTTGGCAGGCCGATGACCAGGTCGAGAATCTGACCACGCACCGTGCCGATGTCGGCCAGACGGCGTTCTGTGCGGCCCTCAGTGAGGCGACCTACCAGCCACATGAACAGTGGAATGAGTGGCAGCGTGACAACCGCGATGGCAACCGATGGGAGGTCCAACCATGCGACTGCGACCAGTGCCATCGGGGTAGCCAGCGCTGCGGCCACCAGTGCGGGGAGGAATTCCGCCACGTAGACGGCCACACCATCGAGCCCGACCGAAAGCAATGCGCGCCAGTGCGCGGTGTCGACAGTGCGAGGATCGCGCAGAGCCAGGGCTCGCAGTGCCCGGCTGCGCAGGTCTGTGGCCACGCGTGCACCCGCAGATTGGCCGAAACGCACGAGCGCGTAGGAGCAGGCCACCCGAACGAGTACAGCGGCCGTGGCTATCAGCGCGAATAATGTCCAATTAGGAGTTGCCTCACCCAGAACCTGCGCCGTAATAGTGCCGATTGCCAGCCCCAACGCGATTGTGGCACCTGTGCTCGCGGCGGTCAGTGCGCCCGCGAAAATGACCCAACGCCAGGCTGGGGCCGACAGCTTGAATAGTTTCGGATCGACAGGTGCCACTTTTTAGAAACTAACCTCCAACGGACGGTCTACTGCGAGACCTTACGCTCAGCCATCAACCGCTTGCGGAATACCCAGTATGTCCACGCCTGGTAGGCAATCACCAGTGGGGTAATCACCAGCGCGGTCCAGGTCATGATTTTCAGCGTGTAAGGGTTAGAGGCGGAATTCCAGATATCGAGGGAGACGCCGTCGGCAAGCGTCGTCGGCATCAGGTACGGGTACATGGCGCCGAAGACAACGGTGGTGACGGCAGTCACGGTGACGGCGGTTGCGGAAAAAGCGATGCCGTCGCGGTTGCCTACGGTTGCGGAGATGGCAATGACCAGCCCCGCGACGGCGATAACGACAACAGCCCACAGCCAGGTCTTTCCGTATCCCAACTGTGTCCAGATGAGGAACACGCCGCCAAAAATCAGCGCCGACAGTGCCGGAATTCGAGCGGCGTTGCCGACCTCGTCGCGTAGCTTGCCGGCGGTCTTCAGCCGCAGGAACGTAACTGCGTGAAGAGCGAACACAGCCGCAAACGCAATCCCGCCGACCAGAGCGTACGGGTTCAGCAACCCGAGCAGGGTACTAAAGCCGGAGTCCAAGTTCTTGTCGGCATTCAGCGGGACACCGCGCACCAGGTTCGCGACCGCTACGCCCCACAGAATTGGAGGCAGCCAGGAGCCGAAGATAATCGCGCGGTCGCACCAGGCGCGCCAGTGCTCATCGTTGACTTTGAAGCGCCATTCCAGCCCGACGATACGGACAATCAACGCCACCAGAATCAGGAAGAGCGGCAGGTAGAAGCCGGAAAACATAGACGCATACCATTCCGGAAACGCCGCGAAGAGCGCGCCGCCAGCGGTAATTAGCCACACTTCGTTGCCGTCCCATACCGGCCCGATAGTTCCGAGCATCGCTTTACGACGCGGTTCATCGCGGCCAACGAACGGCAGCAGCATTCCGACGCCGAAGTCAAAGCCCTCGAGAAGGAAGTAGCCGGCGAACAGGAACGCGATCAGGACAAACCACAAAACGGGAAGATCTAATCCGAACATGTCAGAGATACATCCTTATCTACTTTGTGTCCTCAGTCGCGGAGACTTCGGAGTCGGGGCTGGCAGCGGACTGGGCATGGACCTTGTTGAATCGAACCGGAGACGAGATGATCGCGCCCAGATTGGTAGCGATTGGTGACGACGGGCCAGCGTGCTCGGGGTCATTGCCGATGGCGTTGATAGCCTCAGCGGATTCGGTCGGAGGTCCGGCAATAACTGCGCGGCGAATCAACCAGAACCACACCACTGCCAAAATCAGGTAGAGCAGGGTAAAGCCCACCAGGGTGATAATCACCGTGGCCGGTGCGTGGTCGGACACACCCATATCGACGGTCATGCGAATCAGCTCGGTGCGCGGGTCGCCCGCGTGATCCGGGTTCGGGTGCACAATCCAGGGCTGACGGCCCATCTCCGTAAAGATCCAGCCAGCGCTGCTGGCCAAGAACGGGAACGGAATCGCGAGGATACTGCAAGCGGCGAAAATGCGGGCTCGCTTGCCCGTCGGCACGCGCCCCTTGCGAGTAAATAGCCAAGCGAAAAACGCGATAGCCAGAGAACCGACCATGAGCCCAATCATGGCGCGGAAAGACCAGTATGTGACGAACAGATTCGGAGAGTAATTGCCTGGGCCGAAGACCGCCTCAGCTTTTTCTTGCAGGTCCTGCACGCCCTGGAGCGTGACGCCACTGAACTTGCCCTCGGCCAGGAAAGGCAGCACCCATGGCACCTCGATGAGATGCAGCACCGAGTCGCAATTGTTGTGCGTACCGACGGTCAGAATCGAGAACATTGGATCTGTCTGCGTGTGGCACAGGGACTCGGCCGATGCCATCTTCATCGGCTGCTGCTCGAACATAAGCTTGGCCTGGATATCGCCGGTGATAAACACCGCCAGCGAGCTGAGCACAGTTGTCCAGAGCCCGACCTTCATGGACTTGTGAAACGTCCGTTCGTGAACAGTATTGCTCTGGCCACCGCGGCGGCTCTGAACCAGCCACCAGCCACTGACGCCGACAACGAGCGTGCCGGCGGTAAGGAAAGAGCTGGCCACGGCATGCGGGAAAGCTGCCAAGGCAGTGGAGTTGGTCAACAGTGCGCCAAAGTCTGTAAGCTCTGCGCGGCCGGTTTCCGGGTTGTAGACCGCGCCTACAGGATGCTGCATGAACGAATTGGCGACGATGATGAAATACGCCGAGATATTCACCGCAATAGCGACAATCCAAATCGAGAGCGTGTGCATCCAGGTGGGAATACGCCCCCAGCCGAAAATCCACAGTCCCAGGAAAGTGGATTCCAGGAAGAATGCGATGAGGCCTTCAAGAGCCAGCGGGCCGCCGAAGACATCACCGATCATGCGGGAGTACTCCGACCAGTTCATACCGAACTGGAATTCCTGGACGATACCCGTGGCTACGCCCATGGCGAAGTTAATAATGAAGATGGTGCCGAAAAGCCGCGTCGCTCGGTACCAAAGGTCATTTTTCGTCGTGGCCCACAGTGTCTGCATGAGCGCGACGAGCGGAGCTAGACCAATTGTCAGCGGGACAAAAATGAAGTGGTAGACGGTGGTTATGCCAAATTGCCAACGAGATATATCGACGACATCCATGTTTCCTCGACTGAAAAAGTAGACATAAACGATGCGTGTACTTCGTCGGATTTGTCGAAGCCTGCATCAAGTGCCCGCAGTATTCCTGCTTATTAATTCAGTCGGACAGGAGGGGTAAAAAGTTCCGGGGTGTGAACTTATCGACGCGGGCAGGGCAAAACTCCGGAGGGCAATTATTAAAAACAAGCGCGTAATTGCTAGGCTATTTTGTTGCGCGGGCCTTTAGCTCAGCTGGTAGAGCTACGGACTTTTAATCCGCAGGTCGCGGGTTCGAGCCCCGCAGGGCCCACAAGCACGCAAAACCCCAGGTCATCAACAGCCTGGGGTTTTGTAGTATCTTGCCTGTATTTGCCCTCTGTGGCACCTACTTCTCCCGCTTGTGGTAGCCCATCCGTGGCTTGAAGCCCGCCGGGTGCTTAAGCTGCGCCACTGCATCGGCGACTATCAAGCGGAAGCGTGGCTTCATCGGTGGCATCTGTGAGATCTGGAACCATCCGACATCAGTGGATTCATCATCAGCGACATAGGGGACGTCGTCGCCAACAACACTGCAGCGCATGGAGATATCCAGATATGAGGAAACATCGCCGTTGAGGTGTTCGATAGGGCCAACGGCGCCAGTTCCAAGCAGGGCCTCAACTGTGACATCGAGTCCCGTTTCTTCCTTTACCTCTCGCACGGCGGCGTCGTGAGGCTGCTCGTCCGGGTCGATAATTCCGGTGACTGGGGTCCATTCACCATTATCGGAGCGACGAACCAGCAAGACCTCGGGCAAGGCGTACATCGGTGCATTCGGCGGAACATCGCGAATGACGATAGCCGTGACACCGGGGAGCCAGAGCGGAGCGTGGCCCACTTTTTCACGGAGCTGAACAATGAAATCCGGAATTGCCATAGTTGCGAGCTTATCTGAGTACTAGTAGCGTCCGCGGAAATAGTAAGAAACTCCAGTTCAACCGTGGATTTTGGGAAAAGGGTACTTATCCTCTATAGTTCTTTACGTTGCCAAGAGCGCGCGCAAATGCAATGTTCATACACTGCAGGTGTACGCGGAGTGTGCCACTGAGTGGGCAACTCTTTGCAGCGTTAAGTCGGGCTCCCATCGTCTAGAGGCCTAGGACTCCGCCCTTTCACGGCGGCAACACGGGTTCGAATCCCGTTGGGAGTACCACTAAAAATCATGATGGCCCTGTGGCGCAGTTGGTTAGCGCGCCGCCCTGTCACGGCGGAGGTCGCGGGTTCAAGTCCCGTCAGGGTCGCAATTCTAAACGCCAGTTCCGGTTGGAGCTGGCGTTTTTTGCTTTTGGTTAGTGGTGCGCTGGGCGTCGG
>NZ_PDHB01000014.1:0-10684 GCF_014335085.1 Corynebacterium sp. LK26
GTCGGCGTGGGTAATGGACAAAAAGTGTGTCTGATTCTCAAGATGGTGACTGGTGAGAAGCCAAAAACTACGGGCTGCAAATGTGAAACTGTATGAGTTTATGACACTTTCAGGCCATTTTTCGAGCCATTTTTGTCATAAACGTAGTCAGTAACTCGCATCGCCCCAACGCCGCCAGCCATAAACGTAGTCAGTAACTCGCATCAGTGACACTGGGGGAGAGGGGGGGGCTTTACCCGGGTTTGGTGGGGAGAGCTTTTGCCACAGTCTAGGTTGCCCCGAGACCCGGGGCTGGATGTCAGTTTTCAACTTAAAATATCTGCCATGAACTGGCGATTTGCTTATGTTCAGCGCTGTTCTGTAGAGTAACAACTCGTGCACAGCGCTGGTAATCCAGAAAGTTGAGCACGGCATTTAAGGCCCTGTGGCGCAGTTGGTTAGCGCGCCGCCCTGTCACGGCGGAGGTCGCGGGTTCAAGTCCCGTCAGGGTCGCCACTTGATTAATTTCAAGTCTGGCCAGATAGCTCAGTCGGTAGAGCGTCCGCCTGAAAAGTGGAAGGTCAGCGGTTCGATCCCGCTTCTGGCCACAATTAATCCCCAGTCCGGAAACGGGCTGGGGATTCTTTGTTTTACCAGGTGTTTGTCGCGGGGATCGTCGTAAAGCACAGTGCATCGAGCCGTGCGAAAACCTTAAAGTGGGGGAAAATAAACCGCGTACACACCCTAGCGGATAGGATGTTGTGCATGAGTAAGGAATTCGCCTCAGCAGGAACGCTGTCCGACGATAAGACGCTGCCGTGGGTCGTGCGCATCTTCGTCTACACGGATGCTGAGGGCAGCCAATCGGCTGCTGAGAAGGTTCGTGGGGTGCTCGCGGAACTGATTCCGGATCAGGAAGTCAACGTCTACGAGGATGTCATGCCCGATGTGGGGCGCACTTCCTCTCTCGCTGATTTGTGGGCGGAGGCCAACCCGGGCATGGATCCGGGGGATCGGAAGCGTTACCGCATCAGTGTGGTGGCTCCGGGGCTGTCTCACTGCGAAATGGCGGACCTGGCAGGCCCGCTCGCTGAGGCCGTCAGCCCGGGGTGGGCAGAGGGGGAGGCTGCGACCAAGGTCGCGAAGGGCGATGTCCCGTGCCGTGTCGCTGTCGGGCGTGCCGACGAGCACCCGGGCGAACCCCCGCTAGTGCAGAATTAACCAGAATTCGGAATTAATCCGAAGCGAGAGCTGTTATCTGGGTTACATCCTAAGAGTCGTTTGCAATGACGACGCTTCACAACCATGAGAGGGAAGTGATTCCGAAAATGGCACACACTATTTCGCATGATGAGGCCGGTCAGCGCTACGTTCTCACCGTAGAGGGAGAAGAGGCCGGCTTTGCCGCTTACACCCCGGTGGAAGGTGCCCTGGACTTTGACCACACGGTTGTAGATGGCAAATTCCGT
The DNA here is from genome assembly GCF_014335085.1 of Corynebacterium sp. LK26. Classification (NCBI taxonomy): domain Bacteria; kingdom Bacillati; phylum Actinomycetota; class Actinomycetes; order Mycobacteriales; family Corynebacteriaceae; genus Corynebacterium; species Corynebacterium sp. LK26. The sequence goes on from NZ_PDHB01000014.1 coordinate 1,449, forward strand.
GGACAAGGCCTGTCCAAGCCGCTTATCGCAGGCGCGCTGGATGATGTTCGGAAGAACAACCGAAAGATTCGCACCAGCTGCTCCGCTGTTGCCAACTTCGTGGAGAAAAACCCGGACTACCAGGATCTACTGGCTGACTAGTCGCTGAAGGGCGAAGAACGCACAAAGAAGCCGGCCGGCTGCTCACGATAGGAAGAGCAGCCGGCCGGCTTTTGTATGTAGAGCTAGTTTTAGGGCGGGGCTAGATGAAGTCTCCGTCACCCTGGACGTACACCGCCGGATCGCACAACGGCTTGTGCTCTTCGGGCTTGGCAGGGCGTACGCGGCCCGGAATTCCTATCACGATGGAATCGGGTGGGCAGCTGTGGGTGACCACGGAGTTGGCGCCGATTGATGAGCCTGCACCAATTGTGATGGGGCCAAGGACTTTCGCACCTGCTCCGACGGTGACGTTGTCCTCCAGGGTGGGGTGGCGTTTTACCTTCTCCAGTGAGCGGCCGCCAAGCGTCACGCCGTGGTAGAGCATGCAGCCGTCACCGATTTCTGCGGTTTCGCCAATGACGATGCCCATACCGTGGTCGATGAAGAACCTTCGGCCAATTTGAGCGCCCGGGTGAATCTCAATACCAGTCAGCCAACGGGAAAACTGTGCGAGTACTCGTGCAATGCCCTTGAAAATCCCGCCTCGTTTCCAGAGGCGGTGCGAGAATCGGTGAATCCAGATTGCGTGTAGGCCGGAGTAGACAATGGCATTTTCTACATCACTGCGCGCAGCTGGGTCATGCGCACGGGCATTGTCCAGATCCTCTTTGAGGATTCGGAAAAAGTCACTCATGGGCGTCAATTCTATCTGGTCGGAGGTGTGGGCAATGCAAAAACCCGCTTGCCGACGGAAAGTGCCAGCTAGCGGGCTCTGCAGAGAAGGTTACGGGCGCTTATAGTGCTCGGCTTTAGTCGCGCAGATCCTCGTACAGGATGGAGGAGACGTAGCGCTCGCCGAAGTCAGGAACAATCACGACGATGTTCTTGCCCTCGGACTCCGGGCGGGCTGCAATCTCGAGAGCAGCCTTGATGTTTGCACCGGCAGAAATGCCGCCGAGGATGCCCTCGGCTGCAGCGACCTTGCGGGAGACCTCAATAGCGTCCTCGTTGGTAACCGCAATGATCTCGTCGAGAAGCTCCTGATCGAGAACCTCTGGGACGAAGTTTGCGCCCAGACCCTGAATCTTGTGCGGGCCGGCGGTGCCCTCGGTCAGCAGCGGGGAGGCCTTCGGCTCAACGGCAACCAGCTTGATGTCCGAGTTGTGCTTCTTCAGCGTGCGACCAGCACCGGTAATGGTGCCGCCGGTGCCGACACCAGCCACGAAGTAATCAACCTTGCCGTCGGTAGCTTCCCAGATTTCTTCACCAGTGGTTGCCTCGTGGATAGCCGGGTTGGCCGGGTTGGCGAACTGGGAAGCCAGGATTGCATTGTCGGTGTTAGCCACGATTTCGTTGGCCTTATCGACAGCGCCGCGCATGCCATCCGCGCCCGGGGTGAGTACAAGCTCAGCGCCAAATGCGCGCAGAACGACGCGGCGCTCCTGGCTCATGGTGTCCGGCATAGTGAGAATGACCTTGTAACCGCGGGCTGCGCCGACCATTGCCAGCGCGATACCGGTGTTGCCCGAGGTACCCTCGACGATGGTTCCGCCCGGCTTGAGCTCGCCAGAGCGCTCGGCGGCATCGATAATTGCGTTGCCGATGCGGTCCTTGACCGAGTTGGCAGGGTTGTAAAACTCCAGCTTGGCAATCACGTTGCCCGGCAGGCCCTCGGTAACACGGTTGAGCTTAACCAGCGGGGTGTTGCCGATCAGTTCAGTGACATCGTTATAAATAGTCATTAATCTTATCCATTCCGGAAATCACAGAGGACTTCCTAATGAGTTTTCGCGTGTAGCCGTAGTGTACGCCTGATCCTGCAATTAGTACAGACCAGTTCGTCTATTTCATGGCTTGCGTAGGGAAGTGGAAGCTGTCAGTTCCGGTGTCGCCACCGTCATAGTCGCCGCGGCCGGCGTCGTCGCAGTCGCACCGCTATTGTCGCAATGCTCCTGCTCTTGCCGCGTTAACGCTATCTCATTGCCTTGCTCGTCCTTACCTCCATTGTGAGGGTAAAGAGCATTAAAGTTTCTTAGAATCCACTATTCTGAGACGTGATTTACAGTGCACGGGAATGCCTTGTAAATAGGCAGCGGCCCTCGCCACTGTGATTGGGCGCGATTGCGGCCCTTATCTGCACAGCGGTTATATGCGATAACCGGAAAACGCAGACAATGGACTCAGCGATTGCGGTGCTTCGTCGAAGCCACTCAGGGGGACTCAAACCTTTGGGGAAGGAGGCGAAGCATTAATAGAAGTGTGAAGCTTTCCTCAGCCCATCAGCCAGGAGACCGACTGTAAATCATCCAATTCGCGTCCGCGGATTGGCGGTCGAGCGGTGCTGTCGAGGTGAATAGCGCCGTAGAAAGATGATTTACATCATGCATATTGCTGAGGGATTTCTCCCAGTTACTCATTGCATTGGGTGGGGCGTAGCTGCCGCTCCCTTTGTCATTCACGGCGCAATTCAAGTCAAGCGCACTATGAAAGAACATCCCGGTAGCGGCATGCTGCTCGGTGCTGCCGGCGCGTTTACCTTCGTGCTCTCCGCAATCAAGATTCCATCCGTGACGGGTTCCACTTCGCACCCGACGGGTACAGGTTTTGGTGCTGTAATCTTCAAACCTCCGGTGATGGCGCTGCTTGGCTCCATCGTGTTGCTCTTCCAAGCAATCTTGCTCGCTCACGGCGGCATTACGACGCTCGGTGCGAACATCTTCTCCATGGCAATCGTCGGCCCGTGGGTCGGCTACGCCTTCTACGTATTGACCCGAAAGCTCGGCGGAGGCCTGCTACCAGGTGTGTTTATGGCAGCGTTCTTCGCTGACCTCTCCACCTATGTTGTGACCTCCGTGCAGCTCGCTCTTGCACACCCGGCAAACCCGGGCGGTGTCGGCGGCGCTCTGGCTACATTCCTCGGCCTGTTCGCTATCACGCAGATTCCGCTGGCGATCATCGAGGCTCTGGTCACCGTCATTCTCATGCGCACCCTGCTGGCCGTGGCACATTCTGAGCTCCTCGATCTCGGCTTCCTGTCCCGCTTCGGTGATGCGCCAGCACCGGCGCTGGAGGCGAAAGCTGCAGAAGCCACGGCTGACGCTGTTGCAGGATCTGTCACTTCGCAGAATGCGGCAGCTGCATCCGTATCTGGCCAGAAGCAGTAGCCGTCGTCAAGCGAAAAGAAGCGAAAGAGAGCACGATTATGAATGCAAAAAACAACGCGCAGATTGTCGACGCACAGGCAGCTAGCCAGCCGAAGAAGAACTCCGTGTGGGTCAGCGTTGGTCTCATTGTCCTGGTAGTCGTAATTGCCATGTTCCCGCTGTTCTTCAACTACGGGGACGACGACGCCGAGGAGCCGTTCGCCGGCACTGATGCCACCGCTACGGAGACAATTCAGGAAATCGACCCGAACTACGAGCCGTGGTTCGAGCCACTCGTCGGCGAGCTGCCGGGTGAGGTCGAGTCGGGTCTGTTCGCGCTCCAGGCCGTTATCGGTGCTGGCGTCCTGTTCTACGTTATTGGCTTCTACCGAGGGAAGGCTGCTGCGCGTTCGGACAAGCGCGAGAAAGAGCAGTGAATGCGCTAGAAGCTGCAGCGGCGCGCAGCGCTTGGGCACGCCGCAACGTGGGTGAAAAGATTCTGCTGCTCGGTGGGCTGCTGATTCTGGCGGTTGCGCTACCGCCAATTCCCTTTGCGCCTGTCATTGCGGTCATTGCTTGGTCTATTGCGTACATAGCCCGAGTGCCCCGCAAGCTGTATGTGGCAATGGTGCTGGCACCGGCGGCTTTTGTGCTCGTCGGCGCGTTTCCGCTTTTGGTAGCGCTTACTCCCGACGGTCTCGCGTGGTCGCCGGATGGCCCGCAGCGAATGGCGCAGGTTGTGATGCGTTCGTTTGCGGGTATCAGCTGCACGATGGTCTTTGCGCTGACCACTCCGATTTCGGAGCTCATTGCCTGGCTCGACAAGCACGGCTTGCCGCGATACTTGACGTACCTCGCCGAGGTGATTTACCGGATGACCGGCGTGCTGATTCACTCCGCACACTCGATGACGGAAGCGCAAGCACGACGCTTGGGACACTCCACGCGCCGGGCGATGATCCGAGATGTAGCGGCACAGTCCGCCAGCCTCTTTGTCATTGCCTTTACCCGCGCGCGCAAGATGCAAGAGGGAATCGAGCTGCGCGCCGATCCGAGCGCAATGAAAGTACTGGTGATTTCGCGGCCCAGGCAGCCGAAGTTCATCGTGATATCCAGTGCATTACTTTTGTCGTTGATTGCGGCCTGGGCGCTGCTGAAATGGGGTGTATAGGGATGTCGAGCAGCAGGAAAAATCGCGCTGATCACGTACATGGTGCCAACGGTGTCATTGTCGAAGCGGCTGCAGTTACATACGCTTACGACGAAACCCACGTTCTGAAAGGCGTGGATCTGGCAATTTCGGGTGGCGAGCGCCTAGCGCTGTTGGGGGCAAACGGTTCGGGCAAGTCCACGCTGTTGCGTATGCTCGCGGGAGCGTCTAAGCCCAATAGTGGTGAGGTCCGCCTTGACGGCACCGTCTACACGTACTCCCGGCACGGCCGCAATGCGGTCCGTCGCTCAGTGCAGATGGTCACGCAGGATCCGGATGAGCAAATCTTCGCGGCTAGCGTGTTTGCAGACGTCTCGTTCGGTCCCGTCAACCTGGGGCTTAAGAACGAGGAAGTCGAACGGCGCGTCCGGCAGGCTCTAGGTACCGCCGAGATCACCGATCTCGCCGAACGCGTTCCGCACCAGCTTTCCTATGGTCAGCGCAAGCGCGTCGCTCTCGCTGGTGCGCTGGCGATGCATCCGCGTGTGCTGCTTCTCGACGAGCCCTCCGCCGGCCTCGATCCGCAGGCGACCCGAAAGCTTGCACACACGCTCAATCAATTGCGCGATCAGAGCACTGCCGTCGTCGTCGCCACGCACGACATCGACTTCGCGTGGAATTTCGCCGATAGGGCAGCGGTGCTTGCCGACGGCAAACTGCGCGTCGGCGCCAAGGAAGATATTTTGGCCGATCGACGGTTGGTCGAACATGCTCGACTGGCTTTGCCCTGGGCGCCCGTGGTCTCCAAGGCGATTGGGCGAGATGTGTGCCATCCAGAGGATGTTTAGGCGAGTGGCTTGGTTGGTGAATAGCTCATCGATATGTGCAGCTAAACCGCGCTAAAAATGAGAAAAACGCCCGCGGGCAGGGCGTAATGCCTATGAAAATAGGCCTAGAAATATAGGCGAAGCTGTCGCATTTCTTCGCTTCCATTTCACGTCACACCTGTCCGCGGGCGATCTCCGTGGCCGTGGCACTTTGCAGTGCCCTCGGCGCATCAGGCAGGTATTCGGACTTTCTGGCGTGACCGACAATAAGGGGATGACGACTGCCGCAAGCTTCAATGCTTACGTGCAAATCCTTATTATCAATTTTCCTACTTTTCGCCGCTTCCCAAGGTTGAAATAACCTCAGTGCCGTTGGCGAATTTTGTTCCAGATTACCGCTGCGGGACAGTTCCGGAATTGCACCGGATTCCCTCTTGCGTTTGCTGTGCACCACCTTCGGACAACCACGTGGAGGACGTAGCATTGAAAGTGGAACTCAACAAAACCTGTTGCATGTATGACAATAGCGCACGATGCAAAATAAGCGAAGGTCTTTTTCGAAAATGTCCGCATTGGGGGTAAAACGCCGTTCATTACCCTCTGTTATCAACATTCACGCAGTTTGTTAGCGGAAAAATAGCTACCCCCTGCCTTGTATTTATTCGGCCGAGGCGGGGCTAATGACAGGATTTATCCTGGTATTTTCTTTACGTACTTGTAGAGAAACCTAGTTGTTTCCTAAGATTGTGTGACGGATGCCTTAATGCAGGTGTACCCGTTCGGAGGGTACTATCTACTTTGTACGGTTTACAGCCCCCGAAAGGGTCAGTGGCCGCTGAGCGGTAGTTGGCCATTTCGTAGGAGTGTAAGTCGGCGCGAAGTCACAGGCTGATGGTGCCTCTGTGGGTGCCAGTGAAGCAATTTGCCCGTTACGCAGGAGGACGCGAGATGGATCCCCACCGCATTCTGGACGACAATGAGGTTATTAAGTCGTCCTTGGTCGCCCTAAAGAATGCGACTGGTATTCCGGTCACAATGTATGCGGAAGTCACCGATAACTCTAAGATGCAGATCAACAACTGGGTTGGCCTGCGTACTCCGGCCCTGCAGAATCTGACTGTGGAATCGGGTGCGGGTGTCGGTGGTCGCGTGTTGGCCACGCGCCGCCCGGTGGGTGTCAGTGACTACCTGCGCGCCAAGGTTATTACCCATGAGTATGACGACAAGATTCGTGACGAAGGCCTGCACTCGCTGGTCGCCGTGCCGGTGATCGTTTCGCGTCTTGTCCGTGGCGTGCTCTACGGTGGCGTGCACTCCTCGGTGCGCCTGGGGGACAAGGTTCTTGAAGAGGTCACAATGACCGCCCGTTGCCTGGAGCAGGACCTCGCTGTCGTCGATGCCTGCCGCAACATGGATCGTTCTGGCAACGGTAAGGGCGGCCGCATCATGAATGGCGCTGAGTGGGAGCAGGTTCGTTCCACGCACTCCAAGCTGCGCATGCTCGCTAACCGTGTGGATGACGAGAAGCTGCGCCAGGAGCTCGAGGTGCTCTGTGACCAGATGGTCACCCCGGTTCGCGTCAAGCAGACCACCAAGCTGTCGGCTCGTGAGCTCGATGTTCTCGCCTGTGTCGCCCTCGGTCACACCAACGTCGAGGCCGCAGAGGAAATGGGCATCGGTGCCGAGACGGTTAAGTCCTACCTCCGCTCCGTAATGCGCAAGCTGGGCGCCCATACTCGCTACGAGGCCGTCAACGCGGCCCGTCGCATCGGCGCACTGCCGTAAACCGCTTGACGACGGTTCCTTTGCGCCCAAACCCGCGGGTATTGGGGTAGTCAGTTCTGCTACTTGCTCCGCTACTTACCCCCTGCTTGCCGCTGGGCTTCGCGCTCACCACCGGGGATCCACTTAACGTCGTTTCCGTCATTGGCCACTCTCGAAAGAATAAACAACAGGTCAGACAGGCGATTGAGATACTTCGCCGGTAGGACTGAGGTGGTTTCGGGAAATTCGCGGCAGGCAGCCCATGCTGCACGCTCGGCTCGGCGAGTAATCACCCGAGCTGTGTGTAGCAGTGCTGCGGCTGGTGTGCCTCCCGGGAGGATGAAGGAATCCAGTTTCGGCAGTTGTTCATTGAATTGGTCGCACCAGTGCTCGAGTCGCTCGATGTAATCCGGCTCGATACGCAACGGCGGGTACTTCGGGTTTTCTTCAATAGGTGTTGCCAGGTCGGCTCCGGCATCAAATAGGTCATTCTGCACGTAGCGAATGACAGCCGAGATTTCGTCGTCAAGCGTGCCGAAACTGAGCGCCTGGCCGAGTGCGGCGTTGGCCTCCTCGCACGTGGCGTAGGCGATAAGGCGAGAATCATCCTTGGGAACGCGGCTGAAATCGGATAATCCAGTGGTGCCGTCGTCGCCGGTGCGAGTGTAAATGCGAGTTAGATGAACGCTCATAGCTTCAAGCCTAAGCGCGATATTGCGAAATGTGGTTGGCTGGGGGAGTGGGAAATGAGCGATTTCTGGTTAAAGGCGGAGCGACGCTAAATGGTCAGGTTCAGATTTCCGGGGCGAAGAACTCGGTTCTGAAACTGATGGGTGCGGCGCTTCTCGCCGAGGGCACGACAGTACTGACGAACTGCCCTGAAATTGACGACGTGCCATTGATGCAAAAGGTCCTCGAAGGGCTCGGCTGCTCCGTGACGCGCGAGGGCGACCGGATTGAAATCACGGTGCCCGAAGAACTCTCGCATCACGCCGATTTCGATGCCGTGCGCCAGTTCCGCGCTTCGGTCTGTGTGCTCGGGCCGCTGACGGCGCGTACCCGTAACGCGATTGTCGCACTGCCCGGTGGTGACGCTATTGGTTCCCGCCCGCTGGACATGCATCAGGCTGGCCTGGAGAAATTGGGCGCGCGCACCTATATTCACCACGGTTGCGTGGTGGCTGAGGCGGGGCGTCTCAAGGGGGCGAACATCAAGCTGGACTTCCCGTCCGTCGGCGCGACCGAGAATATTCTGACCGCGGCCGTACTAGCGGAAGGTACGACTGTGCTGGATAACGCCGCCCGTGAGCCCGAAATTGTCGACCTGTGCGAGATGCTCGTGGAGATGGGCGCCAAGATTTCGGGTGCGGGATCTAACACCATCACGGTTGAGGGCGTAGAGAAGCTGCACCCGACTGAGCACAAGGTTGTCGGCGACCGAATTATCGCAGGGACCTGGGCTTATGCTGCAGCGATGACCGGCGGCGATATTACGGTCGTTGGCATTAACCCTAAGTACCTGCACCTTCCTCTGGAAAAACTGAAGAACGCAGGCGCTCAGGTCGAGACCTACCCGCAGGGCTTCCGCGTGCGTATGGACGGGCGTCCGCAGGGTGTGAACTATCAAACGCTGCCATACCCAGGCTTTCCGACGGACATGCAGCCCATGGCCATTGCTCTGTCCGCGGTGTCCGAAGGGACGTCAGTGCTTACCGAGAACGTTTTTGAATCGCGCTTCCGGTTTGTCGACGAGATGATTCGCCTCGGCACGGACGCGACTATCGATGGCCACCACGTGATGATTCGCGGAAAGGAAACGCTGAGTTCCGCACCTGTGTGGTCTTCGGACATTCGCGCCGGAGCGGGACTAGTGCTTGCTGGGCTGTGTACTGAAGAAGGTGACGTCACTGAGGTGCACGATGTCTATCACATCGACCGTGGTTACCCGGGCTTCGTAGAGACACTCAATTCTCTTGGCGCATCGGTTGAACGGGTTAGCTAGTGATTGTTGGCCTCTGGTCAATGGCTAACGGCTAAGCGCACGGTGCTAGTTAAACACGCGGTGCGGAAAACCATCGCAAGTCTTCGGTTCTGGATGCTTCAGAACCGTAGGGAGTGATTCTCCAGTGGTGGCTTGTGGTGGTTTTCGCTATTTTACCTGGGGTTTTGTGTCTTTGGTGGGGTGTGTGTAATGTATCTGGAGGTCAGCGC
>NZ_PDHB01000015.1:0-5480 GCF_014335085.1 Corynebacterium sp. LK26
GCGTGTGTGTTGCTGGTGGGTGCCGGGGGCCTTTGTTTGTTTTGGGTCCTTTTGTGCTTGCGGGTGATGGATTGCGTGGCGGCGCCTTTGTTTGGGTGCTTTTCGCGTGGTTTTTTCATTTGTGGGAAAGATCATGGTTGTTCTCTTCTTTTTTGGCCTCGTCGGTTCGAAGGGGAGAACGTTTTATTTTTGGATAACGGCCAGGCCGCGCACTGTTTGTGGTGTGTGGTGGTTGTTTGTCTGTTTTTGTCAGGTTTTTGGGCCTTTCATTGTTTTTTTGATTCTTCTGATTTGAAGGGTTTTTGATGGAGGGTTTGATCCTGGCTCAGGACGAACGCTGGCGGCGTGCTTAACACATGCAAGTCGAACGGTAAGGCTCCAGCTTGCTGGGGTACACGAGTGGCGAACGGGTGAGTAACACGTGGGTGACCTGCCCTGCACTTCGGGATAAGCCTGGGAAACTGGGTCTAATACCGGATAGGACCGCACCGTGAGGGTGTGGTGGAAAGTTTTTTCGGTGTGGGATGGGCCCGCGGCCTATCAGCTTGTTGGTGGGGTAATGGCCTACCAAGGCGGCGACGGGTAGCCGGCCTGAGAGGGTGGACGGCCACATTGGGACTGAGACACGGCCCAGACTCCTACGGGAGGCAGCAGTGGGGAATATTGCACAATGGGCGGAAGCCTGATGCAGCGACGCCGCGTGGGGGATGACGGCCTTCGGGTTGTAAACTCCTTTCACCATCGACGAAGGGTTTCTGACGGTAGATGGAGAAGAAGCACCGGCTAACTACGTGCCAGCAGCCGCGGTAATACGTAGGGTGCGAGCGTTGTCCGGAATTACTGGGCGTAAAGAGCTCGTAGGTGGTTTGTCGCGTCGTCTGTGAAATTCCGGGGCTTAACTCCGGGCGTGCAGGCGATACGGGCATAACTTGAGTACTGTAGGGGAGACTGGAATTCCTGGTGTAGCGGTGAAATGCGCAGATATCAGGAGGAACACCGGTGGCGAAGGCGGGTCTCTGGGCAGTAACTGACGCTGAGGAGCGAAAGCATGGGGAGCGAACAGGATTAGATACCCTGGTAGTCCATGCCGTAAACGGTGGGCGCTAGGTGTGGGTTTCCTTCCACGGGATCCGTGCCGTAGCTAACGCATTAAGCGCCCCGCCTGGGGAGTACGGCCGCAAGGCTAAAACTCAAAGGAATTGACGGGGGCCCGCACAAGCGGCGGAGCATGTGGATTAATTCGATGCAACGCGAAGAACCTTACCTGGGCTTGACATATACAGGATCGCGCCAGAGATGGTGTTTCCCTTGTGGCTTGTATACAGGTGGTGCATGGTTGTCGTCAGCTCGTGTCGTGAGATGTTGGGTTAAGTCCCGCAACGAGCGCAACCCTTGTCTTATGTTGCCAGCACGTTGTGGTGGGGACTCGTAAGAAACTGCCGGGGTTAACTCGGAGGAAGGTGGGGATGACGTCAAATCATCATGCCCCTTATGTCCAGGGCTTCACACATGCTACAATGGTCGGTACAGTGGGTTGCCAGTCCGTGAGGGCGAGCTAATCCCGCAAAGCCGGTCTCAGTTCGGATCGGGGTCTGCAACTCGACCCCGTGAAGTCGGAGTCGCTAGTAATCGCAGATCAGCAACGCTGCGGTGAATACGTTCCCGGGCCTTGTACACACCGCCCGTCACGTCATGAAAGTCGGTAACACCCGAAGCCAGTGGCCTAACACTTTTTTTGTGGGGGAGCTGTCGAAGGTGGGATTGGCGATTGGGACGAAGTCGTAACAAGGTAGCCGTACCGGAAGGTGCGGCTGGATCACCTCCTTTCTAAGGAGATTATTTTTTCTTTGTGTCATGTGTCATCGTGTTGGTGGCGTGTGGCTATTTTTTGTTTTTTGGGTGGAACACCTACTGGTTAGATCACTGAAGTGGTGGTCTGCGCGTGCGTGTGATGACTTTAAGCGTTTGTGCTTTCCTTTGGTGTTGGTTGGTTGTTGGTGCGCTGTTGGGTGTCTGGGATGACACATGTTGTTGTTCCTGTTTACAGGTTGCTGCGTGCTGCGGGCAGGCTGCTGTTTGGTGGTTTGTGTGTGGTGTGTGGGTGTTGTGTGAGAACTGGATAGTGGACGCGAGCATCTTGTTTTTCTGTAAGTTCGATTTTGTCAAGCAGTTTTTCTGTTTGTGATTGTTCTTAGTTATTTGTTTGTGTGTTGTGTTGTAAGGGCGCATGGTGGATGCCTTGGCATAGTAGGCCGATGAAGGACGTGAGAGGCTGCGATAGGCCTCGGGGAGCTGCCAACTGAGCGTTGATCCGAGGGTGTCCGAATGGGGAAACCTGGCCGTCGTTGTGGGCGGTCGCCGTTAGATGAATTCATAGTCTAATTGGTGGTTACGCGGGGAAGTGAAACATCTCAGTACCCGTAGGAGTAGAAAACAATTGTGATTCCGTTAGTAGTGGCGAACGAACGTGGATGAGGCTAAACCGCGTGCGTGTGATACCTGGCAGGGTTTGCGTGCGTGGGGTTGTGGGGATGCATTGTGCAGGGTCTGCTAGTCCTGCGTTGTGTTGTGTGGGTGTAGCGGAAGTGGATTGGAATGTCCTGCCGTAGACGGTGAGAGTCCGGTACGTGAAACACCCGTGCGTGCAATTGGTGTGTTGCCCGAGTAGCAGCGGGCTCGTGGAATCTGCTGTGAATCTGCCGGGACCACCCGGTAAGCCTAAATACCTGCTTATGACCGATAGCGGATTAGTACCGTGAGGGAATGGTGAAAAGTACCCCGGGAGGGGAGTGAAATAGTACCTGAAACCATGTGCTTACAATCCGTCAGAGCCCTTTTTTGTGGGGTGATGGCGTGCCTTTTGAAGAATGAGCCTGCGAGTCAGCGGCATGTCGCGAGGTTAACCCGTTTGGTGGGGTAGTCGTAGCGAAAGCGAATACTAACTAGTGTGTTGTCAGTGGCATGTCCTGGACCCGAAGCGGGGTGATCTACCCATGGCCAGTGTGAAGCAGAGGTAAGACTCTGTGGAGGCGCGAACCCACTTAGGTTGAAAACTGAGGGGATGAGCTGTGGGTAGGGGTGAAAGGCCAATCAAACTCCGTGATAGCTGGTTCTCCCCGAAATGCATTTAGGTGCAGCGTCGTGTGTTTCCTCCTGGAGGTAGAGCTACTGGTTGGTTTAGCGGGACTATCATCTTAGCGACATCAGCCAAACTCCGAATGCCGGTGAGGTCAGAGCACGGCAGTGAGACTGCGGGGGATAAGCTTCGTAGTCGAGAGGGAAACAGCCCAGATCGCCGGCTAAGGCCCCTAAGGGTGTGCTAAGTGGAAAAGGATGTGGGATCGCGAAGACAACCAGGAGGTTGGCTTAGAAGCAGCCATCCTTGAAAGAGTGCGTAATAGCTCACTGGTCGAGTGGTTCTGCGCCGACAATGTAGTGGGGCTCAAGTACACCGCCGAAGCCGCGGCAATCACCTTTTGGTGGTTGGGTAGGGGAGCGTCGCGTGACTGCTGTGAAGCGCTGGGGTAACCCTAGTGTGGAGTGTGCGCGAGTGAGAATGCAGGCATGAGTAGCGAATGAGGAGTGGAAAACTCCTCCGCCGAATGACTAAGGGTTCCTGGGCCAGGTTAATCCTCCCAGGGTGAGTCGGGACCTAAGGCGAGGCCGACAGGCGTAGTCGATGGATAACGGGTTGATATTCCCGTACCCGTGTGTCCGCGCCCATGGTGAATCAGGGATACTAACCCACCTGAACACGCGCCTTGTGCCGGCCTTTTAGGTTGGTTGGTGTGTGTGATGCTGGGGACCTGAACTGGTAGTAGCCAAGTGATGGGGTGACGCAGGAAGGTAGCCGTGCCACGTGATGGATATCGTGGTGTAAGCGTGTGGCCCGTGTTCTAGGTAAATCCGGAGCACATGTGGGTGAGGCGTGATGCGTACCCGTATTTGGGGAAGTTGGTGATCCTATGCTGCCGAGAAAAGCCTCTAGCGATGTGGATATACGGCCCGTACCCGAAACCGACACAGGTAGTCAGGTAGAGAATACTAAGGCGATCGGGAGAACTGTGGTTAAGGAACTCGGCAAAATGCCCCCGTAACTTCGGGAGAAGGGGGGCCATGACTGGTGACCGACGTGGTTGAGCTGGTTGTGGCCGCAGAGAATAGAGGGAAGCGACTGTTTACTAAAAACACAGGTCCGTGCGAAGACGGGTAAGTCGATGTATACGGACTGACGCCTGCCCGGTGCTGGAAGGTTAAGAGGACCTGTTAGACCCCTTTTGCGGGTCGAAGCGGAGAATTTAAGCCCCAGTAAACGGCGGTGGTAACTATAACCATCCTAAGGTAGCGAAATTCCTTGTCGGGTAAGTTCCGACCTGCACGAATGGCGTAACGACTTCCCTGCTGTCTCAACCACAGACCCGGCGAAATTGCAGTACGAGTAAAGATGCTCGTTACGCGCGGCAGGACGAAAAGACCCCGGGACCTTCACTATAGCTTGGTATTGGTGTTCGGTTCGGTTTGTGTAGGATAGGTGGGAGACTGTGATACCTCAACGCCAGTTGGGGTGGAGTCGTTGTTGAAATACCACTCTGATCGTATTGGACATCTCAACCTCGGCCCGTGATCCGGGTTAGGGACAGTGCCTGGTGGGTAGTTTAACTGGGGCGGTTGCCTCCCAAAGAGTAACGGAGGCGCCCAAAGGTTCCCTCAGCCTGGTTGGCAATCAGGTGTTGAGTGTAAGTGCACAAGGGAGCTTGACTGTGAGACTGACAGGTCGAGCAGGTAGGAAACTAGGGACTAGTGATCCGGCACCGGCTTGTGGAAGCGGTGTCGCTCAACGGATAAAAGGTACCCCGGGGATAACAGGCTGATCTTCCCCAAGAGTCCATATCGACGGGATGGTTTGGCACCTCGATGTCGGCTCGTCGCATCCTGGGGCTGGAGTAGGTCCCAAGGGTTGGGCTGTTCGCCCATTAAAGCGGCACGCGAGCTGGGTTTAGAACGTCGTGAGACAGTTCGGTCTCTATCCGCCGCGCGCGTAGAAACTTGAGGAAGGCTGTCCCTAGTACGAGAGGACCGGGATGGACGTACCTCTGGTGTGCCAGTTGTCCCGCCTGGGGCATGGCTGGTTGGCTACGTACGGAAGGGATAACCGCTGAAAGCATCTAAGCGGGAAGCCTGTTCCAAGATTAGGTTTCTTTTGAGGTCCCCTATAGATGATGGGGTTGATAGGCCGGATCTGGAAGCATCGTAAGGTGTGGAGGTGACCGGTACTAATAGACCAAACATTCAACACACAAAGTGTGAATTACAGGGTTTTTGCTCGCGTCCGTTATTCAGTGTCTGGCATGACACCACCCACCCAAAGTTGTGGTGGGGATGGGTTGTTGCCTGGTTTTTGTCGGTGGTGTTAGCGGTGGGGTCACGCCCGGTCCCATTCCGAACCCGGAAGCTAAGTCCACCAGCGCCGATGGTACTGC
>NZ_PDHB01000012.1:0-5299 GCF_014335085.1 Corynebacterium sp. LK26
CTAGCACGGCACGTCCACCGCAGCGATGCGGTGGGGTTGGATCGTGAGGCTCTCCCCGGTGGATTCGAGCACCGCGGAGATGGTGGAGGGGGTCATCATCACGATGGAGATCCAGTCATGGCTGGTGGCACCCGCATAGTCCACGTAGTGCAGGCGCACCTGTGTGCCCGCGGTATAGGCGCGGCGCAGCTCGGACATGATCTCCCGCGGCGAGCGGAAGGTCCGGGTGTCCGAGGCCTTCGTGCCGTCCGCCGGGTCCACGGCGATGGCCTGGTCGTGGGCGCGGCGAAAACCCTCCACGGCGCCGTCGATCTCCGAGGCGATCTCGGTGGAGTCCCCAGTGATGTCCATGATGTTGCGCTGGGGAGTATCCACGCGAGACGGGACACGAGCCGAGTGGGGTTCGGTGGCGGAGCCCTGCTGGAATGCCCTGGTGGCGTCGTCAATCAAATACCGCAGGGACTGGGGAACGGACGAGAGACCGCCGGGGGACATGCGATCCAGGAAGGCCTCGATGTCCTTCCATGGGGCGTCATAGCGCTTCGGCCCGATCAGGCTGAATACGTCGCCTTCGCGGCCGTCCTCGCGCACCAGGGTGGCGGTGAGCCCCAGACGGCGGCGAGACTGCAGGTCGGAGGTCATGCGGAACACCGGGGCAGGCAGCAGGTGAACCTCGTCGTAAATGATTAAGCCCCAGTCGCGGGAGTCGAACAGCTCCAGCGCCCGGTATTCGCCCTTCGACTTGCGCGTGACCACTTGGTAGGTGGCGATGGTCACGGGGCGGATCTCCTTCTTCTCTCCGGAGTATTCGCCGATTTCATCCTCCGTCAGGGAGGTGCGGCGCACTAGCTCGTCCTTCCACTGCCTGCCCGCGACGGTGTTCGTCACCAGGATCAGGGTGGTGGCCTTTGCCTTGGCCATCGAGGCCGCGCCGACCATCGTCTTGCCCGCACCACATGGCAGCACTACCACGCCCGAGCCGCCTTCCCAGAAGCTATCGGCCGCCATCTCCTGGTAGTCGCGCAGCTGCCATTCTTCGTGTTCCTGCGACAGCTCGATGGGGTGTGCCTCGCCGTCGACGTATCCCGCCAGGTCCTCTGCGGGCCAGCCGACCTTCAGCAGTTCCTGCTTGAGCCTGCCGCGCTCGGAAGGGTGCACAACGATCGAGTCCTCGTCGATCTCTGCGCCCAACATGGGCTTGATCTTTTTGTGACGCCGGATCTCCGTCAGCACAGCCCTGTCCGTCGTCTCTAGCACGAGCCCGTGCGCTGGGTGCTTGATGAGCTTCAGCCGCCCGTAGCGATCCATCGTGTCGGCAATGTCGATGAGCAGCGGCTGCGGGGCGGGGAACCGCGAGTAGGTTTCCAGCACGTCCATGATCTGCTCCGCGTCGTGCCCTGCCGCGCGGGCGTTCCACAGCGCCAGCGGGGTGATGCGGTAGGTGTGCACGTGCTCCGGCGCGCGCTCCAGCTCCGCGAACGGTGCCAGCGCGGTGCGCGCCTCCTGCGCCTGTTCGTGGTCGATTTCCAGCAGCACGGTCTTATCCGACTGCACAATGAGCGGTCCGTTTCCAATGCCCACGCTGTGTGTCACTTCCTTTTTGTTTATCGACGCCACCGCGACGGTGTTGCTCAAGCCAAAGACATCATTTTACGCTGCAGTGGTGCGAACTCGTGCTCCACTATGCTGAGACCCATGATTGCTCAGACGGGAAATCTGCGCCAATGGCAGTATTTCGTGGCTTTAGCGGAGACCGGTAGTTTTACAGCGGCGGCAGCGCGACTGGGAGTGAGTCAGCCGCCTGTCTCCAATGCCATTAAGCGCTTAGAAGCTGGTGTAGGTACACCGCTATTTATCCGAGGGGCGGGGGAAGTGAAACTAACCGAGGCAGGGTTGACCTTGCTTCCATATGCCCGGGTGATTAATCGCGATCTTCAGACTATGCATTCGATGATTGACGGTATCCGAAGTGGTGCGCAAAGCGGGTTTCGTTTGGCCATCAGTAGTGCGCTTCCAAGCGAGATAGGATCGCGTATTGCAGCAAAGGCACAGCAGCATGATGGAGTAGTTTTGTCGTCACTGCCTTCTGTTGAGATTCTTGCCCGTGTTGAAGAAGGCGCTATTCATGCGGGGCTTGTTCAAGCTCCGGTTCCCTTGGGTACTCACCGCAGTGCGAGGCAGTTTTCTCTGTCACGTGATCTAGTGGTGCCGCCGGGGTATTCAAGGTTGGATAAGACCTTGTCTCAATTGAATCTGCTGGTGGAGAACCTGAATGACAATTCAAGTGCAGCCAGTGGTTTGGCGAGAGAGCTATTTCGGTCGGGTGTGTCTTGCGAAATTAATGATTCAGAGGATGCTCTAGGTAGGGGCTTATTGATTGGAAGAGGGGAGGGGATGTCTTTGGTATTTCGCGGTTTTCACCAGTTTGACAATGCTATTGAGCTTCCTTCCCGTTTCGATTTTTCCGTGGATGTAGTGGTTCGCCGAGGTGGGATGGACAATGGCGCCGAGGCCATGGCGGTCGCCGAAAGAATTTGTCGAAGGATTAACCAATGACTGCACGGATGGAGATGGCCCTGGAAAACGTGTTGACGCGGTCGGGGTGTGAGGGATGGTGGTGTGCATCGCGACTGCACGATGGGGTGACTATCGGACGCAAACAAGACGAGAAAATTACGGTGGCATCCTTATATAAAATCCGGCTCCTCCACCTCACTTTGGAAGCGATTCAACGAGGTGATCTGGATCCTCGTCTTCGTGTTGACGTTGCACCGTCCAAAGGAACTTACGAAGGGTATGGGTTCGCTGCCTTTGATGACGCAGTGAACGTGAGTCTCCGAGACTTAATGAAACAAGTCGCATCGGTGTCAGATAACGTGGCCGCCCACGAGATTTTGCGTCTACTGCCTGCGTGGGCTCGAGAAGCATTTCTTAAACGGTTTCCACCTCATTATGACTTGCAAGATCGGAATAGCTTAGTGACGGCGGAGAAACAATTGCGTCAATATGTTCAATCCCAAGGGGGGAGTAGTACAGATATAGCGTTTTCTGCAGTCTCTTCGTTGGCGGAAATAACTAATGACTTGGAACAGGTTTGGAAAGACGATAGTGCAGCGGTACGTCGATCTATGTGTGAACTCTTGGGGTTGCAGGTGTGGCGTCACCGTGTTCCTTCAGGCTTTCCTCCAAGCGGCGTTGATATCTATGGAAAAACGGGCACTGTAGGACTTCTCCATGGTGAAGCTTCGATTATCCAGGTTGAGGGCGAGGAGCCCATTGTGGTGTCCATCATGCTGAAACAGGTGGTGCCAGAACAAGCAATGAGTACTCACGATGGTGCTATTGGCGAAGTGGCTAGACTGCTCGTGGACGCTCTTCGTTAGAATTTCTGCCACTTGAATACACACTTCTACCATCGCCTATATGTGAATGAAATGAGACAATTGCATTATGTGATATTGGTGGCATCCAATGCGTCTCACTTAACGTCACTCCCATGATGACTAAGCACAATCGTTTCCGTCAGTCGGTGATTGCACTCTGTTCGCTCTCCGCAGTGATGTTGAGCAGCTGTTCAGCTCTACCGTGGGAATCAGACTCAGACGTATTTCTCAAAGCTTTCAACGCGGGAGATGACAGCAAGGCTGCACGGTATCTGGATCATCCAGACCCGGAGCGCGCCCTTCATGAATTTCGGCAGTCACTTCATGGTGTGAAGGTCAACATCGAAAAATCTGATATTTCCAATGGAAAGCAGAATACTCATGTGACTTGGTCCAAAGATGGTGTGGAGTTGGAGAGCAATGGTCGGCTCGTCCTTAGTGGACAGGATGGTAAGCCTCAATGGTTGCCTTCGATCTTCGAAGCTCAGTTGAGCGATGATTCCGCACTCTTTTTTGCTGAAGATAAACAGTACGATCTTCCAATTAAAGATCGCTTGGGCAATGAATATATGACCTGGACGAAAGTTATTCAGGTACGAGGTCGCAAAGATATAGCCTCTAGAGCGCAGGAATTGGCCCAGATTTTTGCACCAGTGTCTCCCACAACGACTAAGGAGTGGATCGAGCAGACCTTGGGAGAGTCTCAGGATGAAGACACCGTGCTCCTCACTTTGAGGCAGGAAGAATTCCGGAAGATACAAGAGCAACTTAGGACCTTTGAGGGAATTTCCACTGTGGAGCAGGGGCGTCTCTTAAGCGTGTCCAAAACTCTTAACTCTCCGCTGGATGCTGAATTGAACAAATATTGGGAGTCAGTGCTCGATGCTAATTCAGGATGGTCGATACGCGCTGAGAGTTCACAAGGTATGACGACGGTAGCCTCTGAGCCGCCTCGCCGAGTTCAGCCAATCGCAACCACTCTGGATAACACACTGCAAAGCGCAGCAAAACAAGCAGTGGACAGTGAGCAACGTGCCGCAGTTCTAGTCGTGCTCAATCCTAGAACAGGAGGTGTCCTTGCCGTTGCACAAAATGACAAGGCAAATAACCAAGGGCCAATCGCACTCACCGGGCTATTCCCACCGGGATCGACGTTCAAAACTGTGACCACAGCGGCGGCACTAGAGGCAGGGGCAGTCAGCATGGATGAGGAACTACCTTGTCCTAGCAATATCACCGTCGCTGGACGCAAGATTCCCAACGATCATGACTTCGATCTAGGTAGCGTTCGACTGGAAGAAGCTTTCGCCCAATCATGTAACACAACCCAAGCGGTCATTTCGGATCGTTTGGGAGAAGATGATCTGCAACGGACTGCTTTAGAACTCGGAATTGGCTCCGACTTCGACGTACCAGGGATGACCACACTTACTGGTTCGGTGCCGCGGACACCGGCTGGACCTCCTCGTGTGGAGGCTTCTATTGGACAGGGCGAGGTTCTAGCTAGTCCATTTGGGATTGCGCTCATGCAATCGACTGTCGCTAACGGCGGCTTGCTTGTTCCTCCACAGCTCATTCAAGGCGAACAGACAGTAGTGAATAAACAGGCAGACCAGCATGTCAGCGATACAACTATTCAAAGCCTCCGGACGATGATGAAATCAACAATTGACCACGGTTCAGCTAGGTCGTTGAGTGATCTTAGTGCACTTGGCGGAAAGACTGGTACAGCAGAAATTGATGGCAAGCTTTCCAATGGCTGGTTCGCTGGAACGACAGGGGAATTGGCGATTGCGTCCCTTGTAATCGAAGGAGATTCTTCTCAGCCAGCTGTGGAAATGGCCGGGCGTTTCCTTCGCTCGCCGGATGTTCAGAAATTCTCTGGAATTCAATAAACTTGCGTCATAACCTCTAGC
>NZ_PDHB01000008.1:0-2264 GCF_014335085.1 Corynebacterium sp. LK26
AGTAGGTCGCCGCCGGCATAATAATCTTGTTTGTGGGTCGTGGTTGCCTTGCCCCTTGTGTGGGGTTGGGTGCTGCGGCCCACTTTTGTGCCCACGAGTAAACAACATTTAATCGACAAATGTCGTGGCTTATATCTCGGGGTAGCTACCGATTTGGCTTAATTGCGGGTACTTAGAAGGGTCCGATGCGCAGTACACCGGTCGGAGGCTCCTCGAATTCTGGCACTGAGCTTGTTGGCATGTCCGATTCAGTTATTGCACTTCTGTGTTTACCACAGCCACTCATCCCGACATGCAGATACCGCGCTTCAATGGGGCTTTACTGCCAAGCTGTCCAAATAGGGATCCATACGCTTATTTGGAATTCGTCCTGATTCTTAAGGCCCTACCTACGAGACAACGCGGCGCCATCCAAGGTCGCGCCAAAAGGAAATCCCGTATGGGCGAGGTATTGCCTGCGCCCATACGGGAATGTGTTGTATTTAATTACGCCAGCGCGGTCTGGGATTGAGCTATCCAGCCACGCTAATCAAAGTACCGAAGTTAGTTATTACTGCTTGGCTTAGCGGGCGGGACGTCGCCGTAGCCGTCGTGGTCCTTATCTTCAGAGTTGATACCTCCGCGGAAGGTGTCGTGAGCGCTCGGAGTAACTGCGTGCGGTGCACGGTCGGCGGTGTTGAACAAAAGGTTCAAGATAATAGCTGCGACGGAACCTACGCAGATTCCTGAGGCCATAAACGTTTGTGCCCATGCCGGCAGTCCGGAGAATAGTTCGGGCGATACAGCCGGAAGCAATGCCAGTGCCAACGGAATACCAACCACGATCACGTTGGATTCAGTGAACTTAACCTTGGATAGGGTGCGGACGCCGGATGCTGCGACCATGCCGAACAAGGCGATACCGGCACCTCCCAAAACTGGAGCCGGGATAGCAGCAACGAGAGCGGCCGTCTTTGGAATCAGTCCCAGAATCAGCAGCATTCCGCCTGCAGCTGCGGTAACCCATCGGGATCGCACGCCCGTGATGGACAGGACGCCGATGTTCTGGGCAAACGCCGTGTATTCGAAGGTATTGAAAATACCGCCGATCACGGTCGCAGCACCGTCGGCACGCAGTGTGTCGGCAATACGGCGATTATCAATCTCGGTCTCGGTAATCTCACCGATTGCAAGCACATCTCCAGTCGCCTCGACCATAGTCACAA
Organism: Corynebacterium sp. LK26; assembly: GCF_014335085.1. Classification (NCBI taxonomy): domain Bacteria; kingdom Bacillati; phylum Actinomycetota; class Actinomycetes; order Mycobacteriales; family Corynebacteriaceae; genus Corynebacterium; species Corynebacterium sp. LK26. The sequence goes on from NZ_PDHB01000008.1 coordinate 1,206, forward strand.
GCGAGACAATGCACATGGCAAATACAGCCGAGAAGACAAACTCAGGCATGCCGAAGTAGAACGGATGTGTCAGCCCAAAGATTGGTGAGTCCTTAGTCCCAGACCAATCCACCATTCCCAATGGAATGCACAGCAGCAACCCAGAAATCATGCCCACTAGAACGGCGATTCGGGCGAGCCATTCCGGTGCCCAACGCTCAATACTGAGAATCAAGACCAACACAAACACAGCTACTGCCAAGTTTTGGGGCGTGCCGAAATCAGGAGTGTCCTTGACTTCAGCACCGCCACCAACCCAGTCAGCTGCGACTGGCATAAGCGTCGTACCGATAATCAATAGCACCGTGCCAGTGACCAACGGCGGAAATAGACGTAGAAGCGATGCAAAAAGCGGTGCAAAGAGCATCATGAAAATGCCCGATGCAATCACCGAACCGTAGATTGCGGGCACGCCGTATTGCGATCCGATAGTGACCATCGGAATGGCGGCAGAGAAGGTACAGCCCTGAATCAGTGGTAACCGCACACCAAATCGCCAAATACCCACCGACTGCACGATGGTGGCGATGCCGGCAACAAACAGGTCCGCGGCAATTAGGTGCGGAATATCGGATGGGGACATACGCCCGGCATCCACAAGTGCCCAGCCCACGAAAAGCGGGACTGCCACCGCGCCTGCATACGCGGCGAGCACATGTTGAAAGCCGAGTACAAGCAATTTCACATGGCCCGGATACTCATCGACCGGATGGACCGGCCGGGCATCGGTCTTCGTTGATGTAGTCACAGTTCGACTTTAGTTCCCTAGCCCAGCTTTTCCTCACTGGAGCTTTCTATTGGGGTGGTTTCGCTCCATCTCGCTTTACGACGAAGGCCTCGAGACTTGTCACTTTGCTGAGATAACTCGTGAGTGTGCGTAAGAAGCCGGTGAACGAACGCATTGCCGAACAGCTTTAAGTGAAACTCTAGGGTTATGGTCTTCTATTAGCTCGAAAGTACCCAAGAAAGTCATTGTGACCTGGGGGTTCGCTTTATGTGTGAAGTGTGTGTAATGTATCC
>NZ_PDHB01000019.1:0-1255 GCF_014335085.1 Corynebacterium sp. LK26
CCAAAGAATAGCTCCCCGAAAGCTATTACCCACACCATCCCGCACCTCCGGCCACATTTGTGCTAACCGCACACCGGTTGGATTAAAGGATGACCACCAACCGCCCCAGCTGCCCACTATGCGGCAACAACACAAAGAAAAACGGCACCACCAGCAAATCAACCACCCGTTGGCGCTGCACCCACTGCGGACACTCCTTTACCCGCAACACCCAAACCCACAACAAAAACACCGCCACCATGGCTTTGTTCATCCAATGGGCCACCGGCACCCAATCTCTAACCACCTTCGCCGCACACCATGGCGTAACCAGGCAAACCATGCACCACCGATTCCGATGGTGCTGGTGGATCATCCCCACACCCACCATCGACTCATTCCGCATCCATGACCAAATCTTCCTCGACGCGACCTATCTAAAGTCCGGATGCCTCCTGATCGCAGCCAGTAAAACCCACGTCATCAACTGGACCTGGGCCAGACACGAAACCACCGCCGCCTACACCGAACTCCTACGCCCCATTGCCGCACCACTAATCGCAGTCACAGACGGCGGACAAGGTGCCCAATCAGCCATCCACCACTGCTGGCCAACAACACGCATCCAACGCTGCCTCGTCCACGCCCAACGAACAGTCCGCCGCCACACCACCAGCAACCCCCGCACCGATGCCGGCAAAACCCTCTACCGCCTAGCCCTGAAACTCACTCGCATCACCGACCTTGACCAAGCATCCACATGGGTCGCCCACCTGCACGAATTCGACCACACCTACCGGGAATGGATGAACGAGAAAACCACCATCAAAGACCCCGTTACCGGCGCCTACACCAAGGTCTACACCCACCAACGCGTCCGAGCGGCCTATCAATCATTGCTATCTCTGCACCGCAGAGACCTGCTGTTTACCTACCTGCAACCCCCACCAACAACCATCGACCCCGACAACCTTGCAGCAACAACAAACAGCCTCGAAGGTGGCATCAACGCCCCCATAAAAGAACTAGCCCGCAGACACCGCGGACTATCACTACCGCATCAACGCACAGTGATGGATTGGTGGCTGTATCTACATACAGAAGTCCCTGACGATCCGGTCAAGATCGCCAGGGACCAACGATGGGGTCAAGACGCACTTTCCACAGCAACAGACCTGATCACCCACAACACCACAGCCACTACCAATGACATCGGTGCACCAGCAGAATACGACACCGCCATCGACACCAGCTACCAACACAACCTCGGCATCCA
>NZ_PDHB01000003.1:0-696 GCF_014335085.1 Corynebacterium sp. LK26
AAAAGGCTGGATCAAATAACCGCAACACGCCCGGAAAAGACACACTTTTCTTTACTTAACCCACGAAAAACCCGCCACCCAGACGCATTTTCATACGCCCTGGATGACGGGTACTTGCAGGGGCGACAGGACTCGAACCTGCAACCTGCGGTTTTGGAGACCGCTGCTCTACCAATTGAGCCACGCCCCTTCACCACCAGCGAAAGAACTTTTCAGTCCTTAGCTGACAATGTCCCACCTTACTGCATTGCTGCATAATCAAGGCGGGGTTCGACGAACATCACTGTCCGTAGTAGCGATGGGGGGGATCGAACCCCCGACCTCACGATTATGAGTCGTGCGCTCTCACCATCTGAGCTACATCGCCCCTATTCTCTACCGGACATAAGTCCGTATAAAAGAACAGAGCCCCCTGACAGAATCGAACTGTCGACCTTTTCCTTACCATGGAAACGCTCTGCCGACTGAGCTAAGGGGGCATCAGCATCCGTTGAACCCAGCACGTAACTCTGTGGCCAATTGTTGACCGCTTCGTTTCGCTCTGTGCTCTCCGTGAAGCCTTGCAAAGATTAACCCGAAATCACCACTAAGCACAAATCAGCAGGTAGGCAGCGGTATTTCTTGTCACGTTTGCAGACATTTGGCGCGCACTTATGGATAATCTATTCACTTATCGATGAGCCCCAGCGGAACCAT
>NZ_PDHB01000005.1:0-367 GCF_014335085.1 Corynebacterium sp. LK26
CATAAGTGCCAGAAGAACGCCGGGGATAAAAAAAAAGGGGACCCCACGCACCCGTCAGAGCTCGCTGACCCTTGCTGCATTCCTGCCCTGGGGGAGTTCACGAGATGGACGCCACATGGGATCCGTGAAGACAGCCTACTACAGGCCCACGCAAAAAGTCACACTGCTAGCGCTCGCCGCACCGTTCAGCGAAGAACTGCCACACTAATCAGGGCGTTGCCACCACGGATTCGTCACCAGTTTCGTGACAGCATTCATGACAGTTCCCCGCCTCCCCGCAGCCCCCGGCATACACTGCAAATCCGGGTTAAGTAAAGAAAAGTGTGTCCGCATGCCACCATAACCCCAGACCACACACCACAAATCA
>NZ_PDHB01000010.1:0-247 GCF_014335085.1 Corynebacterium sp. LK26
GGCCAGGCAGTTTATGTGTTTGGTTGGCTGATGTGGGGGAAATGTTTTCGTGCGGTTAGCCGCTGGGAGTCGTTGGTTTGACTTTCTGGTTAATTGTTTGTTAATGTTTTCTCTCGCTGCTCACGTGGTGGTTGCCCTGGTTTTGGGGTGGTTGTCTTCGTGGGTGTGTGTTGTGTGAGAACTCAATAGTGTGCCGATGTACTAACTAATACTTTTTTGGGAAAGTGCTTGTTTGGTTGTCGTTTGC
>NZ_PDHB01000009.1:0-242 GCF_014335085.1 Corynebacterium sp. LK26
GGGGTCAGCGCGACAGGGCGATGTGATTGCTTGTTGTGGTGATGTGGGGGAGAGTTTACTTTGTATTCACGGTCGGTTTGACTTGTGTTTGCAGTGAAGGTAGAGTCTTCTTCTGCTGCTCATGTGGTGGTTGCCCTGGTTGGGGTGGTTGTCTTCGTGGGTGTGTGTTGTGTGAGAACTCAATAGTGTGCCGATGTACTAACTAATACTTTTTTGGGAAAGTGCTTGTTTGGTTGTCGTTT
>NZ_PDHB01000018.1:0-294446 GCF_014335085.1 Corynebacterium sp. LK26
TGATTTGTGGTGTGTGGTCTGGGGTTATGGTGGCATGCGGACACACTTTTCTTTACTTAACCCGAAAAATGCCCTGAAAGTGTCATAAACTCACACAGTTTCACATTTGCAGCCCATAATTTTTCGGGGTTGTCAGTTTTGCTACTTAACCCACTCTATGGTCGGGGGATTTTTGCTCTTGCGGGCGTGACTCGATTCTCCACTGGGGAGGGGGATTTGGTCTTTCTGGAGGTCATCTCACGTAACCTGGGACGCATGAGGCTCGACAATATAACCTGCCCCTTGCTGGCGTCCTTTTTCGCCGCGGTCGCGTGGAGCGTTTTAGGTGGGCTCATCTTGCCGGAGCCCAACCTCGCCTACGACGAAGGAATTGCGTCGTGGATTGTGTCCATGCTGGTCTCAGTAATGCTGGTCGGAGCAATAGCCGTTTTCGCCGGTGATGGGTCGTTGGCTCGGGGGATGGCCAGCGCGCGGAGCATTGTCGCAGCAGCTACCGGCGCAGGAATTGCCGCGCTTGGCGATCTGGCATTCCTATTTCTCACCACGCCGCCCGATGGCCAGGACGGCCTAGCCGTCGCCTATGTCGTGTTCTTCTACATCCCGCTACTATTTCTTGGCGGATGGGCCGCCAGTGCCGCGATTAATCGGATGCGTAGGTGGCGCCGGAAAGCGAAGAAAGAAAGAGAGACCTAGCTGGCGGCCGTGAGCTAGGCCTCTAAATTTGGAGTCGCCAGCGCCTGGTGCGTCCGGTTAAGGCCGACCATTGCAACCTGCCGGGTGCGGAGGGCGTTTTTTCGGGGGGGCAGAGGCAGTTGTCGACACCTTCATCGGACGTGAATCGGAATCGACAAACCGCCTAGCCCCAAGTGGGCGGATTCTTAGAACAGGCCAGTCGGGTTCTCGTCGTAAGAGACGAGCATGCACTTGGTCTCCTGGTAGTGCTCGAGCATCATCAAGTGATTCTCGCGGCCGATACCGGACTGCTTGTAACCGCCGAAGGCTGCGTGAGCAGGGTAGCTGTGGTAGTTATTCACCCACACACGGCCAGCCTGGATGCCGCGGGCAGCGCGGTAGGCGTTATTCTGGTTGCGGCTCCACACGCCGGCGCCAAGACCGTAGATAGTGTCGTTGGCAATCTCGAGAGCCTCATCCAGAGTCTTGAAGGTTGTCACGGCCAGGACCGGGCCGAAAATCTCCTCGCGGAAGAAACGCATCGAGTTGTTGCCCCTAAAGATTGTCGGCTCGACGTAGTAGCCTCCCTCCAGCCCTTCGAGCTTGGCGACGTTGCCGCCGGTGAGAACCTCCGCGCCCTCCTTCGGCCCGGACTCCAAGTAGCCGGAGATTTTGTCCAGCTGCTCCTGGGAGGCCTGGGCGCCCATCTGTACCGACGTATCCAGCGGGTTGCCGGTCTTAATCTGCTTAACGCGCTCGACCGCGAGCTTCAGGAACTCATCAGCGATGTCTTCGTGGACCAGGGCTCGCGACGGGCAGGTGCAGACCTCGCCCTGGTTCAACGCGAACATGGCCAGGCCCTCAATGCACTTCTCGCGGAACGCATCGTCGGCGTCCATGACGTCGGGGAAGAAGATGGACGGGGACTTGCCGCCGAGCTCCAGCGTGATCGGAATAATCTTGTCGGACACTGCCTTGTTGATTAGCTGGCCCACGGCAGTCGATCCGGTGAACGCAATTTTGGAGATCCGGTCGCTTGCGGTCAGCGCAGCACCGGCCTCGGTGCCGAGGCCATTGACGATGTTGAGAACGCCGTCCGGAAGCAAATCGGCGATAATCTCGGTGAGCATGAGAATCGACGCGGGGGTCTGCTCTGCTGGCTTGAGCACGATGCAGTTGCCGGCGGCGAGGGCCGGGGCGATCTTCCATGCGGCCATCAGGAGGGGGAAGTTCCACGGGATAATCTGGCCGACGACGCCGAGTGGCTCGTGGAAGTGGTAGGCGACCGTGTTGTCGTCAATCTGTGAGATGCGCCCCTCCTGCGTGCGGGTGGCCCCGGCGAAGTAGCGGAAGTGGTCGATTGCGAGCGGGATGTCAGCGGCGAGGGTCTCGCGAATGGCCTTGCCGTTCTCCCAGGTCTCGGCGACGGCAATCTTCTCAAGGTTTTCCTCCAGACGGTCCGCGATGCGGTGGAGGATCAGCGCCCGCTCGGCCGCAGGAACCGAGGCCCAGGAGTCCTTCGCCTTGTGCGCGGCGTCGAGAGCGAGCTCAATGTCTTTCTCGTTAGACCGCGGAACCCGGCAGAAAACCTCGCCCGTAACCGGGGTGGAGTTGTCCATGTATTGCCCGTCTACTGGAGGTGTCCACTTACCATCGATGAAATTTTCGTACTGCTCCTTGTACGTGAAGATTGCATCGGGGGTGCCGGGGTTGGCGTAAACAGTCATGTAGACACGTCCTTTCTATAGGGAAACAACAAACGTATGAGCCAACTTTAAATTGTGACTCGTGTCATAATCAACACTTATTTTTTCATCGCTTTTGCGAGAGATGCGATTGCTGCCGACCCTAAATCTGCCCCGACGTCGCCGTGAGAAATTCCAAAATTGCCCGCACACGGCGGTTTTCCTCGCCGGGCTCCAGATGCAGCTTCATAAAGATGTTGGACACGTGTTTCGCCACCGCCGCCCCGGAAAGCACGAGGTCATCGGCAATCTGCTTATTGGACTTGCCGCGTGCCATCAGCTCGAGCACTTCGCGTTCGCGCGCCGTTAAACTGGCTAGCCCCGATTTGCCGGACTGCATCAATGCCGTCGCCACATCAGGGTCAATCACCACGCCACCACCGGCGACGACTTCGAGCGAGCCCAAGAAGTCCAACACCTGGCCAACGCGGTCTTTGAGCAGATACCCGGTCCCGCCACTCGAGCTGCTGCCACTCGAGCCAACCCCAGTACCAACCCCAGCACTACCTCCAGCACCGCTCGACGAGAACAACTCGCGCGCATACGCCGGCGCCACATACTGCGACAGCACCATCACATTCAGCTGCGGATAACGCTCGCGCAACTCGACCGCCGCCCGCAGGCCGTCATCGCTCATCTTTGGAGGCATGCGCACATCGGTTATCACTAAATCTGGCAGCTCGCCCGTGTCATCAAAACGGTCATCGATGTCCGCCACCAGGCCGTGGGCAGTGTCGACCATCGCAATCACTTCATGTCCACGCTTTTCGACGAGCCCCGCGACCCCCTCCCGCAGGAGTGCCGAGTCATCCGCAATGACAATTTTCATTTCTTCTCCGCACCTTTCATTTCCACGTTTTCCATTTCTCCAATACCTGATTCCCAGCGGTTCAACATCAAAGGAATTCTGGCTATTACCTGCGTTGGCCCACCTTCGGGAGAGTGCATGGTCATCGCACCGTCGAAAGTGGCTAGACGCTCTTTCATACCCCGCAAACCGCGCCCCAATTTTGCGCCGCCAGGGCCTTGGTCCGTAATTGAAATATTCAGTGTTTGATCCGAGGTGAGCAGCACAGAAACAGGAGCGTTCGGTGCATATTTCGCCGCATTAGTCAGCACTTCTGCACAGAAAAAATACGCCGCGGCGAGCACACTTTCTTCCAATTCAGGCAGGGGATAGGGAGTGTGCACAACAACGTGAGGGCCGTATCCTTCAGCAATCTCTTCAACAGCCGCTTGCAGACCGCGATCGCGCAACACTTGCGGGTGAATTCCGTGGACTGTTCGCCGCAAAGCACGTAATCCATCATCCAAATGGCCGCGAGTTTCCGCGAGAAGCTGCATTAGTTCCTCATTGTCAGTATTGGATGCTTCCAATTCTGCAAGTCCCAATTTCATTGAAGCCGCAACAATGTATTGCTGAGCTCCGTCGTGGAGGTCATTTTCAATGCGGCGACGTTCAATCTCGAAGGCTTCGGCAATTGTTCGTCGTGAAGCGGTAAGTTCGGCGATGCGAGCGGCGGCGGATTCCTCGTAGCTGCGTTTATGCGCTTTTTCGCGGCGGTTCGCGCCGATATATTTGCGGAAATAATCCTTCAGCTCCATAGTTTCCTATGGTACGAAAGCTCTGTCTGCGGAGGAATTAATTTCCGGCATAGTAGACCTAGCACTACCGCAAAAGGAAAGTGGGCACGGTGTTGAAATCGCCTCCGTGCGAGTGAAATGAGTGCCATGACAGACAACAACAGCCCAAGAAACGCACGACTTTGTATTCGTGACATCACTAAGTCCTACAATTCCGCTCCCGTTCTCACCGGCATTTCGCTGACCATTGAGCCCGGCGAAACCGTTGCAGTCATGGGACCGTCAGGTTCTGGTAAGTCCACGCTGCTGCACTGCATGTCCGGCGTGTTGCTGCCGGACGACGGCGACGTCATCTTCGGTGACACAAAGATCAATTCGCTTTCTGACGCCGACCGCTCCGCCCTCCGCCTGCACGACTTCGGCTTCGTTTTCCAAGATGGCCAGCTCCTTCCCGAGCTGACTGCCAGGGAAAACGTTGCTCTGCCAATGATTCTGCAGGGCAAGAAGCGCTCGAAGTCACTCGCGCTTGCCGACGATGTCCTCAACCGCCTGGGGCTCAAGGACCTCACGCGCCGTCGCCCAGGACAGATGTCCGGCGGTCAAGCACAACGTGTGGCAATTGCCCGCGCGATGGCCGGCGAGCCAGGTGTCATCTTCGCCGATGAGCCGACTGGCGCGCTGGACCAGTCCACAGGCCATGAGGTCATGCAGCAGCTCACCGCGTTGGTGGAGCAGACTGGCACGACATTGGTGATGGTCACGCACGATGTGAAGGTGGCCGACTGGTGTCGTCGACGTGTGGAGATCCGCGATGGCCTGATTCACGACGACCGCATGCTGGCAGGAGCGGAGGTTACAAAGTGAGCACCGTAACTGAAGCAACAAAACCCCAGAGAATTCCTACCGGCGCACTAGCGGACTTGAGCACGCGGCTGCAGCGCGCCGGGCGTGAATCCCATTCGGGAAACGGCTGGCTGTCCGCATTGTCCGTGGTGGCCATGACCGTGAGTACCTGGTTGGCGTTGGTCGTCGTCGGTGGCACGGCGATGTTTTACCGCCGTTGGCAGGCTGAGCCAAAGCTGCCGCCGAACCCAACACCCGAGGATTACATGAATCAAGGTCAGGGCGAGATGTACCTGCAGCTGGCACTCGTGGCCTGTGTTTTTGTGATTCCGGCAATGGTTTCGCTCGTGGCACAGTCGGCGGTGCTTGGCGCTGCAGGACGTGAGCAGCGATTGGCAACTCTGCGCTTGATTGGTCTGTCTAACGGGGCAGTTACGCGCATGGTGATTATCGAAACCCTCGTATTGGCAGCTGTAGGGCTTGTCGTGGGCACGTTGTTGTCGGTGGCCACTGCGCCATTCTGGGCGATAATCAAGTTCGACAATGACTACCTGGATACCTGGGACATGTTGCTGCCCTGGTGGGGCTACCCGCTGGTCTGGGTTGCCGTGGTGCTCCTCGCACTCTTTGCCGCTGTGGTCGGTTTGCGAAGGGTGATGATTTCACCACTCGGCGTTAGCCGCAAGGAAGTGCCCAAGTCGATGAAGGCTTGGCGCATGATTGTGGCCGTTGTTATCGGTGCGATCGTCCTATACGTGATTGCCAACTCCAATATCGCGGGTGGAACCGTCACTGCCACGCTTGGTGTCGCAGCGATGATGTACCTGATGGTCTGGGCAATTGGCCTGGTGGCGCCTTTCTTTATCCAGCTTGTTGCCCGCATCTCCAGCTTCTTCGGTACTTCAAGTGATTTTGTGGCGACGCGACGAGTCGCGACTAACGCTAAGGAATCGTGGCGTCGAGTAAGTTCCATGGCCTTCCTGTCTCTGCTGCTTGGCTACACAATGATGGTGCCTGGCGAAGACAAGATTGAAGAGGTTGCAGATGTCACATTCGCGCACGATATTGCAACCGGTGTGACTATCACTTTCGTAATCGGTTTCATTCTGTTGCTGGTGTCAACGCTTTTGACTCAGGCCTCAGCCGTCTATGAAGAGGCATCGCTGACAAAGGCGCTGGACTTCATCGGGACGCCAATCAGCTTCCACCGCACGGTCACTTTCAAGCAGACATTCTTTCCCATGCTTGCGACCAGCATCTTCGGCTTTGTTATGGGTGCGCTGTTGGGAGCCACCATGTTCGGCCCGATTGCGAACGAAATCACGTTTGGTCAACGCTCACTTGTTGTTGCGCTGGCGTACCTCGTGGGAGTTGTATCAGTTGGCGCTGTGACCTTGGCGGTTGATCCGCTTCGCCACAAGTTGCTGGGTCGACAGATTCGCCATAACGACTAGTTGCCATTAAAAGGGCAGTGGAGTGGCCGGGCAGTGGTGCTCGGTGCTCGGCCAGTTCCTTAGGGTTCAACTTGAGGATTAGAGCCTGTAACCAACTGTGGTTCATCTGATAACCAAGCATTCATCTCACAACCACGTAATTTCTACCTCTGACTTTTAGCCTGAGGGCATGCGTACCTACGTGCTTGATACCTCGGTCCTGCTGTCCGATCCCCACGCCACCAAGAAGTTCGATGAGCACCAAGTTGTGCTTCCGCTGGTCGTGGTGAGTGAGTTGGAGGCCAAGCGCCACCACCCAGAGCTGGGGTGGTTCGCCCGAGAAGCGCTCCGTTTCCTCGAAGAGCTGCGTTACCGCTACGGCCACCTGGACCGGCCTGTGCCCGCCAATGATCTTGGCGGGTTTATGCATATTGAGCTCAACCACTCCGATCCCTCCATCCTTCCCGCAGGCTTCCGCACCGCCGAAAACGATCACCGCATTCTCGCTTGCGCCCTCAATCTTCAGCACGATGGCCATGATGTCGTGCTGGTCACCAAAGACATTCCGCTTCGCGTCAAGGCTGGTGCGGTCGGCTTGCCTGCCGACGATTACCGCGCCCAGGACGTCGTTCTGACTGGGTACTCGGGAATGGTGGAAGTGGACGTCGACCCGGAGGAAATTGATCGTCTCTTCGCCAATGGGTTCCTTGAGCTCGAGCAGATCCAGGATCAGCCGCTGCACTGCGGCGTGCAGCTCAGCGCTGGTAGCCAGTCTGCGCTGGCACGGGTGAGCGCCCCGGGCGTCGTCAAGCTTGTGCGGGGCGATACGGAGGCGTTTGGCCTGAAGGGGCGGTCGGCGGAGCAGCGTGTGGCGCTTGACCTGCTGTTGGATGACTCGGTGGGGATTGTGTCCCTCGGCGGCCGAGCCGGTACGGGTAAGTCGGCGCTTGCGCTGTGCGCGGGACTGGAGTCGGTGCTGGAGCGCGGACTGCATCGCCGGATTGTGGTGTTCCGTCCGCTCTACGCGGTAGGTGGTCAGAACCTTGGCTACCTGCCAGGTAGTGAGGACGAAAAGATGAACCCGTGGGCGCAGGCTGTTTACGACACCCTGGAGGGATTGGTTTCAGACAACGTGATGGATGAGATTGCCTCGCGCGACATGCTGGAGGTACTGCCACTGACACACATTCGCGGTCGTAGCCTGCATGACAGCTTCGTGATTGTCGATGAGGCACAGTCGCTGGAGCGCAACGTACTGCTGACGGTGCTGTCGCGTCTTGGTAGCAATTCCCGAGTCATCCTTACGCACGATGTGGCGCAGCGTGACAACCTGCGCGTCGGCCGCCATGACGGCGTGCAGGCGGTGATTGAAAAACTCAAGGGCAACGAGCTTTTTGCACACATCACGCTGAAGCGCTCGGAGCGCTCGAAGATTGCGGAGCTCGTTACGGGACTACTCGATTAAGAGTAAGCTTGTGAGGCAGATACGTAGGAGCTGTTCCTGCGGTTACTTTCACTCGGATCGTTCGGCACGTACCTGCCGATGAAAGGTTTGTATTCACATGGCTACTGTGACTTTTGCTGATGCCACTCGCATTTACCCTGGTGCGACGAAGCCTTCTGTGGACAAGTTCAACTTGGAAATTGCCGATGGCGAGTTCCTGGTTCTGGTGGGCCCCTCCGGTTGTGGTAAGTCCACAACACTGCGCATGCTTGCCGGTCTGGAAGAGGTCAATGAGGGCAAGATTTTCATTGGAGATCGTGATGTGACCAATGTCTCGCCCAAGGATCGCGATATTGCGATGGTCTTCCAGAACTACGCCCTGTACCCGCATATGACGGTGCGCGAGAACATGGGCTTCGCGCTCAAGATTGCTGGTGTGGACAAGGACGAGATTGACCGTCGTGTCGAAGAAGCTGCGAAGACCCTGGATCTAACTCAGTTCCTGGATCGTAAGCCTAAGGCTCTATCCGGTGGTCAGCGTCAGCGTGTGGCAATGGGGCGTGCGATTGTGCGCAAGCCGCAGGTGTTCCTGATGGACGAGCCGTTGTCGAACCTGGACGCGAAGCTGCGTGTTCAAACCCGTACTCAGATTGCGGCCATGCAGCGTCGGATGGGTGTGACCACCATGTATGTCACCCACGACCAGACTGAGGCGCTGACCATGGGCGACCGCATCGCGGTCATTAACTTCGGTGTTCTGCAGCAGGTCGGTACCCCGCGGGAACTCTACGAAACCCCGGCAAACGAATTCGTCGCGGGCTTCATTGGCTCGCCTGCGATGAACCTGGGCACGTTCAACGTCTCTAATGGTTACGCCACGTTGGGTGAGGCCAAGATTAAGCTGCCGGAAGCCACACTTGCTGCAATCGTGCCGGAGGATCAGAACCAGATTATCGTGGGCTTCCGTCCGGAGGCATTCGACCTGGTCGAGGGGCCGGGCGATGACGTCATTCCGGTGCAGGTTAACTTGGTCGAGGAATTGGGCTCCGATGCATTCATGTATGGAGACCTCGTCGGTGGCGGAGCACTGAGCTCCGGATCTTCCTCTAACCCGGACGAAGAGGAACACGGTCAGGTGGTTATTCGTACCGCCCCGCGCACCGCGCCGAAGTTGGGCTCGGTAGTTTACGGCAAGATTCGTCCGGGCATGCTGCACCTGTTCTCGAAGTCGACTGGTATGCGCCTTCCGGCCTAAACTCTTTCGTTTAGATGAAATGAGTAGCTGGTAGGGCAGTGGGACAGTAAGACAGTTTTAGGAGCCACCGTGTCGGAAACTATGAAAATAGCCGCGACAACGGTGGCTTCAAAGCTTTTGCGCCTTCCTTGGCATATACCTCTGGAACAGTGGCCAGACGATTTGTTGGCCGCCCTACCTCAGGGAATTTCGCGGCACATTGTTCGATTCGTCAACTTGGATGACCGCGTCATTGCAGTGAAAGAAATTGGTGAGTTCACTGCTCATCATGAGTATCGAATGCTGCGTGACCTGGTCAGGCTCGGTGCTCCATCGGTTCGCCCGCTCGCGGTCATTACTGGCCGCAAGGATCCAGATGGCGAACCGTTAACTGCGGCACTCGTCACAGAACATCTCGAGTATTCGCTGCCGTATCGTGCAGTTTTTTCTCAACAGGTCACCCGCGAAACTGTGGTCCGCCTGATTGACTCGCTGGTAGTCCTGCTAGTTCGGTTACATCTCCTTGGTTTTTACTGGGGCGACGTGTCGCTGTCGAACACGTTGTTTCGTCGTGACGCAGACGCTTTCTCCGCCTACCTTGTCGACGCGGAAACGGGAGATTTGCAAGGCACACTCTCAGATTCCCGCAGGCTTTACGACGTTGACGTTGCCCATACCAACATCATCGGAGAGCTCATGGATCTGCAGGCCGGCGGATTCCTCGATCCTGAGTTGGACGTAATTGCGGTGGGTAGGCGCATTATTGAGCGTTATGAGGACCTGTGGCAAGAGCTGACGGGGGAAGAATCTATTGGTGTTGAGGAGCCTTGGCTTGTCGATGAGCGGATTCGCAGGCTCAACGACCTCGGTTTCGATGTTGGCGAGCTGAAAGTCACCAGTGATGGTGGCCGCGTTGTGTTCCGACCACGAGTGGTTGACGCAGGGCATCACCATAGGCAGTTAATGCGACTGACGGGGTTGGATGTTCAAGAACGGCAAGCGAGGCGGATGCTCAATAGTATGCAGACCTTTCGGTTGGCGGAAGGTCTTGAAGGGGTTCCGCTAGAGCAGGTTGCGCACCGATGGCTGCGTGAAGTTTTCGAGGCCACAATCCTGGCTGTGCCCGAGGGGCTGCGTGGAAGGCTGCAGGATGCGCAGGTTTTCCACGAGGTCTTGGAGCATCGCTGGTACATGGCAGAAAAACGCCGTGCGGATGTGCCGCTTCAAGAAGCGGTGCAGAGCTACGTAGACCGAGTGTTGCCCGGGCATCGCGACGAGTCCGTATATCTTCCGGCGAGCGATGAGGTCGAGTAGCTCTCTAGAAGCAGACTGTCGAGCGTACGATTATTTCAAAAGTGACAAGTAAACGACTCGCCAGGATATTATAAAAATATACATTCACGCCAAACAGGGGTGCTTTTGGTGGTCGGGTGGTTGTCGGGTCTGCGTGTGATTGTCGCGGCCAGGTGCTTACTTTGGTGCCGGTAGGCGGCTCTGTTCAGCGAAAACAGCTCGAAAACAGCTCAAATTCTAGGTGTGCTTTCGAGAGCTTTTGCTATTTTTCTCCTTTGCATTTGTTCACAGCTGGCTGAAGGCCAACCTAAATTGGTTTTGGTCAAGTAAGATTTTGGTGAGACCGAATACCCGCGTGGGTGGCGTCGAAGTTCGCATGAAAGGCTACTTCTAGCCGCAGGGCGGGATAATCCAATTAGGCCACGGCTGCTGGCAAATATTCGTCCGAATTGCTCGGAGGATGCCATTGAAGTGGCCTTTCTTCTCAAGGGAGAAAATATAGTGAAGAACTTCAAGCGCCTTTCAGCTCTGTGTGCAGCAGGCCTGATGGCAACCGCTGGTTTGGTTGCGTGCTCGAGTGATGATGCGGTTGCAGATGGTGGTGTCTACTTCCTTAACTTCAAGCCGGAGCAGGATGCCGCATATCAGAAGATTGCGAAGGCATACACTGACAAGACTGGTGTCCAGGTCAAGGTCGTTACTGCTGCTTCGAATTCCTATGAGCAAACTCTGAAGGCCGAGATTGGTAAAAAGGACGCGCCAACACTGTTCCAAGTCAATGGTCCGGCGGGCCTGCGTACTTGGCAGGAATACATGGCAGACATGTCTGACACTGAGATCGCACAAAACCTCAACGAGGGCATCGAGCCGCTGAAGGGCGAGGACGGCAAGGTATACGGCGTCCCGTTTGCAGTCGAGGGGTTTGGCCTGATCTATAACGAAGAGATCATGGACAAGTACTTCGCGCTGCCCGATGCCAAGGCCAAGAGCATCGACGAGATTAAGGCCTTCGGAAAGCTGAAGGAAGTTGCTGAGGACATGCAGGCCAAGAAGGACAAGCTGGGGATTTCCGGCACCTTCGCTTCCACCTCGCTTGCATCCGGTGAGGATTGGCGCTGGCAGACACACTTGGCCAACGGACCGGTTCATTATGAATTCGAGGACCTTGGCACCAAGGAAACCGCTGATGTGAAGTTCAAGTACAACAAGGAGTTCAAGAACCTCTTTGATCTGTACCTGAATAACTCCACTGTCGAAAAGACTCTGGCCCCGTCGAAGGCTGTGTCCGACTCGATGGCGGAATTCGCCCAGGGCAAGGCCGCTATGGTTCAGAATGGCAACTGGGCATGGTCCCAGATCAACGATGTCTCCGGCAACGCGGTCAAGCAGGACAAGATTAAGTTCATGCCTATGTACATGGGCCTGAAGGACGAGGATAAGACCGGCATCTCGGTTGGTACTGAGAACTACCTGACGGTCAACTCCAAGGCTTCGGAGGCTTCCCAAAAGGCAACGAAGGACTTCGTCAATTGGCTGTTCAACACCGATGAGGGCAAGAAGTACGTCGTCGAGGATCTCGGATTCATCGCTCCGTTCCAGAACTTCACTGAAGCCGACACTCCGAATGACCCGCTGGCCAAGGAAGTGGCCGCAGCAATTGAGAACGAGGACCTGACCACCATCCCGTGGGACTTCCAGTACTTCCCGTCGCAGCAGTTCAAGGATGATTTTGGCGCAGCGCTGGCGCAGTACGCTTCCGGAAAGATGCCGTGGGACAAGGTTGTCGAGACTTTCGCCGACAGCTGGAATGCGGAATCTCCGAACAATTAAATACCAGCAAATCAATGGTGATCCATTCCATCGGTGAGTGTGAAGCGAAAGCTTCTCGCGCATGAACAACCGACGGAATGAGTTCATCCAATGGCAAGGCGGAGCTCGGGGCTCGGTGACCTGTTAAACCGGTCTCGAGGCACCGGGCTCCGCCTTTAGCTTTAGGAGCGGTGTTGTAGATGCAAGCAACATTGAAAAAGTATTTCCCAATTTTCGTGCTACCCACGCTGATTGCCTTTGCAATCGCGTTCCTGGTGCCGTTCGTTATCGGTTTCTTCCTATCATTTACTGACTTCACAACCATCACTAATGCGCAGTGGGTTGGTATCGAGAACTACCAGAAGGCCTTTAGTGAGCGCGAGGGCTTCGTCGCCTCCTTCGGATTCACTCTCATGGTGGTTGTTGTTTCCATCATTACTGTGAACTTGTTCGCGTTCTGGATCGCATGGATTCTGACGCGCAAGCTGAAGGGCACGAACTTCTTCCGCACAGTCTTCTTCATGCCGAACCTTATCGGTGGCATCGTGCTCGGTTATACCTGGCAGTCGATGATTAACGCCGTGCTGGCATCGTACGGTACGACGATTGTGTCCGACTGGAAGTTCGGTTACGCCGGTCTGATCATCCTCATCAACTGGCAGCTGGTCGGTTACATGATGATTATCTATATTGCCGGTCTGCAGAATGTCCCACCGGAGCTCATCGAAGCTGCGGAGATTGATGGCGCCGGACGCTGGGAGATTCTGCGGCACGTTACTATCCCGATGGTCATGCCATCGATTACCATTTGCCTCTTCTTGACTCTGTCGAACACTTTCAAACTCTTCGATCAAAACTTGGCCCTGACCAATGGTGCGCCGGGTTCAGAGACAGAAATGGTTGCTCTGAACATCGTCAACACCATGTTCAACCGAATTGGTGTGGAGGGCGTTGGTCAAGCCAAGGCAGTAATATTCGTCGTCGTGGTCGTAGCGATCGCGATGCTGCAGCTGCGTGCTACTCGCAGCAAGGAAGTGGAGGCATAAATGTCTGTCGACGCTGCAATGACCACTGAAACGGCCACCAAGCTCCCCAAGGCCAAGCCCGCTAAGCAGGACGAGGCCAAGGTGGGAGGCGTATCTAAGGTCATCATCTACGCGATTCTGGTGTTTTTGACCGTCGTGTTCTTGGGGCCAATCGCGTTCATTATCTTCAACTCGTTCAAGTCCAAGTTCGCAATTTCAGATAACCCCTTCCAGCTGCCACTAGGTGACATGTGGGTCGGGTTCGAAAACTACGCCGTCGGCCTGATGAAGGAGGGCTTCGGCTGGGCGATCGTGTGGTCCTTTGTC
Organism: Corynebacterium sp. LK26; assembly: GCF_014335085.1. Classification (NCBI taxonomy): domain Bacteria; kingdom Bacillati; phylum Actinomycetota; class Actinomycetes; order Mycobacteriales; family Corynebacteriaceae; genus Corynebacterium; species Corynebacterium sp. LK26. The sequence continues at coordinate 13,410 of NZ_PDHB01000018.1, forward strand.
ATCACGATCCTCTCGGTTATTGCGATTGTGTTCTTCTCTGCGATGACGGCTTACTACATCACGCGAGTGAAGACGTGGTGGACCTCGCTGCTGTATTACCTGTTTGTGTTCTCGATGGTCATCCCGTTCCAGATGGTGATGTTCCCGACCGTCAAGATCGCCGACATGCTGCATTTGAACAACCCAATCGGCATCGTGGTTCTCTACTTGGGCTTTGGCTCCGGCTTGTCGGTCTTCATGTTTGCCGGCTTCATCAAGTCCATCCCGATTGACATCGAGGAAGCCGCGATGATTGATGGCGCATCTCCGATGCAGAACTACTTCCGCATCGTTTTGCCCATGCTCAAGCCGACTGCAGTGACTGTCGCCATTCTGAACGCTATGTGGGTATGGAACGACTACCTGCTGCCGTACCTGGTCATTGGCCTGTCTACTAAGTACAAGACCATCCCGGTTGTCGTGCAGAGCTTCGTTGGCTCCAACGGTAACCGTGACCTTGGCGCGATGATGGCAATGCTGGTGCTCGCAATCATTCCGATTGTGATTTTCTACGTCGCCACCCAGAAGCACATTATCGAGGGTGTTGCTGCGGGTGCCGTTAAGGGATAGCTGCCTAAGCGTTAGCGCATAGGACGCCAAGCACCGCGTTTTACGAAAGCGAAAGCCTCAACCGCGTAGGTTGAGGCTTTCGTCTGTTAATCAGCCTTTATTAGGATATGAACCCGTGGATAGATTTTTCAGCACCGATACAAAGTTCTACGCAGCCTGGTCGCTGTTAGCAGACCTTGTAATCATCAACCTGCTGATGATCGTCGCATCCATCCCGATAGTCACTGCAGGCGCCGCAACTCGCGCTGGAGTAGTAGTCGCTCGCGACATGGTCCGTGACGAAGGCTCAAGGCCCGTACGGCGCTTCTTGCGCGCACTGTTGGACAATTGGCGCACACCAACCGTGTGGTGGCTATTCACCTTGGTTCTCGCCAGTGGCATTGGCTATGAGTTTTACGTTATCTCCCGCGCGGACCTCGGCACTGTCGGCCTGATCTTCGCCGCAGGAGTTACCTCCGGGGCGCTAATACTGCTGGGAATTACCGCGTGGGTCTACTCGCTGTGCTCGCTTTCCGACGGTCACTCGTCGCTCCGCCGAACCCTGGCAACGGCCACCAGCATGACCGTCAAAAACCTGCCGCGGACTGCGCTCGCAGTATTGGCGCTTCTCATCGTGCCCGCGGCCATATTCTTTTTCCCGGCGAAAATCTACGCGATTGCTACCTATGTCTTCCTCATCGGGTACGCGTTGAGTTGGTACTTGGTGATGCTGGCGCTTGAGCCCGTTCTGCCAGACAATGCTGGGTAGGTTCTCCCGCTGGCCCCACTGGCACTGACTTAATCGGTGCCAGCTCGCACACCAGGCCGCTGACGACCCTTAGCCCGCGTACTCTTTCACAGGGGGAAAATCCTCCGCCTCGACCATCTCCAGCAGTTTTTCGCGACGTGCAAAAGCGGAGCATGCGCCGACCGCCTGTACAGCTGCTGCGCCTGCTGCGGTGGCCAGGGGGACGGCGTCGTAAAGCGAGGTGCCCTTAGCCAGTTCCGCGGTGAGCGTGCCGACGAACGCATCACCGGAGCCAGTGCCGTCGACAATCTTCTCCTCTGGCAGCTTGAGCGCGGGGTGCTCGTAGATTGTCGGCTCGTCGTCGAGACCGTCGGAGTGCTGTGCGAAGAGACAGCCGTGGTCGCCCCGGAGCATGACGACACTGGGGCAGTACTGCAGAAGTGCCTCGAGCTGTGCGCGGTAGTCGGTAGCGCGGATGCCCTCGGCGATGTCCAGGCGACGGATTGTTTCCCAGGCGCCCTTCATGTTGACGATCAGCGGATCTGCATGGTCAATCAGCGCAGGTGTAACGGTTACGACCGGATTGAGGTTCAGTACCAGACGCGCGCTGTACATGGATGCGACGGACGCGATGGCCTCAGTTGCTTCCGGAAGTAGCTCGCCTTGCGCGAGCACGACATCCGCTGATGCGAACTCGTCGACGAAATCGGTGGGGTCGGTTAGCGCATCGGCACCGCGCTGGACAAAAATCACCGGGCGACCCTTGCGGTTCGTTGCGACGAAAGCGCTGCCGGTCGGCAAATCCCAGGAAGTCTGAATGGAGTGGACATCTACGCCGTGTGCGTTGAGTTCCTCGACCACGAAATCCGCTGCGCGGTCCTCACCAACCGTACCGGCCATGATCGCACGGACGCCGTCATAAGCGATAGCAACGGCCTGGTTAGCGCCCTTGCCGCCCAGCATATTCGTGCCGTCATCAACGATGAGCGTGCCACCTTCTGCGGGGACACTATCGACCTGTACCAAGGTATCTAGGTGGATAGATCCACATACAACAACTGTTGGATTCTCATTCAGGTCAGGAATCGGCTGCATAAAAATAAAGGATAGTCGGGAATTCAAATCCGTGTTGGCGGCCCGAGTTTACAGCCGTCAGAGCCCGCGAATCGATGCCCTACAATCGATGGCTATGGCAAAACTGTACTTCCGCTACGGAACCATGAACAGCGGAAAATCCATCGAGGTCCTCCGCGTCGCCCACAACTACCGCGAGCGCGATATGCGGCCGTTGATCGCCAAGCCGGCCGTGGATACTTTGGCTGACGGCGACGTGCACTCCCGCATCGGAATCGCGGAACGCGCGCACCTCATCCACGATGGCGATGACCTCTCCTCGCTTGCCGACGGCTACGATTGTCTAATCATCGATGAGGCACAGTTTCTTACCCCTGACCAGGTCGATCAGTTGCTGGGAATTACCCTTCGCGGTACTCCGGTGCTCTGCTACGGTCTGCGTACCGACTTTCGCACGCATGCCTTCCCAGGCTCCCAGCGCTTGCTCGAAGTTGCCCACACCATTGAGGAAATCAAGACAATTTGCACCTGTGGGCAGAAGGCCATCTTTACTGCACGGTTGAATCCGGACGGCAGCATTATCCTCGACGGCGAAACCGTGGAAATTGAGGCACTCGAAGCGCCGAAGTACATCTCCCTATGCGCCAGCTGCTACAACCGGATGTCGGGTAAATGGGCGTGAGTAGAGCCCAGAGTTTTTAGTGCCCCCACCAGGGCTCGAACCTGGGACAAAAGGATTATGAGTCCTCTGCTCTAACCGACTGAGCTATAGGGGCAAGGATTGGGCATTGTGAAGTGACAATTAAGCACTATGAACCAGTGCCCAAAACCTCATAGCATCATAGCAATCTGCCACCGTGCGGTGATAAAAGCCCTATACCCAGCGGGTTCGGCTGCCATTGCGTGGGTTCAATGAAGCTAAGTGTTTCCGTGTCGACGAAGGTAATCCCCGTTCTCAACGAAGCTGATCTTTCCGCAAAGTTACGACTTTCGGTTGATGAATCAGCCCTAGGACACTTCTAGCATTAATCCTATGAGTACAAAACCTTCCTTGAGCAGCGCCGACGTCTCAGTCGACGCACAAACCGGTGCCACAGCGAAAGCGAAGGGCACCCCCGTCATGGCAATCGCCAACGAGGATCAGATTGCTGAGTTCGGGGCCTCGCCACAGCGGTGGTGGGGGTTGCTCGTGCTCGCGGTTGGCCTCGGCATGATTGTCCTGGACGGCACCATCGTTGGTGTTTCATTGCCGACCATCATTTCGGAGCTGGGCCTTGACATCGTGGGCGCGCAGTGGATTACCACGATCTACTCGGTCGTTTTCGCCGCACTACTCCTGACCTCTGGCCGCGCTGGCGACCGCTTCGGCCGTCGAACGCTTTTTCTCGTCGGTCTGGTCATCTTCACGGTCGGCTCCGTCGTGGCCGCACTTTCCACAGCCTTGGCGCCACTGGTCATTGCCCGCGTCATCCAAGGCATTGGTGGCGCGTGCATTCTGCCATCAACACTGTCCAGCGTGAACGCACTATTCCGTGATAAAGATCGTGCCACCGCATTCGGCATCTGGGGTGCGGTCATGTCTGGTGCTGCAGCAGTCGGCCCACTCCTGGGTGGCGTGCTTACGCAGTTTGCTGGTTGGGAAGCTATCTTCTGGGTCAACGTGCCCATCGCCGTCGTGCTTTTCGTCCTTGCGCTGCGCTGGGTGCCGAACACCGCAGGCGATACCAATGGCGCGGGTCGCTTCGATGTCCTTGGCCTGGTGTTGTCTGGAATTGGCTTTGGTGCCGTGGTCTTCGGCATCATTCAAGGCGCCAAGATAGGGTTTGCTTTTCCCTCCGCACCCGTCGTCACGCTCTTAGTTGGTGCGGTGGTGCTTGTCGCTTTCGTGCTGTGGGAAAACAGTCGTCGGAAGAACGCGGATCCTGCGCTGTTGGACGTGTCGATGTTCTCCTACGCCACGTTCAGCTGGGGGAATACCACGGCGATGCTTGTCGCGGTGGGTGAGTTCGCGCTGGTCTTCGTGCTGCCGCTCTACCTGGTGTCGGCGATTGGCTTATCGACGATCGCAACCGGCCTGGTCCTGGCAGCAATGGCTCTCGGTGCGTTCTTCGCAGGTGCCATGGCGCGTCATCTGGCAGCTCGGATTACCCCGGCCGGTGTGGTGATTGTGGGCCTTGGTCTCGAGGTCTTTGGTTCGCTGCAGTTGGCGGCCGAAGAGCGCGTTGACCTGCCGCTGTGGCTGGTTGTGTTTGCATTGATTGTCTACGGTCTGGGTCTTGGTCTGGCATCGGCGCAGCTGACCTCGTTGGTGCTTGGTGATATTCCGGTGCGGCTGTCGGGGCAGGCATCGGCAACGCAGTCGACGATTCGGCAGATTGGTTCGGCGCTCGGTGCTGCGCTCGGTGGTATGGCGCTGACGATTGGGCTGGATCGTGAGATCGCGAAGCTGTCGCCGGGCCTGGAGCAGATGGGGCAGGGGCTGAAGGATTCCGCCGGCTCGATGCTGATTGGTCTGCGTGCGCAGGGTGCTCCCGACGGTGTGTTGGTGCCGCTGACAAATGCGTTTGCACATGCCACGCAGTTTGCGCTGTATTCCGCTGTCGGCGCGTTGACTATTGGCTTCCTCTGCTCGCTGAAGGTACTGCAGTTGCGCAGGCAGGCTGAGAATGCGCAAGCAAGCTGAGAAATCGAATTAGCGATGTGGAATATTCGGGTGAGGGGCCGTGTTGGAAATTGGTGTCACAACATCAATCGTGGCAGTCTTATCGTTTGTCTCTTAACCGGACTTGCTAGATAGAAATGACCAACATGAAAATGCTCACAAAGCGGCGTTGGCTCGATTACGGCCGAATCTCCACTTCCTCCTGTCGCTAAACACTTCGGGGCTTCCGCCTCGCTGCGCCTGTCTCTTCGAGGCTGAGCTCAGCGGCCCCGGACCCCGTCGCGCGCATTTGTCAGACGGCATAAGGCGCGGCACAAGTGTTTTCAGAGAAATAAAACTCCAGGAGGAAAAGTGAATAAATTTAAATGGGCGACCGGCTTCGGTGCCCAAGTTGTCTATGGCCTGATTATTGGTCTCATTTTGGGCTTCATGGCCCGCAGTACTGGCGATGACTCCTCGCTGCGCACAGCGCTCGACGAGGTCGGCAGTACCTACGTCACGCTGTTGAAGCTGCTCATCCCGCCGCTGGTGGTCACCGCGGTCGTGGTGTCGATTGCCAACCTGCGCCAGGTCGCAGGCGCAGCCAAGCTGGCTGTTTCGACACTGATTTGGTTTGCCATTACGTCCTTTGTATCGGTGGTCATCGCCATCGTGCTGGGCTTGCTTATCAAGCCGGGCGTTAACTCCGGCGTCGATGCCTCGGCTGCACAGGAACCGGATTCTGTGGGCTCGTGGTGGGGATTCCTGCAGAGCATTGTCCCGCAGAACTTCCTCGGCCTTGGTGTGAAGATCAGCGAATCTGACGGTGCTGTATCCGGCTCGCTGAACTTCAACGTCCTGCAGCTGCTGGTCATCGCGATTGTCTTCGGTGTCGCCGCAGTGAAGGTTGGCCCGAAGGCTGAGCCATTCATCGAGTTTTCCGGCTCTCTTTTGACCATCGTGCAGAAGGTGCTGTGGTGGGTCATCCGCCTGGCACCGATTGGTACCGCAGCCCTCATCGGCCACGCCGTCGCTGAGTATGGCTGGGAAGCGCTCGGCAGCCTGGGCAAGTTCGCCATTGCTATTTACGTTGGCCTGTTCCTGGTCATTGCAGTCGTGTACCCAGTCGTGCTGAAGATTCATGGCATTAGCCCAATCGACTTCTTCCGTCGCGTCTGGCCAGTGACCTCGCTCGGCTTCTTCACCCGTTCGTCTATGGGCGTCATGCCGGTCACTGAGCGCGTTGTCTCCCGTCGTCTGGCCGTACCGGATGAGTACGCCTCCTTCGCAGTACCGCTGGGCGCCACCACGAAGATGGATGGTTGCGCCGCCATTTACCCGGCTATCGCGGCTATCTTCGTCTCGCAGTTCTACGGTGTGCCGTTGGACTTCACGGACTACCTGCTCATCATCTTCGTCTCCGTTATCGGTTCGGCTGCAACTGCTGGTACCACCGGCGCTACCGTCATGCTGACCCTGACCCTGTCGACCCTTGGCCTGCCACTTGCCGGCGTCGGCCTCCTGCTGGCTGTCGAGCCGATTGTGGATATGGGCCGCACTGCGGTGAACGTTACCGGTCAGGCCGTGGTCCCGTTGGTCGTCGCAAAGCGTGCGGGAATCTGGGATAAGGACGAGTGGGACGCCAGCGCCAACGCCGACCTGTCGCCAGCCGACGAGTCGGACGACGAGTCTGCAGACGCGCCTGCTGAGAAGTCCGATTCCGCCGAAAAGTCCGAGTCCGCCACGCTTGCGTAGTCTTGAGGACATGACTTCTTGGAAGCCCTCTGTTCTTGCGCAAGTTGATCAGTGGCCAGTTGACACGGTCGCGGCTGCCGTGCGTGCCGACGATGGCAGTTGGCACACCCACGGAGATAGCGGTCGCGTTTTTGAGCTCGCCAGTGTGACCAAGTTGCTAGCCGCTATGGGAATGCTTGTAGCCGTCGAAGAGGGCGCGGTGGAGCTCGACCAAGAGCTCACGCCACCCGGTCACGGCGCGACTGTGCGTCACCTTCTGGCGCACGCCGGCGGAGTGGGGTTTGCCAGCCGTGAGCTGGAAAAAGAACCAGGGGAGCGGCGCATTTACTCCTCCGCGGGCTTTGACATCATCGCCGATGCCATCGCTGCGGAGGCAGAGATGCCGTTTAGTGAATACCTGCGCCAGGCCGTGTTTGAGCCGCTGGGGATGTCAGATTCCGTGCTGGATGGCTCGGCAGGGCATGGCGCGCGCAGCAGTGTCGCTAATCTCATGGCCTTCGTCGATGAGGTTCTCGCCCCGACTCTGCTGCATCCCGATACCGTGACCGAAGCGTTGACGGTGCAGTTCCCGGGCCTGAATGGTGTGGTGCCGGGCTATGGTATGCAACGTCCGGCCGATTGGGGCCTGGGCTTTGAGATTTTCGGACACCCCGATTCCAAGCAGGGGCTGTGGTTTGGTGTTTCGATGCCCAAGGACGTCGCTGGCCACTTCGGGCAGGCGGGTACGTTCCTGTGGCTGCATCGTCCAACCGGACGGGCGGCGATCGCCTTGACCGACCGAGCTTTCGGGGAGTGGGCAAAGCCGCTGTGGACTGACTTCAACGATGAACTATGGCGTGAACTGGAAGAACACGCTAAAGATTAAGGGGATATGAGCTAAGTCGGCGTCGCTTGCGGCGTCGATTTTTCGTCTCAGCGCTAAATCACATCTGGGGGATTAAGGACAACTTGAGGGTTGCCAGCAGCCGTCTCGGAAATAACAATCATAAACACGTGCAACGCAAACCTCAGAAGTGTTGTTTTACCGCAGTGCTTTTTTCTGCAGTGTGGCAAGTGTCGTTGGATGAGTTCGTAGGGGAAGACGAATCTCGTCTTACACCAATTGACCGCAACTTTTCCGAGGACCTTCGTCTATGCGCACCCAACTTTCAGGCGTCCTGTGGATTCACAGCATGCCAGGGCCGCTGCAACCACACATCACGTGGGCGCTGGCCCGACTCAGCATGCCCGATGGCACTAAGCCAGGCCGGGATATTTGGCGTGCGACCGACCAGGATGCCACTTTGTGCGCAGAGGTGACTTTCACTGCAAGTGCAGACACCATCGCCACACTGGTGGACAACCTGGCTAGGTGGCCCCGCCTCTATTTCGAGCTGGCGCAAGACCCAGCCGTGGATGATGACGGCTCCGCCATCGATGGCATGCGCTACTGTCATACCCCGCAGCTGGGGACTTTCGCCGGACAGACCGATGCCGCCGGAAACATCGTGGTCAACGAGGATGCGCTGCGTTCCATCATGGCACGCGGCGGCGACATCGCAGGCGCCCTCGACGCGGCCATCGGCGGGCCGTGGGATCGCGTGTTAGAGCCGATGCGCATGATGACGGCAGGCTACGCCCCCGAAGAGTGCTTTACGACGTCCACCCCTGCCGGACCCGACAGTGCCAGCGGCAACTCGACCGCTGGCAACGCAGACCTCGGCGGGGTAGAGGCAGCTAACGTGCTGCAGCTCTACCCGCGCCGGGCGGCGATGTAGTCAACTACATCGCCAAGGGTCTTAAACGAGGGAATGTCCTCGTCCTCAATGCGGACTCCCAGCCCTTCCTCACAGCGGACGGCCAACTCTACGACGCTCAAGCGGTCAAAGCCGTAGTCGGTCAGCGGAGTGGGGAGCTCTAGGGACTCCACCTCGTCGTTAGCCATCTTTTTGACGATTGCCGCGACCTCTCCGTGAAGACCTGCGGGCAGGTCAGCGTCGGCGGAACCCTTCTTCGAGCCCGCGTTCGCTGCATTGAGAGAGGCATCGTCAGCGTCACCGGCTCCGGTGACCTGTGTGCCCAATAGGGCGCTGAGCTGATCTCCAAGGCTAGAGGTCATTATTCAGCGTCCTGAGTGGTTGCGGTTGGATCGGTAATCTGCAGCTCTTCGGCTGCTTCCTGGGCGACACTCTTGTCGAGCTTGCCAGCGCGTGCCAGTGCGGCCAGGGCCGCAACAGCGACTGACTCGCCGTCGGAGTTGAAGTAGCGGCGAGCGGCCGGACGGGTATCCGAGAAGCCGTAGCCGTCGGTGCCGAGGACAGTGTAGTCACCCGGAACCCACTTGCGAATCTGCTCCGGGACCGCACGCTGGAAATCAGTCACCGCGATGAACGGCCCATCGGTGTCGGACAGCTGGCGGGTAACGAAGGCGTCCTCGACCTCTTCAGCCGGGTTGTGCAGACGCTCAGTGTCACGCTCGTGTCCATCGCGAGCCAGCTCATTCCACGAAGTCACCGAGTAAATCGAGGAAGCCACACCGTAGTCTTCCAGGATGTCCGCGGCGCGCAGCGCCTCCTGCATGCCAATGCCGGAAGCCAGCAGGTTGACATGCTTGTCGCCCTCAGCCTTGCGGAAGCGGTAGATACCGCCAAGCAGCCCTTCGACATCGAGGTCTTCCGGGACAGCCGGCTGCGAAGTCGGCTCATTGTAGATAGTCAGGTAGTAAATGACATCTTCGCCGCGCTCCGGACCATACATGCGGTCGATACCGTCGCAGACGATGTAAGCAATCTCGTAGCCGAATGCTGGGTCGTAGGAGACCACGGACGGGTTCGTAGCTGCCAGCAGCTGGGAGTGACCGTCCATGTGCTGCAGGCCTTCACCTGTCAGCGTCGTGCGACCGGCGGTGGCGCCGAGTAGGAAGCCGCGGGACATTTGGTCACCGGCAGCCCAGATGGAGTCAGCCGTGCGCTGGAAACCGAACATCGAGTAGAAGATGTAGAGCGGAATCATGGCCACGCCATGGGTGGCGTACGCCGAGCCGACAGCGGTAAACGACCCCACAGAGCCCGCCTCGGAAATGCCCTCGTGCAGAATCTGGCCGTCCTTCGCTTCCTTGTAGGACAGCATCAGTTCATGGTCGACCGGAGTGTAGTTCTGGCCGTGCGGGTTGTAGATCTTCAGCGTCGGGAACCAGGAGTCCATGCCGAAGGTGCGGGCCTCATCAGGGATGATAGGCACGAAGCGGTCCTTGAGATCCTTATCGCGCATCAGGTCCCTGAAAACACGCACCGTCGCCATAGTGGTGGCAACCTTTTGCTTACCTGATCCCTTGAGGAGGTTTTTCAGGGTTTCCGGCTTTGGCGTTGTCAGTGGTTCGTAGCTAGTGCGACGCTCCGGCACGAAACCGCCGAGTTCTTTGCGACGCTCCAGCATGTACTGCACTTCCTCGGACTCCGGGCCCGGGTTGTAGTACGGCGGCAGGTAGGGATCCTTCTCCAGCTCCTCGTCGGAGATCGGAATGCGCTGGTTATCACGGAAAAGCTTCAGATCATCGAGCGTCAGCTTCTTCATCTGGTGGGTCGCGTTGCGGCCCTCGAAGTTATGGCCGAGGCCATAGCCCTTAACCGTGTGCGCCAGAATGACGGTCGGCTGATCCTTGGTCTCCAAGGCCTTCTTGTAGGCAGCGTAAATCTTGCGGTAGTCGTGGCCACCGCGACGGAGGTTCCAAATCTCCTCGTCGGTCATGTCCTCGACCAGCTTGGCAGTGCGCGGGTCACGGCCGAAGAAGTGCTCGCGCACCCAAGCGCCGTTGTTAGCCTTCAGCGTCTGGTAGTCGCCATCGCAGAACTTATTCATCAGGTCGACTAGTGCGCCGTCCTTGTCCTTAGCGAAGAGCTCGTCCCACTCGCGGCCCCAAACGACCTTGATGACATTCCAACCAGCGCCGCGGAAGAACGACTCCAGCTCCTGGATGATGCTGGTGTTGCCGCGCACCGGACCGTCGAGGCGTTGCAGGTTACAGTTAATGACGAATGTCAGGTTATCCAGGTTGTGCAGCGCCGCATGCTGAATGGCGCCACGAGATTCCGGCTCGTCCATTTCGCCGTCACCGAGGAAGGCCCAAACGTGCTGCTGGGAGGTGTCCTTGATGCCGCGGTCATGCAGGTAGCGGTTGAAGCGTGCCTGGTAGATGGCGTTGAGCGGACCAAGGCCCATGGACACCGTCGGGAACTCCCAGAACTCCGGCATGCCATGCGGGTGCGGGTAGGAGGGAAGGCCATTGCCCTCGCCGAGGGAGACTTCCTGACGGAAACCGTCGAGGTCCTCTTCGGTCAGACGCCCCTCTAGGAATGCGCGGGCGTACATACCCGGCGAAGCGTGGCCCTGGAAGAAGACGTGGTCACCGCCGCCTGGGTGGTCTTTGCCGCGGAAGAAGTGGTTAAAGCCGACCTCGTAAAGCGGTGCGGCGCCCGCATAGGTGGAGATATGTCCGCCCACGCCGATACCCGGACGCTGTGCGCGATGGACCATAATTGCCGCATTCCAGCGAATCCACTTGCGGTAGCGGCGCTCAATGTCCTCATCGCCTGGGAATTCTGGCTCCATCTCAGTTGGGATGGTGTTGACGAGGTCTGTCGAGGTCAGCGGCGGTAGAGCCACGCGCTTTGCCGTGGCACGTTCCAGCAGGCGCAGCATGAGGAAACGTGCGCGCTCCGGACCTGCCTCTTCTAACAGTCCGTCGAGAGACTCAAGCCACTCCTTGGTCTCTTCAGGATCTGCATCCGTGAGATAGGAGGCGACCCCATCACGGATAAGGGCAAAGTTTGACTCATCAGAGTGGGCTTGTGGCGTACCCGACGAGGTATCGGACATTGTGAGCTCCTTTCAGTCCCTGAAGGAAAGGCAAAGGTTATTTTTCTCCACTCTACGTCTGAATCGTTTGTTGTGCCCCTAGCCGTTTCTTGCACACGCTTTCACCGAACAATCCGGTCGGCTTTACGACGAACATTGCGAAGAACACTGCGAAAACTGCACCTTTTTGGGGAAATTCTTATTTTGCAGCTGTGAAAAATGTATTTGAGCGGTAAAATTTCTCCACATAGTTCGAAAAATCGAGCTGAATATTTTTTCTAGAGGAGGAAAAGGGAAGTGGTCAACGCCACAGGCGCTGCTCATGAATATGCGAGCAGGCTCGGCATCAAGGAAGGTCAGCTAGTCCAGGAGGTTGGCTGGGATACAGACTGTGACTCAGCAATCAGTGAGTCGGTCGAGAATTTCCTGGATGCAGACCTGCTCGACGAAGACACGGATGAGGTTGTCGACGTCGTATTGCTGTGGTGGCGTGAAGAAGACGGCGACTTGGTCGATGGCCTTGTGGATGCTTCCCGCCCTTTGGAGGATGAAGGCCGCGTTTGGCTGCTCACGCCAGGCGCTGGTCAGCCGGGCGCCATTGATCCTGGCGTGATTGATGAGTCCGCACAGCTGGCAGGTTTCTCCAACACCTCGGCGCTTCGTCTGGGGGATTGGCAGGGCAATTGCCTGGTGCAGCGCTCTAGCTAGCCGGTTCTAGCTGATTGGCTTTAGCTAATCAGCTAAATTTGGCCACTAGCTGAGCTGTTGCTGGGTAGGGCTGCCGTGAGGCGGGCTGTCGTCGTTGAGAAAGCCTGCTTAAATAAACTGGATAAACGCTGTGTGTAGTGCGAAATTGGCAATCCATGTTTGCCGTGTGTTAAAGTTTCGCAGCAGCGCGGCGATAGCTCAGCGGTAGAGCTCTGGTTTTACACACCAGCGGTCGGGGGTTCGAAACCCTCTCGCCGCACAGTCATAATCCGTCCGGATTCTCGTAATGGAGAAACCGGGCGGATTTTTGTTTGTGCTAAACTCCCGGTCTGTGCGTTTTACCAAATCGCTAGTAACCATCATTGTTGCCGGATCTCTACTTGCGGGCCCACAGGCCTACGCAATTGGAGGAGACGGTAAACCAGTAATCGACGCTGCCACCTGTAAGGCAATGGTCAAAGCCGCAAATGCAGGCGAGCCGGTGGAGGATCCATCGATTCTCCATCTCTCCGACAAGATGCCTTCCTACCTTGCCGACGGCACCCTGGACTACGTTGTTGCTCCAGACTTTCCGTACCGCGCGCAGCTGGACGCTGCTGCCCAAGAGTGGAATGAAAAGCTCGGTGGCAAGGTCGTGCTCCGGGAAGTGACCAAAGACAAAGCTGATTCGGATACCGTGAGCGTTCGCTACGTGCCTAAGCCGAACTCGCACGTTTTGGCTTCTGCATCGGAAATTAGTAAAGAAATGACGGTTTTCGTTACTTCCACACTCTATCCTGATGCAATTCGCAGCACGCTTGCACACGAGTTTGGGCACCTACTCGGTATCCGGCACACCTGTGATTACACCTTGATGGCTGCATCTTCGCACCGTCATCCGGCAGCACATGTCACTCCGCTCGATGTCGTAGCCGTTCTGCAGGGACAGTTCGATTAAATTGCGTATAAAAGCCAGAAGTCGACGCCTCTGGCGACGCGGTGCGGCTATCGCTGTGGGGTATGCACTTGACCGCATTTTCGCAGATCCCACCAATCACCATCCGGTGGCCCTCTACGGGCAGGCTGTCAGCAAGCTTGAGCGCCGAATCTACGCCGACTCCAAAGGGTGCGGTGTAGCTTTCACCACCATCGCCGTGGCCACACCGGTAGCGCTTACCGCCGCAGTCAGCACAGTCGCTCCGAGTCTCACGCTGGCTGCTGTCACGTGGGCGTCTCTTGGCGGCACCACTCTTCGCCGCACTGGTGAACGCATGGCCGACCGACTCACCTCCGGCGACATCAATGCCGCTCGTGCGCTAGTGCCGTGGCTGTGCTCGCGTGATCCGAAAGCTCTCGACGCTGATGGCATCGCCCGAGCCACCGTCGAATCGCTCGCCGAGAATACCTCCGACGCCGTCACCGGCACTCTTATATGGGGTGCCATTGCAGGAGCTCCTGGTGTGGTCGCTCATCGAGCGGCCAATACCCTCGACGCGATGGTCGGGTACCGCAACGCTCGCTATCGCCAGTTCGGGTGGGCTAGTGCACGGCTTGACGACGTCGCCGGGTTCCTCCCCGCGAGACTTACAGCTGTCGCAACTGTGGTTGCAGGCCCGGATCGTCGTCAAGCATTGGCAGCGTGGCGACGAGACGCCAGCAACCACCCAAGCCCGAACGCAGGCGTCGTGGAGGCGAGCGCTGCAGGCGCGCTGGGGCTGCAGCTGGGCGGCGCGACGGTGTATCCCAGTGGAGTGGAGATGCGCCCGGTGCTTGGCAGTGGTCGGAGACCTGCGGTGGCAGATGTTCGGCGTGCGGCTGAGCTGAGCAAGCGAGTACAAAATATTGTTGCGCTCAGCTGCGCCGGAGCAGCAGCAATCGCCGGATGTATCCGGCGCGTTAAAGCGCGAGCTGAGAGTTAGAAACGCTCGTCGTATCGGTTGTCGCGGTAACCTGCGGCGCGGTGGCCAGTGTTGCCGTAGCGTTGCGCCATGCGCTGGCGGTGCAGCTCGGCGGCGCGATCCTCTTCGGACTTAGCCTGCGGAGGAGTGGGAGTGGTGGCATCGTCCGATTCGGGTGTTGCGTCCTCGGAGTCATCAGCGTCATCTACTGGTTCCGCGGCTTCGGCATCGCGGAGGTTCTTAGCCATCTCCTCTTGCTCCGCGCGGTCTCGTCTGCGCTCGACGATTTCAGCGCGAATGAACCAGACGACGGCCAGCGGCACGAGAGCGCCGAAGAAAATCCACTGAATGCCGTAGGAGAGGTAGGGGCCGGACTCCAGAGTGGGTAGCGGAATGGCCTCGATGACGGCATCGGATTTGTCCGAGAGCTGAAGCCAATCGGGGTTGAGTTCGGTGTCGACTAGCTCGGACACTTCCTTGGTATTGATTCCGTAGACCTGCGGCGGGGTGCCGGGGATTGGGGCGGTCTCGGCGGGAATCTCGTTTCGGCGGGTAAAGGCCGAGATAGTCAAGGTGCCCTTCGGGGCTGGCTCAACATTGGGGGTGCTGGAGTCTGTCGGGCGTACAAAGCCGCGGTTGACCAGGTAGTTTTCGCCATTGTTAGCGACGAAGACATCGAGTACCTGGACGGCGGGGGCTCCATTGACCGGGCGGTTACGCAATAGCACGCGGGTATCCGGCAGGAAGGACCCGGTGGCGGTAACGCGACGCCATTCGTTGCCCTCGACGAACCCTTTGCCCTTGGGCATTAGCTCATTGACATCTACGGGGTCGAGCTCGAATGAGTGCTCAAGCTGCTGATTGCGATGCTGCGTCGCGGTGTTCTTACCCAACTGCCACGGAGCCAGAACAGTAAATGCGAGATAGGAAAACGCAATGGCGACAATGGCAGTGAGAACCCATCCAGGGGTCAGAAACTGGCGCACATTCTTAAACACATTCATTGAGCTTACCCGGTGGTGTGGATGGCACTAGAGCGGCTGGTGGTTGGCGGTGCGGAGATTGAGTGAACTTCGGGTAAAGTTGTTTGAGCGTATTTGACGGGGAATCTACCCGGGATAGATGGAAAGAGAGGTGTCGTGGTGGGCACGCAAACAGCGAAATCTTCGCCTTCACGCCGCTTCAGCACAGTCTCGCGCCAGTTCATCAAGTTCGGTCTGGTCGGCGGCACAGGTGTGGTTGTCAACCTGATTGTCGTGATTATTGCCCGCAAGTTGGGTCTCAGTCTGGGCACCAATGAGCACGACGTGTTTATGAACTTGTTCGGAACGCGGTGGAATATCCGTTACTCCCACGTCTATGCAACTCTGGCGTTTGTCGTGGCTAACATCTGGAACTTCCAGCTCAACCGGTCCTGGACTTTCCGAACTGACAATCGCCCGAACTGGTTTAGGCAGTTCTTCCCATTTTTATTTGCAGGTATCTCAGCGCTGATTGTGAACCTGGTAGTCATCACGCTGCTGACTAACCCCACCTCGCCGCTGGCACTGCCGGTGGATATTTTCGACGACTCCACCGGCTTTAGAAACCGCCTCTACTGGGCAAACCTTATCGGCGTTATTTTGGGCACGCCCGCTAACTTCATCTTGAATAAGATTTGGGCGTTTCGAAACCGGGGCAATGCCAGCAAAACAAAAGAAAAGGTTGTTTTGAAACCTTAGCGCTCAGAGGCCAGCGCCAGAGTCTCACGCAACCATGCGATGATTCCCGGCGTCGCGGCCTCAATTTCGTTTCGAGTGCGGACGAATCCCTCCGGACCTCCGTAGTAAGGATCGGCCACGACGGCCCCCTTCGGGGATGCCGGGTCGAAGGAGCGCATCAGGCGAATCTTCTCTTTTGGCACGCCAGCGTGGAGTAGACCATTGATGTGCGATTCATCCATGGCGATGAAAAGCGTTGCATCCATGTGCTCATCGCCCAGCTGTGCCGCGGTGTGGTTCGGATCGTAGCCAGCATTTTCCAGCTCGGCTTGTGCTCGCTCGTCGGCGGGTTCGCCGACATGCCAGCCGCCGATTCCGCAGGAGGCGAGCAGGACATCGTCGGCAAGCGCATTGGCTTCAACCGCGTCACGGACGATGATTTCAGCCATGGGGGAGCGGCAGATATTTCCGGAGCAGACAAACACGACGTACACGGACTCAGTACGATGCGACGAGTTCATAAGCATAATAGGCAAAACCAAACTTCTCGGAAAATAAAAATAGGATTGTCACTAATCGTTGACGAGTCTTAAAGATACAACATTTCCCGCACAACACGATTCAGGTCCTCAGGCGAGGACGCCACCGCCGCTGCCGATGCCCACTCAGATTCCGAGCCGTAGCCCCATTTAACAGCGATGGCGGGGATGCCGAACTGTGCGGCGCCCTCAAAATCATGGATGCGATCGCCAACCATTACGACCGAACCGTGCGGACGCACTGCTTCATCGGTTTCAATGCCCAACTCCTTGAGCGTGTACTCAATGACCTCAGTCTTAGTCTGTCGTGAGCCGTCGTCGCTGGCGGCGCCGATGAAGTCAAAGGCGTCGAGAAGCCCGAAATTGTCCAGGGTCTTGCGGGCGAAGTAGTCGCCCTTGGACGTCGCAGTGGCTAGTTGGACACCAGCTGCCCGCCAATCGCGCAGGAGCTCCGGCCAGCCGGGGAACATCTCGGCACGCTGCCAAGCACCGGCGTGTTGATGCTCCATGTACACAGCGAAGGCTCGGTCGACTTGTTCGTCGGAAAGTCCGAGGGATGCGAGTGTCTCCACCATTGGCGGGCCGGGGATCGTGTTGATAAAGCTCTCGGGCGGAAGTGGGTGGTCAATTGCCTTCAATGCAAGGCGGAACCCATGTGCGATTGCGGGGAGAGAATCGGCGATGGTGCCGTCGACATCAATAAGGACAGTGGGGCGATGGCCAGTGGACATATTGTTCATCCTAAAAGGTCATTAGGCTGGATGGCATGTTAGACGACCCGCTGCGCTATCACGGCGATCAGGCCGCCCATGGCGCTGACCTGGACTTTGCCGTCAATGTTCACGGCACCACACCGCAGTGGCTGCAGGACTCGCTGGCCACGTCCCTCGGAGAACTTGCCGCGTATCCGTCTGCGCAGCTCGATGCCGACGTCCGCGCTGCCATTGCCACCAACCACAATCGCAGCGCCGACGAGGTACTGCTTCTCCACGGCGTCGCCGAGGGCTTTTCGCTCTTGCCGCACCTGGGCTTGCCCGCCACCATCGTCCAGCCGCAGTTCACCGAACCTGAAGCCGCGTTCCGCGCCGCGGGAGTCGGGGTGGATTCGCTGGTACTACCGTCGCCGTACACGCTCACGCCTACGCTTGCCGACGTCCACGAGAACGCCTCCTCCCCGCATTCCCAGCAGCTTGACGGTCGGATGGTCATCATCGGCAATCCGACTAACCCCACCGGTGTTGCTCATTCAGCGGATGACCTGCGGGGGCTCGCCAGCCGTTGTGGGATCTTGGTCGTGGATGAGGCATTTATGGACGTCGCCGATGGTGAGATTATTCGGCGGTGCTCACTAGCTGATTGCAGGCCGGGGGAAGCGAACAGTATCCCCGATAATGTCATCGTTTTCCGCAGCATGACTAAGACCTGGGCAATCGCAGGCCTGCGCTGTGGTTACGCACTGGGAACCCCTGAGCTCCTGGCGAAGTTGGGGCGACTGCGTCCGCACTGGCCACTGGGCACGCTGCAACTTACCGCTATGGCGGCAATCGCGTGTCGCGAGGCAGAGCTGTTGCCACAAATCCGCGCTGAGATTGGTCAGCAGCGCGAGACTATGACACAGCTGTTAGTAGCCGCCGGCTGGCAGGTGTTGGATTCCAAGGCTCCCTTTGTGCTGGCGCGCCCGGGGGTTGCCCTGAGCACGCATGATGGTCCGGACGCTGCGGAGGTTGACGTCGTCAAGCACGAGCGCCTGAGACAGCGGCTCGCTGCGCGCGGAGTAGCCGTGCGGCGTTGCGACACCTTCGCCGGTTTGGACGGTTCGTGGTGGCGGCTGGCTGTGCGAGACGAGACCAGTGTGCGGCGGCTCATTGCGGAAGTAGCGGATTTGCTGTCGCAGAACTGATGGGTCGGGGCAGAGTTCACTACGCTGGAAGAGAAGCTGGAGAGAAATGCATGTTGAAGGGATGGATGTATGACGGACTCTGCGCAGACCCGTGCCGAGGGCAATAACACGGTGGTGACCGTTGCCGACGTGCGTGCGGCGATGGATGCGGCCTACCCGCCGGCACTGGCGGAGAGCTGGGATAAAGTTGGCCTGATTTGCGGTGACCCGCAGGATGAGGTGCGTCGCATCGCGTTGGCGCTGGACTGTACTGACGAGGTCGCAGATCGCGCGATTGCCTCCGGTGCTCAGATGCTCGTTGTGCACCATCCGCTGCTTCTGCGTGGTGTGAATTCCGTGGCGGCGGATACACCGAAGGGTCGGATTATTCATAAGCTGATCCGGGCAGGTGTAGCTCTCTTTGCAGCGCACACCAACGCTGACAGCGCCCGACCGGGTGTCAACGACCAGTTGGCCACGGTGCTCGGAGTTGAACCGGGTGCGCCGCTAGCTCCGCAGCCGGCTCCCGGCTTGGATACCTGGACGGTGAAGGTTCCGGCAGATCACGTCGATAAGGTTGCGCAAGCCATGTTTGAGGCGGGCGCGGGCACTATCGGCGACTACGACAGCTGTGCGTTTCGCATTAACGGCCGCGGCCAGTTCCGCCCGCTGAGCGGGGCAAATCCCTTCATCGGCGCCGAGGGGCAGATTGAGTATGTCGAGGAAGTGCGCCTGGAGATGGTCGCGCCACGGTCCGTGCGCGCGGCGATTGTCAAGGCTCTCGTTGCAGCGCATCCGTATGAGGAACCGGCATTCGACATCGTGGACAATCAAGCCACCGGCTTGGATCCACAGCAGGCTGTGGGCATTGGGCGAGTGGGCACGCTGGATACGCCGATGCCATTTAAGGACTTCGTCGCCCGTGTGGCTGAGCGCCTGCCCGCAACGGCATGGGGTGTGCGTGGCGCAGGCGATCCGGAGCGGATGATTCGCACGGTTGCCGTCGCATCTGGTTCAGGTGACTCTTTCCTGGACACTGTGGCAAAGATGGGCGTCGATGCGTTCGTTACCTCTGACCTGCGGCATCATCCTGTCGATGAGACACTGCGGACCGCGGACTTCTGCGTGGTGGACACGGCTCACTGGGCCAGCGAGTTCCCCTGGTGCTACCAGGCCGCAGACATGCTGGCCGAGAGGCTCGGGGTCGCGACCGAGGTCCTTGAGGTGCGCACCGATCCCTGGACAGTGGCAGAATCGTCGACACAGGCAAGGAAGTGAAGACCATGAGGCTTAGTCCACAAATCCAAGTTGCGATGTTGGAAAAGGCGGAAAACCAAACTCTGTTGGATGGGCTCACCGCCCGCCAGAACGTTCTGCCCGAGCGTGCCGAGTTGCAGGAGCTGCGCAAAAAGCACAGCCGTCAGGCCAGTGAGGCAGCGCGCTCCAAGCTCAGCGCCTCCGATATCGGCCGCGATATTGCCAAGCTGGAATCGGACATCAACAAGCTGAAGGCCCGCGAAAAGGCTGACCGTCTGTCGCTCGGTGCCGCAGAAGACGCATCCACGCGCCGTGACCTCGAACACGACCTGCGCTCCACCAAGCGCCGCCGCGAACGCGCTGAACAGGAACTCCAGCAGTACGAGCGCATGCAGGAGGCCTATCAGGTCGACGCTGAGCACGAATACGACGCCGACGAGGCGCACGATGACATCGTCGCCGCCAAGCAAAGGCTTAACGACGCCGAGGTTGACCTCATTGCGCGCATTTCCATCGCTGAGACCCGAATCGAAGAGGCTGACAAACTCATTGATGGTTCGGCAGCCAAGCTTTACCGTCGTCTAGCGCTTGCTAATGGAATCCCCGTTGCCCGCTTAAACGGACGCACCTGCGGTTCCTGCTTCATGGAGCTCGATGTAGGAACCGTGCATGAATTCACCACGCTCGCGCCGGAAGAAGTGACGTTTTGTCCTGAATGTGGCGCGATGATTGTGCGTGCGGAAACGCTGGGAGCGGTGAAAGGCGCGTAAATGAGCCAGGCTGCAGACAAGCGCGATAGCGCGCCGGGCTGGACGGGTGCGACTACGGATCCCACGCGGTTGGTGCTGCTGCGCCATGGGCAGTCGCCAATGTCGATTCGCCGGGAGTACTCGGGAAGCCGTTCGAACCCCGACCTGACAGAGGTGGGCAGACAGCAAGCGGAAGCGGCAGCACGTCACCTGGCGGCGTTGGTCGATAGCGGCAACATGAGTTTCTCGGCGATTGTGGCCTCTCCACAGCGTCGTGCACAGCAGACCGCAGAGGCGGCTGCCAAAGCGCTCGGGCTGGACATCCACGTTGAAGAGGATTTGCGCGAGACCGACTTTGGGCAATGGGAGGGCATGACTTTCTCCGAGGCTCACAACGCCACCCCTGAGCTGCACAGTTCCTGGCTTGCGGATCCGGCCGTGGCGCCACCGGAGGGGGAGGATTTCCGCGCGGTCGATAGCCGAGTGAGCGCCGCGCGTGAGCGCATCGCTCAACAATTCGGTGCCTCGGATGTGCTGGTAGTCAGCCATGTCACGCCAATCAAGTCGCTGCTGCGCCAGGGGCTCGGCTGCGGCTTTGAAATCTTCACTCGCCTGCACTTGGACCTGGCCAGCCTCTCCATCGCGGAGTTCTACGCAGATGGGCCGACATCAGTGCGGCTGATTAACGACACCAGCTACCTGCGTGGTTAGCAGCCGAGCACGGCGGGTTATTTGAATTGCGGTTGTGGCGGGTACACTAACCATTCGAGCGAGCCGGCCGGGTGATCGCGGCAGTTAACGGAACCGGACGCCTCTTTTACAGAGTGTGTCCAGGCCGCTGTCGAGGAAAGTCCGGACTCCACTGGGCATGGTGGTTGCTAACAGCAACCCAGGGTGACCTGCGGGAATAGTGCCACAGAAAATAGACCGCCGGGCGCACAGCCGATGTCTTTGACGTAAAGCTGTGGAGATTCGGTGAGGGTGAAAAGGTGCGGTAAGAGCGCACCAGCGGGGCAAGTGATTGCACCGGCTAGGTAAACCCCACCAGGAGCAAGGCAAAATCGCGCATGCTTCGTCGTGCGCGTGCGCGAGTGTTTGAGGGCTGCCCGTCCGATACTCGCGGGTGTGCTGCTTCAGGCTGTCAGCAATGGCAGACCGAGATGGATGATCGCCACCCGGCGCTTTCCGAAAGGAGCGCCGAGGGACAGAATCCGGCTCATAGGCCGACTCGTTCACACAAGCTTCATTACTCGACCACCGCGCCGGCCGCAGTGTTCTCCACACGGATGGTCTCGGAACCGCCGTCGTTAAGCGCGGAGGCAATCCGATCGGCGTCGTCGACGTGGGACCACATCACCAGCGACGCACCCGGGCATGGCGCACAACGGGCAATCTTCTCGCAGTCAATAGTGTCGGTCAGCTCGGAAATCTGCCCCAGCACAGAGCTTGCCGACGGCGCGGAGCCACGCTCACTGACATCGCGCGAAACCCCTGCGATGGCTGCTTGAATATCGCTGTGACGGATGTGGCCGATGACTGCGCGGGCACGGTCAGAGGATGCGTCGGCTTCGTCAAGCCACTGAATGGCACGGCCGATGGTGGGGATGTCTTCGTCGTCCGGGTGCACCTCGTGACGAGCACGCACCCAGTCCGCGACCCGCTCCTGTGAGTCGGGGAGGCTAGCGAGAGTCGGCACGCCAAAAGCGGCGCAGGCTTGCTGGAAGAACTCGTAGCGCTCCTCGTCGGGCGAACCGCCGGTGACATCGGGGGAGTAAGCGACAGTCAGCGCCAACGACTGCGGGAACGCCGTCTGCGTGACTGCCTCATCGGAGTGGTTGATGCACAGTAGGCTGTCCGGGCGGCTGCGCAGCGCCGTGGTGTAGGGGTACAGCGGCCACGACTGTCCCTTAATCTGCACCATGGTCTCGTGGATAGCGGTGGCAATACGCGTGCGGGTGGGCACATCATCGCGGTCGCCAAAACGCGCATTGAGAGCCAGCGCGAGAGCACACTGAATTGCCGGAATCTCTCCAAAACCGCGACCTGGCGCGATAGTGGAGGCAATGGTGACCTTCAGGCCGTTGCTGTTGCGCGGAACGAGATGCAGCGAGTGCTGTAATGCGACGATGGCAGCCGCGACAGCGGTCGGCACCTGAGAAAAAGCGGCGGGGACGCTATCCGGGAAATCCATCTTGGTAGTTTCGCGCTTGTACACGACAATGAGCTGCTGCTCGTCAATTTCCTCGATGCCGACCGCAGCATAGGTCGGAATGGCGGTGGCTAGGAGCATGCCGCCGGAGGACGCGCAGTCCTCACCCAACAGGTTGATGGAACCCGGGGCGTATGCAACTGAAGCATTAGAACCGACGGCATCGAAGACGTCGTTTACGACAGCGGGTGCGGCGGGCATGGGTGAAACCTCTCCAGAGATCGGACTCATAGTGCTGGTGTGCAGTGTTCGCGTTCAACGCTTGTGTTCTAAGGTGAACAATTCCGTCGATAATACCCGGCTCGGGGGACAGTGACAAACCTATATACTGGGATTTTATGTCGCCGCAGCGCACATGGCAGGCAAATGGTTGCCTCTCTGCAAGTTTGCTTATGTGTGGAGTTGGCGGTGGCAGAACCGCTTGATAACTCGACAAGTTCTCGATGTGGAAGAGGAGAAAAATCGTGAGCGACAACAGCAGTAAGTGGTACTACCAGCCGTCGACGGGCACGGTGTTTCAGGGGAAGAAAACCGGTTGGGACGACCGAATGGGCCCCTACGATTCCGAAGAGGAAGCCCGCGCTGCCATGGAAAAAGTCGCCGAGCGCAACAAGGCGGCCGACGACTGGGATGAAGAAGATGACGACTGGGGAGTAGCTGAAAAATAAGGCTCTACGCCTTTAGGCCTTCTTGCCCTTCTTAATCTTCTTTTCCATCTTGCGGAAGGCCTTGAAAACCTTTGCCACGGCATCGTCGTACTCAGCCAGGGCCTTCAGGCCGTCGTAGTACTCCATCTGGTAAAGCACGCCGTAGCCGAAGGTGTCCCTGCCCGCACGGGAGGCACGCTTAGCGCGAGCCAGCACGAAGTCGCGCGCAGTACAGGTGTCCTGGAAGTCACCGAGAACTGACTGCAGGTTCTTGCAGGCAACGTAGAGCTTCTCGGTCGGCAGGTCCGCGTTCTGAGCAGCTTCCGCGCTGTAGCGGAGCTTCTTCGCAGCCTTGCGGACATCGTGGTAACGCTCGTCCAGATCTGCCTCTGGCAGGTCAGCATCCTCGCGGCCATCGAGTACCAGGTTGTGGCGACGACGGAACTTCGAAAACGCGCTGCGCAGGTGATCGAGCAGCACCGCAGTGGTGTCGAGTTCCTTCGGTGCCGCTACCTTCTCCGGTGCGGCCTTGTCTGAGGTCGTGGAAGCTGCTGCATCGGCGGCTGCAGTATCAGCCTCAGCCGCGACCTCGGAGTCGGCTGCCGACGTATCCTCGGAGTCTGCGGCCTCCGCGCCGTCGACAAGCGAATCATCCTTCTTCTTAGACTTCTTTTCCCCAGCCTCGGCCTCGTCCGCATTTGCGGCAATTGGCGGATTGGCGAGGAACTCATCGAGATCGTCGAGAAGTTGCAGGTACTCGCCGGAATTCAGCGCGAGAATAACGCGGTGATGGGCGCGCTCGTAGTCCTTCTGGACATCCTCGACAAGGTTCGCGCGCAGCTCCTCGCCCAAAGCGGCGCTTTCGCGATTGGCCAGCAGTTCTTCCCAGCGCATAGCGACGACCTCAGCGTCACGAGCCACGCCGAGAACACCCGCCAGCTGCTTGAGGTTGCTCTCCAGCTCAGCGACCTTATCGCCCACAACAATGCCGTGGAAGGTCTGCATGTGACTGCGTAGCTCACGAGTGGCGACGCGCATCTGATGCACCGAGTCAAACTCATCGCGGCGTACCTTCGGGTCGTACTCGACCATCTTGGCCACGTTAGCGGCCAGCGCATCGACCACAGTGCGCCCCGGAGTACCCTTCGGCAGCTTCGCTGGAACCGGCGGCAGGGGAGCGGAGTCGATGGAGTCACCCAACGCCGTCGCCAACTTCGAAGGGCTTTCCGACGGCACGGCGCCAGCCACCTCAGCGACCTTGGACATCGCTGCCATTACGGCCTTACCGTCCGGGTGATTTGCCCAATCCCCGAGCAGCTCAATCTCCCACTCACGCCAAGTAGTGGTTTCGCCGCCATCGAGGAAGGAAGTCGCCGTGACGTGATCATCCGCAAACTCCGCCATGGGCGTGCCATCGAGGGCAAACACCGTGGTGACGTGGCGCTCATTGTCTACCTGCGCGATTGGTTGCAGCGGGTGATTGCGCACAATTGCGCGCACGGGGGCAAGCAACTCGGTAGGCACGATGTAGTCAGCATCGCGGCCTTCACCGTTAACAGAGCCCTCTTCCAGGTCAACGCCATATTCGAGGCGACCGCCGGTACCCGGCGCCTTCAGATGCCACCCCTCATCGGGGCCGCCCGTTCGGCGACGCAGAGTGTGCTTGGACCGGGTCAGACGCAGGTCCGCCGTGTCCAGGTAAATCGCGGAGAGATTTCGCACCTCAGTGGTGGTGGAGCCAACCTGTGGAACGAAATCGAACGATGGGGCTACCACTTCTGGGGTAGCTGAGAACTTAGATTCCACCTCCAACGCCGCAGTTGGAGTTTTGGACTTAGAACCAGACTTAGATGCCATAACCACTAATTCTACCCCTGAATCGAAGAGCTAACCCGAGAAGTTCTGCGCCTCAGTAGGGAACTCGCGGGAGTGCACCTGGTCGACATACTGCTTCGCTCCCTTGGTCAGCATCTCACCGACCTCTTCGAACACCGAGCTAAACGACGGCCTGCGGCCATCGGCCGGAACTGCAAAGGCATCCTGCCAGACGAGAACCTGGCCATCGCACTGATTACCAGCGCCAATGCCACAGGTCGGGATGGATAGCTCGCGGGTAATCTCGGTGGCCAGATTCGCAGGCACCATCTCCAGGACCACGGCCGCGGCACCAGCATCGGCTACCGCATGGGCGTCGGCACGCAGCTGTTCCGCCCCCGCACCGCGCCCCTGTACCTTGAATCCGGACAGCGCGTTGACGGACTGCGGGGTGAAACCGATGTGCGCCATGACCGGAATGCCGGCGTTGACCAGCGCACGGATGCGCGGAGCGATACGCACGCCACCTTCGATCTTGATCATGTGTGCGCCGGTTTCGCGCATCATCTTCGCGGCGGACAGCACGGCCTGCTCATCGGAGGCCTCGTAAGTGCCGAAGGGTAGATCGGCAACAACAAGTGCGTTGCCAGCGCCCCGGACGACACCGCGCGCAAGCGGGATCATTTCTTCCAGCGAGATCTCGGTGGTGGTGTCGTAGCCGTAGACAACGTTTGCTGCAGAGTCGCCGACCAACAGTAGCTCGACACCGGCGGCGGAAAAAGCGCGCGCGGTGGAGTAGTCGTAGCAAGTCAACATTGCCCAGGGGCGAGACTCAGCCTTCCATTCGGCCAGATTATTCAGACGAATCTTTTTTCCGCTCATGTCAATAGAGCATGCCATAGTCACCCGCAATTCGAGGCCACGAGGGCAGCGGTTATGGCACGGGTGCGGCAGTTGGCTAGCCACGCCGGATGGTCAAAATGTGTACCGCGAATCCGGGCACCTGGGTAACGTTGGAAAGTATGAACAGTCAGCAGGAATTCGTCCTCCGCGCAATCGAAGAGCAAGATATCCGTTATATCCGTCTGTGGTTTACCGACATTTTGGGGTATCTGAAGTCCGTTGCCGTCGCACCGGCTGAGCTCGAGGGCTCCTTTGAAGAGGGCATTGGTTTCGATGGCTCCGCGGTGGAGGGCTTTTCCCGCGTCTCCGAGGCTGACACTATCGCGCAACCGGATCCTTCGACGTTCCAGGTCATGCCGCGTCTGCATAAAGAAGACACAATCACGTCCGCGCGCATGTTCTGCGACATCGTCATGCCCGACGGTCAGCCGTCGTGGGCAGATCCACGCCAGGTGCTGCGCCGCCAAATTAAGGCGCTTGCCGACGAGGGCTTCCACGCGTTCATCCACCCGGAGATTGAGTTTTTCCTAGTAGAGAGCCTGGCTACTGATGGAAAGCCGCCGGTGCCAACGGACAATGGCGGTTACTTTGACCAGGCGGTCTACGACCGCGCACCCCGCTTTCGCCAAGAAGCGATCACGGTGTTGGAAGACATGGGAATCCCTGTGGAGTTCTCCCATCACGAAAATGCGCCGGGTCAGCAGGAAATCGATCTGCGCTACGCCGATCCGCTGACTATGGCGGATAACGTGATGTCTTTCCGCTACATCATTAAGCAGATCGCAATGAAAAACGGTGTGCAGGCGACATTCATGCCGAAACCTTTCCAGGATTTGCCGGGCAATGGCATGCACACTCATATTTCCCTCTTTGAAGGGGACACTAATGCATTCCACGACCCGGATGATGAAAACCAGCTCTCCGACACCGCAAAGGGTTTCATTGCCGGCATTCTGACTCACGCCAGCGAAATTTCCGCTGTGACCAATCAGTGGGTCAACTCCTACAAGCGCACGGCATTTGGCGATGAGGCTCCGACGTCCGCGACATGGGGCATGGCCAACCGCTCGGCTCTCGTGCGTGTGCCCATGTACTCACCGGGTAAGGCACATTCGCGCCGGGTGGAAATTCGTTCCTTGGACTCGGCCTGTAACCCGTATCTTGCTTACTCGGTGATTTTGGCCGCCGGTTTGAAGGGAATTAAGGAGGGTTACCAGCTTCCGGAGCAGGCAGAGGACAACATCTCCGAGTTGACCAAGCGGGAACGACGTGCGATGGGCTACCGCGATTTGCCGACATCCCTGGAGGTGGCGCTGCAGGAGATGGAACGCTCCGATCTGGTGGCCGATGCTCTCGGTGACCATGTCTACGAGTTCTTCCTGCTCAATAAGTGGCGCGAGTGGCGCGAGTTCCAGCGTCAGGTGACGCAGTGGGAGCTGCGCACAACTCTGGATTACTAGTTTCCCCGTACCGCCCCCTTCCTTTTTCGTCTTTAATTTGTTTTTTGGGTGACCAGTTTCAATGGTGATGAATCGACCTCGCACATCTCGCCAATCAGTGCCGCGGCCCGCAGCGCTGGGCTTGCGTAACGACGATCGGACGCGGGCTGACCTGGAAGATTTGGGGTGGTACAACGAGGAGTCCCTACATCTGTTGTGGGGTCTTGCCGGAGCCAGCGACCCCAAGCTGGCGCTTATGGCGCTAGTGCGGCTGAAAGGCGCTCTCGACGAGCTGGAGCAGCAGGGAAAGCTGGAGAACTGGGCCACCTGGTCCGGTCTCGATGAAGCCATGCGCGAGCAGGTGCCGCTACGTACGCGTATGTTTGCGCTGCTCGGCGGCTCGAGTGCACTGGGCGATCACCTGGTTGCACACCCAGAAAAGTGGGTTCTGCTCCAAGCTGAGTTTCCAACTGAGGCAGACATGTTCCGCGAGATGCTCTCCAGCGTCGGGGCTGTGCCCGAGGTCATCGAACTCACTGATGAGGCCAGTCTGGAAAAGCAGGAGGATCCCGAGTATCGCAACCCCGTCGTTGCGCCCGCCACGCTTGAAGGCCCCGGTTTGTACCGTGCGAAGCTAACCGGCCGTGAGGCCGAAGTTGCGATGCAGTGCGCCTACCGCGACTTGATCATGCGTATTGCGTGCTACGACTTGGCTGGCACGTATCCACGGGGTCCTCGCCGTCCGGGACAGCCACAAGTCCCATTCCGTCAGGTCTCGGAGGCACTCAGTGATCTGGCTGATGCGGCGTTGACGGCTGCACTCTCTGTCGCGGTGCAACAGGTCTTTCCTTCGTCGCCGGTCTCAACACGCCTGGCCGTAATCGCCATGGGCAAGTGCGGTGCGGAAGAGCTGAACTACATCTCCGATGTGGATGTCATATTCGTCGCAGAGCCGGCGGATGCCCGAGCCACCCGTTTGGCCAGCGAATTTATCCGGATTTCTTGCCACTGCTTCTTTGAGGTCGACGCGAATCTCCGACCGGAGGGTAAGTCGGGTGCACTCGTACGCACCGTGGATTCCCACGTCGCCTACTACAAGCGTTGGGCCGAAACCTGGGAGTTCCAGGCGTTACTGAAGGCGCGGCCGATGACAGGCGATATCGAGCTGGGCCGCGAATACATCGATGCTCTAGCTCCGATGGTGTGGACCGCCTCTCAGCGGGAATCCTTCGTCGATGATGTTCAACGCATGCGCGCCCGTGTGGTCCAAAACGTCCCCGAAGAGCTTCGCTACCGAGAGCTCAAGCTCGGTCGCGGTGGTCTGCGTGATGTCGAGTTCGCGGTGCAGCTGCTGCAGCTGGTCCATGGTCGCTATGACGATAGCCTCCGCGTGCTGCCAACTGTGATGGCACTCGACGCACTTGTCGAGGCTGGCTATATCGGTCGCGAAGACGGTGCCGCGCTGATTAACGCCTACGAGTTCGTCCGTCTGCTGGAGCACCGCCTGCAGCTGCAAAAGATGCGGCGGACGCATTTGTTGCCTGCCGACGACGACACCGAAGCTCTTCAGTGGCTCGGTCGCGCCTCTGGCATCGTCGGTGAGGGCGGCACCGATGCCAGCAAACCGCTGGCCAAGCAGGTTCGACTGGCCAGCTCACAGATCCGCTCCCTGCACAACAAGCTTTTCTACCGTCCACTGCTGAACTCCGTGGTGGAGCAGGACATTGGAACCCTGCAGCTATCGGCCGATGCGGCAAAGCGCCAGCTAGCCGCGCTGGGCTATCAGTACCCGGATCGCGCCTACGAGCATCTTTCTGCGCTGGCGGCGGGCACCTCGCGCAAGTCGCGTATTCAGGCGATGCTGCTACCGACGCTGATGGAGTGGCTATCGTCGACGCCAGACCCCGACGCGGGTCTGCTCAATTATCGCAAGCTCTCTGAGAAGCTCCACGACGAAACGTGGTTCCTGCGTACGCTGCGCGATGAGGGCGTCGTCGGCCAACGGCTGATGCGTGTGCTCGGTTCTTCGCCGTACGCGTCTGATCTGATTATGAGTGCGCCGGACGTGATTAAACGGTTCGGCGACGGTGCATCCGGGCCGAAGCTTCTGAATACCGACTCCGATGCAGTCGGGCGTGCGCTGGTCGCAGCGGCTGCCCGACACAACAGTCCAGCTAAGGCCATTGGTGTGGCACGTGCGTTGCGCCGTGCAGAGCTCGCGCGCATTGCCTCCGCAGATCTCTTCGGACTGATGGATGTGCAAGAGGTCTGTCACTCTCTGTCGATGGTGTGGGACAACGTGCTCGAAGCTGCCCTTGCCGCCGAAATCCGTGCATGGTCGCTGGAGCATCCTGACTCGGAGGTCCCGGGCGTTATCTCCGTGATTGGTATGGGGCGACTCGGCGGTGCTGAACTGGGGTACGGCTCCGATGCCGACGTGATGTTCATCTGTGAACCCCGCAAGGACGCCGATGGAGCGCCGCTTGTCGACGATTCCGAGGCGGTCAAGTGGGCAACCAGGATTTGTGACTCGTTGCGTCGTCGGCTGGCAAAGCCAAGCCAGGACCCGCCATTGGAGGTCGACGTGGACCTGCGCCCAGAAGGACGCTCGGGCCCGATTGTCAGGACCCTGGATTCCTATGTGACCTACTACGAGCGCTGGGGTGAAACCTGGGAGATTCAGGCACTGCTACGGGCTACCTGGATTGCCGGCGACAAAGACCTGGGCACCCGCTTCCTTAAGGCCATCGATCCGCTGAGGTACCCACAGGGCGGAGCTGATGCCAAGATGGTCCGCGATGTCCGTCGTATGAAAGCGCGTGTTGATTCCGAGCGACTGCCTCGCGGAGCCGATCGCCGTACCCACACCAAACTCGGTTCCGGTGCACTGACCGATATCGAATGGACTGTGCAGCTGCTAATCATGCTGCATGCCCACGAGGTGCCGGAGTTGCACAACACGTCGACGCTGGAGTGTCTGGAAGTGCTGAAAGACCGCGGAATTCTAGATGCGGAGGATACCGACGCACTTCGGGATGCCTGGCTGATGGCGACGAATGCTCGCAATGCGCTGGTGCTCACCCGTGGTAAGCGCACGGATCAGCTGCCCCAGCCGGGGCGTCAGCTGACTCAGGTCGCCGGTGCGGCGGGGTGGGAGGCATCGGATTCCAACGGTTTTATTGAGCACTATTTGCGTCTGACTCGTCACTCCAGCCGTGTCGTCAATCGTGTGTTTTGGGGTGAGGAGAACCCCGACCACGAGTAGGCCGGGCAGAGGTCTGCCGCACCTCGCTGCGAGGCTCAATATGTGGCAGCGGGGTGCAGCCTTTGTCTTAGCACGGCGACCGGGCATAATGGTGGGCTATGGAACGCAACGTCGATTACTCGGTACGCCCTAGGTATGAGGATTTCATTCTCAACCTCGATGGCACTGACCTGCGTTTTTTATTGAGCCGCACGTGCCCAGCCGCTGATACCTCAGCTGCTGGGCAAGAGGCGGTGGAATTGCTGATGTCACAGGATTCAGCGCATACGGCGCTGTCTTTTTGTGATCCCGATGTTCTCGATGTGGCCCACTTGGTTCATATTCTGGAGGATTCCGCATCGCTGGATACCCTCACAGAAGTGGCCTATTGGGCATCGGATGCGGACGTGATGGCGCACGATACGCCGAAGGGCGTTGACCGCAAGCGTCGTCGCGTCGGCAAGCAGCAGCTTGAGCATGTGCTACGCCGTGGCCAGCGCCAGGGGCTCGTGTGGGAGGAACCGGCGGGCGTGTGGCATGTGCCGCCACATATTTCGGAGGTGTTCCCGGCGGAACCGAGCCTTAGCTTCCGCGTCGCCGACTTAGTGGCGAATATGCCAGCGGATGTGCTGAGTCGCCGTATGGAGCGCATGGGGCTGGAGCCGGATAACGCGCCGGGAGAGGGCACACCGCGAGCCCTGAACGCCAGCGATTTAACGGTGCGGAATGTGCAGGCTCGCCAGGTGGAGCTCATTGCAGGCTTCCTCTGCGATCCGGTGAAGGTGCGGGCTCTGGTGATGACAGCTCCGGTGGATATTCGCAATGAGCTGCGCTGGATGGCAACCGACGAGAAGTACTTGCCCTCCTATATGTGGTCTGAACTACGTGCCGACGCGGTGCGCTGGGCCGAAGAGCGTCTGCTGCTGACTGTGCTAGAAGAACCGGCGATGCCGACATTTGAGCAAGAATCGGAAGCACGCAACGAATCGACAGTGGTTGCCCGCCTGGTGGGCGCAGTCGCGTTGGCGCTCAAGGGCGACATGTGGTCGATTCGTAAGCCGCATCCGACGGAGTCTTTCCCGGCAACGCTGGAGTCAAAGGAATTGACCGAAGCTTCGGTGGCTGCGGTGGCGTTTGCTTCGGCGTTTATGGATGCTGCGGGCAGCGGCGACGGACGTCTGAAGGACCCGTTGCACATGTATGAGGAATCGAGCCTGCTGTGGATTCAGGACTTCGCAGCGTCAATAGGGGCGAGTGCTTTCGCGGCGCCCTGGATTGTGGAGATGCTGGTCAACGCGGGATTGATTCACGCTGACAGCGGGCATCCGACGCCGCGCGCACTGCAGTACTGGTACAACGCTGATGCCTCGACCCGATGGGCGTATCTCGCGGCGGGCTTCCTCGTTGGTCGCGGTCCGTGGCACGGCGAGTTTCCGTGGGTGACCATGGGCGTCGATGATCTGTCGCATGCCACCCTTGCCTACGGCTACCCGTATGCCGCGCGTGAAGTAGTGTCACTGGCCGCGCAGCTGGAGGAAGATCAGAAGTTCTATGGCTGCTGCGTCGAAGGGCATATGGCTTGGAATGTCGACAACCTCTGCGCTCGCAATGGCGCCGATGGGGAAGCGATGGTCGGTTGGCTGCTGGAGCAGGCCGGCATCTTGGGCATTCTCTATCATGGGCACGCCTCCTGGCAAGCCATGGCCATCATGTATGCCTTGCACGACATCTGGCTGACTGATCAGCACGTCGGTGCTCAGCGCATGGCCGAACTCATCGCTGAGTATGCCGCTGGCCAGGTGCCGACGGCGGAGGCAGTCCAGATTGCCCGCCTGTTCAAGGATGCCGCACCTAACGAGCGCCTGGCTGCCACATTGGATGGCGTCGCCAGCAACCAGGTTGCCCTCGCGTTGGACTTCATCGGCGACCGCGAAACCTGCGCGGAAACTTCTCGCTGGATTATTTCCGAGGAGAGCCTGCGTCGCGCTTGCCTCGCGGTTGACGGCGACGTCGATGTCCTGTTTTCCCAGCTGGGGCCACTGGTCAATAGTTCTATGAAGCTGGTCATCTACGCCGAGCTAGTCCGCATTACCAAGACCGAGAAGCTGCAGGAAATGTATGAGCGTGAGGCCGTAGCATCAACGCCTTCGCTTGACGACGTCCCGGAGAACGCAGCCTCCGAAACTGACACCGGTGAGCGCGCTTCCCATGGTGCTCAGACCGATGGCAGCGAACGCACGGCGGATAGCGGCCGCGCAGACTCCTCTGGGCGATCGGAGGACTCGGATGACTCGGAGGGACTGGAAGGGCCAGAGCAGCTTTCGCTGTTCTAGCCGCTCCGTCTTTCGGCTTCCTGTAGTTCCTACTCCGTAGGTTCCAGCTCAAAACGGCTTTGCTGGGCGACAAAGCGTGCTGCCGCACGCTTTGCCACCAGCAGGCCAACGAAACCGATCACCCACACACCGACGACAGCCAACCAGCCAATGCGGAAGGTCTCCCAGGTGTAGTTTCCATCGGGAGCTGCAATATCCAGCAGGAAGCCGACACCTTGTGCAGCGAGCATGGTGGCCACAAAACCGCCCATATTCGCCAACCCAGTGCCGGTGGCGAGTACCTTGCGATCGACCTCTTCGCGCACTGAGTCAAAGCCGAAGTTGGACATTGCACCAAGACCGGCCATTAGGATGTTGACTACAATAATTGCCCAGTACGCTGGTGGGTTGCTCGGTGCCAGGAACACAATCCAGACGGCCATGTTGATAAACGCGATTGCGACAACAACCTTGATACGGTCGCGGCCGGTGCGTGCCGAGACCATGCCCATCAACGGCCCGGCGATAATTACTGACAGCGTGTTAACGACCAGCACCACACTGGCCTCGGAGGGCTTAAGACCCATACCTAGCATCATCAGAGGCATGCCCCACAGCAATGTGAAGATGCACTGATGCATCAAACCAGTCCAGTGAGTGAAGAAACCCTGCCAGCACACCGGGTGAGTGGTCACAATCTTCAGAGTCTGGCCGATAGTTAGTTTCTCATCGGCTGCGGCAGAGGCTCCGCCATTGGCAGCCGTCTTCGCGGCCTTCTTGGCGGCGCGGCGTTTACGAAGTGACATCTTGGCTGTGGAGGAGTTCTCCGGGACGTCGGCAAGCGCGATCATGCCTACGATAGCGATGAGAAGACCCGCGGTGCTCAGCGACAAGAACGCGGGCACCCACCCCGCGGCGTGCAGAATCGCGAGGAACGGGACCGCAGAGATGAACTGGCCGAGCTGGCCAAGACCAGCCGTGAGCTGCGTGAACAGCGGAGTGACGCGCAGTGGGAACCACGCGGGAAGCAGTCGCATCGCACCGAGGAATGCGGTGGCATCGCCGGCGCCGATGAACACACGAGCGATGACAGCCAGCGGATACGATGTCGTAAACGCGATGATGACCTGGCCTAGCGCCATGATCAGTGCGCCCACGACCATCGTTTTCTTGGCGCCGACGCGGTCAATGATGATGCCCGTCGGAATCTGCGCCAGGGCGTAGACGCCAACCTGCACGGCGGTGAACAGCGCGAGTTGGGAGGCGTTGATATGGAAGCGATCGAGCGCCTCGACGCCAGCGACACCCATGGAGGTGCGGCCGACGATGGCAACGATGTAGGTAATCAGCGCCGCCAGCCAGACGGCAATCGCGCGGCCAGTGACGTGCTCGCGCGGGTCCTTTGCCACCGCTGTGGCGGGCTGATCTGTTGATGAAATCTGATCTTTACCGTTACGCTGCTTTACCACTCGCCACATTGTAGACCCCATCAACCAACCGGCCTGAAGAGGGGTCGCACCGGGGCCTAGATGGCCCCGATCATGCCTGCGGCAAACTACCTTTGTGCCTTAGCCAGAACTTCCTTCACGAAGTCCGCGACCACCAGCCGTGAGACCTTGAAATCAATTACGGCAACGGAAGCCTCATCGGAGTTGGAAACGTCATGGAAGTAGGCGTCGAGTTGGGCAAAGTCCTCAGGTTCGCCGACACTGAAACCGTGAGCGCCATAGGCACGTCCGACTGCGGCGAAGTCGTAGTCGGCAATCTCCATGGACGAGGTGTCCAACCCGACATCGCCAAACTGGTGCAGCTCCGCGCCATAGGCAGCATCGTTAATGAACACCACGCAACCGCCACGACCACGCCGCAGCTGCTCAATCGCCGCAGGTAAATCCGCAATACCCATCGTGCCGCCACCGTCACCGGCGACTAGCACGCAATAGTCCTTGGGGCGTGCCGCCGCGAGGCCGACAAGTGACCCCATGCCCAAACCAATTGACTGAATCGCCGTGCCCACAATCACTTGCTGCTGCGGACCAGGCACATCAAGATATTTCGGAACCCACCCCAGGAAATGGCCACCGTCAGTACACACAGCGCGCTGATTGGGCAGGATACGATTCAGATACTGCAGGCACGCCCGCGGATCCAACCGGCCATCCGCGCACGTCAGCGACTCGACCTCCGCTGTCGTCGGCAGTGTCTTCAACTCCGCACGCCATGTGCTTGACGACGACCCCCGGGACTTCTCCAGCTGCTCTGCCAGTACGGGCAGAAGTTCCTCCAACTTAGCCAATAGCGGTGTCACCGACGGCTGAGCAGCGGGATGGGGCTCGTCGACAACCTGGATAATCTTCGCGTCCGGTGCAAACATGTTGCCGCCACGGTTTTGGAAAGCGTTGAAGCTTGCTCCCAGGAACAGCACCACATCGGCCTGTCGAGCTAGCTCCACCTGCCACGCGTGCGCAAAACCGCCCACGGTGCCAATCTGCCACGGACTGGAAAGCACATGACGAGCCATCGCTGAGTGCATAAACAGTGCCCCCGCACCGTCCCCGATGCGGCGAACTAGATCTGCGGTACCAGAGAGCAACACACCTCTACCAGCAATAATGAGTGGGCGACGGGCAGTTTGCAGTTCCTCGGCCAGCGACGCGACAGTTGACTCCAACCATTCTGGTCGGCCGGTGTGCAGATGCTCCTGATTAGTCGACTGTGTTTCAGACGCAGATGCCGTAATCGGTGCTTCTTGGATGTCATAGGGGAGCAGCAGCACGACAGGCTGCCGAGAACTCAGTGCGTGCTGGACCGCAAAGTTTGCGTCGTCAAGCGCGGACTCGGGAGTAACGGTGCGATGACAGACGTCGAGGGCGTCGAGGAGCGCCGCCTGATTAAGGTCAAAGGGACGTGGGCGTTCCGGGTGCGTGCCGACGACAAAAATTAGCGGAATACGGGCTACTCGAGCCTCGGCCAGAGTGGTTAGCGCATTGGTAAATCCTGCGCCGCAAGTGGCGGTCGCGATGGCAAGCCCTCCACCTGCACGGTGGAATGCATCGGCGGCCCCGACAGCAGCCGATTCGTGTCGGACGGAGGAGTAGCCGAATCCCGATTCAGTAAGGGCTGACGTGAAGTGGGAGTTCGCGTTGCCGATGAGACCGAAGCAGTGGTCGCAGTGCTGGGCCAGTGTGTCGGCCAGCGCCCGCGAGACCGTGGTTGTCTTTTGGGAACCTTCCTGCGGGGAAGATGCGGGCGCGTGGGGCATAGGACGGCTATTAACTCGAGTGAAACTCATGTGAACAATTGTGAGGTAATCACGGGGGTAATAACAGCCCTATAGCCCAAGATAATGCCGTTTGCCCTTAAAAAAGAGGGCACTATTCCACATCGCTGCTGCGCGGATGGGGGGGAGGTTGGGCTATGCCCGGTTTTAAGCCACGTTGTCGTCGATGAACTTCTTCACCACATCGACATCATTCGGCAGCTCGGTAACGCGGCGCGGGGCATTCATGATGTCCGCGAAACGCTCCGGGCAGTCCGGCTCGCGTCCGGTGGCCTCCAGGATGGTCTCGGAGAACTTTACCGGCAGAGCGGTCTCCAGGCAGACAATTGGGGTGGATACCTGGTCTACCAGGCCGCGGGCGACGTGGATGCCGTCAGCGGTGTGCGGATCGACCATGACCTCTAGGCGCTCCCAGCAGTCCTTGATGGTCTCGACGCGGTCAGCGTGAGTCGAGCGACCGGAGAGGAAACCGTACTGGGCAGAAGCCTCCGGGAAGATCGGATCAGCAGTAAGAGAGAAGCCGCCCTCCTTGACCTTGACACCAAAGAGGTCTGCAGTGCGCTCAGCATCGCGCCCCAGCAGATCGAAGATGAAACGCTCGAAGTTAGACGCGCGGGAGATATCCATCGATGGGGAAGAGGTAGCCTGAGTCTCCGCAGCGCTGCGCACGCGGTAGGCACCCGTGCGGAAGAACTCATCCAAGACATCGTTTTCATTGGTAGCCACAATCAGGCGGTCAATTGGCACACCCATCTGGCGCGCAATATGGCCGGCGCAAATATCACCGAAGTTGCCGGTCGGCACACTGAAGCTGACCTTCTGCGCGTTGTTCGCCTCAGCACCGTTGCCGCCAGTGACACGAATCCACGAGGAGACGTAGTACACGATCTGAGCCATCAGGCGAGCCCAGTTAATCGAGTTGACTGCACCAATGTGGCGGCTGGCCTTGTACTCCAAGTCACCGGAGACGGCCTTAACGATGTCCTGGCAATCGTCGAAGACACCGTCGAGGGCGACGTTGTGAATGTTGGCATCCTGCAGACCAAACATCTGAGCCTGCTGGAACGCGGTCATTCGACCAGCCGGAGTTAGCATGAACACGCTGATTCCCTCACGGCCGCGCATTGCATACTCGGCCGAGGAACCCGTGTCACCAGAGGTGGCGCCGAGGATGTTCAGGGTCTCGCCACGACGAGCCAGCTCATACTCGAAGAACTCACCGAGCAGCTGCATCGCCATATCCTTGAATGCCGCTGTGGGGCCCATGGACAAGTGACCGATGTAGAGCTGATCTTCCAGCTTCGTCACCGGCACAATATCCGGATCGGAGAACTTCGGGTAGGTGTACGCCCGTGCACAGATACCGCGCAAATCCTCCAGTGGAATGTCGTCCACAAAAAGGCTGACGACCTCTGCAGCCAAGGCTGCGTAACCGTCGTCGACAAGCACGGAGCGCCAACGCGTCAAAGTGGCATCGTCAACCTGTGGGTACTCGACCGGCAGGTAGAGGCCACCGTCGTTAGCGAGACCTCCCAGGAGAATGTCTGAGAACTTGTGCGGCGTGCGCTCTGGGTCGCGAGTCGAAATGAAGTCCAAGGCGGGCCCCTTACATGTATGCCAACACCCGCCGCATCGGCCCATAAGAAGGCCTTTTGAAAGATTGCGACGGGGTTGACCGGTGGATGTTTTCTTTAATTTTTACATATGCACCGAAGCCAGTTAGGCCTCGGTTGTGGAAGATGCGGAATTGGCCTCTTCAGCGTCGAAGCTGAGCTCTTCGGAACGGTCGATGACATCATCCTTGGCAAAGCGGTTAACAATCATGGCAATTGCACCGTCTCCAGTGACATTACATGCGGTACCGAAGGAGTCGATGGCGATGTAGGCGGCAATCATCAAAGCGACCTGCTCCTGATCGAAGCCCAGCATGGACTGCAGCACTCCGACCGCGGCCATAATTGCGCCACCTGGAACGCCCGGAGCCGCGATCATGGTGATACCCAAAGTGAGAATGAAGCCGATGGCCATGCCCGGCGAAAGCGGCTTGTCCGCCATGAACATCACGGCAAATGCGAACAGCGTGATTTTCATCATCGAACCGGCCAGGTGGATGGTTGCGCACAGCGGCACGGTAAAGCCTGCGACCTTCTCCGAGACACCATTCTTCAGCGCGGCCTTGTAAGTCACCGGAATGGTAGCGGCCGAGGAGGAGGTACCGAGTGCGGTGGCGTAAGCCGGCAGCATGTTCTTCAGGGACGTCCACGGGCTGCGGCCAGCGATGGCGCCAGCGATGGAGAACTGGATTGCCAACAGGAGCACGGTGCCGATGACTGCCAGCAGCAGCACCTTGAAGAACATCGACAGCGTCGTGGTCAGGTTGCCGTTCATGCCCATAGACAGGAACATGCCGAAGATGTAAATCGGCAGCAGTGGGATGATAAATGCCG
Organism: Corynebacterium sp. LK26; assembly: GCF_014335085.1. Taxonomy (NCBI): domain Bacteria; kingdom Bacillati; phylum Actinomycetota; class Actinomycetes; order Mycobacteriales; family Corynebacteriaceae; genus Corynebacterium; species Corynebacterium sp. LK26. The sequence goes on from NZ_PDHB01000018.1 coordinate 52,054, forward strand.
AGATGATCTTCATAATCACGTCGCGCAGCTGCGTCGCACCGCGGTAGAGCGAGTCCGACTTCACGGTGGTCATCGCCACACCGACCGTGAAAGCCAGCAGCAGGGCGGTCATGACGTCAAACGGTGGTGGCATCTCTACATTGAAGAAGCTCTCCAGCGCGCCCTCATCAATATCCACCGATGTGCCGGCCTGATCAGCGCCGAGCAGCCAAGGGTAGAGCCCCTGGGTGGCGGCGTAGGCCAATAGACCCGAAAACACCGTCGAGCCGTAGGCGATAGCAGTGGTAATACCCAGCCACTTTCCGGCGCCGCGGCCCAGGCTAGCAATCGCCGGCGTGATGAGGGCAAAAATCAGCACCGGGATAAAGAAGCCCAGGAAGTTACCAAAGAGGCCATTGAAAGTGACAAAAATTCGAGCCAGCCAGTCCGGGAAGAAAAAGCTGCAGACAATGCCCAGAATAATCGCGACAATAACGCGGAAAAGGAGCGTTTGCGTAAAACGCATTCGGGTACTCATAGTCAATCCTTGTTCGGATGGAATTTACTTCTCTAGCGTGCGGTATTTACGTTATGCAACGCAAATAACCGGGTGTGGTTTTACGCCTTTTCGGCTACCTCTTCTGCAACGGTCTCGTCGGCAAGCACACTCGCCGGGCGATTTGCGCGCTGCTTTCGCGTGACGACGTCAATTGCGTATCCGATCACCGTCGCTGCCAGAGTCGGCAGGAACCATCCGAACTCGATGGTCTGACCAGGTACGAGACTGAGGAAGTCCGCCAAAGCAGAACCACCGACACCCAAACCGGAGAGTACTGAGATACCCGACCAGATGGTGGCAACCCAGACGCCCAGGCGGTAGGTGTAATGCAGCTTGAAGGAGTAGGAAATGACCGGGTCGAGAAGAGTCAGTGCAATCAGAGTGATAGCCGGCGGGTAAATAAAGGTGATGATTGGCGCGGCAATCGCCAGTACCTGAGACAGCCCCTGTGTTGCCATTACGAAGGACATGACCGTGAAGATAATCGCCCATGCCTTGTAACTGATGCCCGGAAGTAGCAGGTTGAAGAACTCGCTGGTGGCGGCAATCAGGCCGACAGCCGTGGTCATACATGCGAGCAGAACGATGAGGCCGAAGATGATTTGTCCGACCTGGCCCATGGCCAGCTTGGAAGCCTCTGCGAGAATGCCCGAGCCGTTATCGAAGGAGGCGGCATTCGGCAGCACCTGGCCGACATAGCCCAGACCCAAGTAGATGATGGCCAGCAAAATGCCGGCGAACAGGCCTGAGATCATTGTGCCGCGAACCATACGCTTGCCCTCTGGGACACCGCTGACGCGGAGGGCAGAAATGACAATGATGCCGAATGCCAGGCCGGCGATGGAGTCCATTGTGAGGTAGCCCTCGACCAGGCCGGAGGCAAATGGGGTAGAGGAGTACTTCTCAATTGGCGCAGCCGGAGCGGCATCGAATTTGAATGCCGACATTCCAACCAATACAACCAAGAGAATTAGCAGAGCCGGGGTGAGGATCTTGCCCAGTTTGGACACAATTTCATTCGGATTCCACGCAAGTGCTAAGGCGATACCGAAGAAAACAAAGTAGAAGGCCGCAGCGACGGCCAGTGAATCACTGCCGAAAATCGGCTGGACACCGGTTTCGTACGACACGGCACCGGTACGCGGCAGAGCGTAGAAAGCACCGATGGAAAGGTATGCGATTACCGGGAAGCCTAAGGAAAAGATGCGGCCCGCGCGAAACGCTAGGTCACGCAGGTTGTTGCCTGAAATGGCGATGGCGATGATGGCCAGAACTGGCAACGCCACACCGGTGAGCAGGAAGCCGGTGATTGAGGGGCCAAAATTGGTACCGGAATCCACTCCGAGCTTCGGCGGGAAGATGAGGTTGCCCGCGCCGAAGAACATCGAAAACAGCATGAGAGCTGTAACAACGATAATGGAAGCGAAAGACTTCGGGGACTCCACTCCGCTCGACTTGGTCATGAGAATTGTGTTCTTTCTAAATTAGTGTCGCCCGTAAGGTCAAGGGCGATGCTGCAAGCTGCTGTGGCGACGCCGTTGTTGCCTGTGCTGCGGTGGCGCAAACGCCCGTTACAACAGCGCAATTGCAGTTCGTGTGCCCATGTAGATGAAAGGCCACGATGTCGAAAACTGACACTCTTAATGTGAAATTGTGAATTTTCACGGGCTGGGTGGAGCCTGATGCGTGAATTAAGTTGCGGCTTGTATGAGCCGTCTTTATTGGAATTATTAAGGGGCTTCGACGGCGTTGGTGGTGCCGACGAAGGCACTCTATTTATCCTAATGGGGCGTTCGAGAGAGAGAAAATCAAGAAATTTCCCAGAAAATTTGCTGCCTGTGATGGGGCAGCGAACATAAGAGAAAGAGCCTGGCGCACACGTTTACGCTGACAGCGTGTGTACGCCAGGCTTAGTGCTAATTCCGTCGCTCTACAGCAGATCCTTCACCTTCGGATCCACCAGCGCGGTCACTGCGGCCTTCGCATCGGCCGCAGTTTCGGCATCGACAGCGTATGCTGCCATCTGCTGGCAGGTAGCGCGGTCGTGGAGGCGGAGAGCGGCGCGGACGGCCGGCACCTTCTTGGAAGCCATGGACAGCGAGCTCACGCCGAGGCCCACCAGGACCAGTGCCAGCAGCGGGTCACCGCCGGCTTCACCGCAGACACTAATGGGCTTGCCGGTAGCATTGCCGCCCTTGCATGCGGACTTAATCATTTGCAGCACAGCCGGCTGCCATGGCGATAGGAGATCCGCCAGAGCCCCCTGCATACGGTCGGCCGCCATAGTGTACTGCGACAAGTCGTTAGTACCAATGGAGGCAAAGTCCACAATGGACAGCAGCTGCTTCGCGCGAATTGCTGCTGCGGGGACCTCAATCATGATGCCGACCTTCGGCAGGCCACGCTCCCGTGCCTTGTCTGCAAACCACTTTGTTTCTTCGACCGTTGCGATCATCGGAGCCATAACCCGCAGGTCAGCCTTACGGCCGGTGGCGTCAAACGCAGCGGCGAGTGCATCCAGCTGCGTATCCAGCAAATCTTCCCGAGCCTGCGACAGGCGCAGTCCGCGGCGACCCAGCGCCGGGTTTTCTTCCTCGCCTAGGTCGGCAAAGCTCAGCGGCTTATCCGCACCCGCATCCAGCGTGCGCACAACCACGCGTCGCTCACCGAATGCCTTCAGCACACGAGTGTAGGTTTCCGTTTGTTCCTCCAAACTCGGAGCCTTGTCGCGGTCGAGGAAAAGGAACTCAGTACGGAACAGGCCGGTGCCCTCATTGTCCTGCGCTGCTGCAGACTCACCATCCTCCGCCGTACCAATGTTGGCCAGCAGATTCACGGGGTACCCATCAGCGGTCTTGCCTGCGCCCACAGACTGCGCCAGGGCTGCTTCCCGGCGTCGAGCGCGCTCTTCCAACGCGGCGACCTCATCGGCGGTCGGATTCGCAATTACCTCACCGGCGCCGCCGTCAATGGCGACGAAGGTACCGGCCTCGAGTTCCATGACGCCCTTCGCCTTAACGACGGCTGGAATGCCCAGCTGTGCTGCGAGGATAGCCGTGTGACTGGTCGGCCCGCCACCGGCGGTGGCAATGCCTACGACAAACTCGGGGTCAAGACCCACGGTTTCGGCGGGCGCGAGATCGTCGGCAAGCAGAATAGTTGGGGTGGAAACATCCGGGACGCCCGGTTTTGGCAGGCCACGCAGCTCGCAAATTGTGCGGTCGCGAACATCGTAGAGGTCGGTGACACGTTCAGCCATGTAGCCACCGAGACTGGTTAGGAGCTGCGCGTAGTCTTCAACGGCATCGTGAACGGCCTGGGTGATGCCGGAGCCTGCCTTGAGTTTCTTCACCACGGCCTTGGCGAGCGCCCTATCGGAAGCCAGTTGCGCAGTGGCCTCCAGAATCGGGCGTGCCTGCGGGCTGGAGTGCTCAGCCTGCTTCTTCAGCGACTCTGCGACGTTGGCCATCGCCGCGCGGACGCGCTCACCATCGGCGACGGGATCGGTCGACGACGGCTCTTGAGTATCAACTCCCGGGGCGGGGAGTACCTTTACTACTTCAGCGCTGGCCGTACCGGTCGAGACACCGATGCCATAGATGACAGTGTGCTGCTCGTTCATTGCTTCCGATCTCCTTTTCGGGACCTCTGCGGGGATACTCGTCGGTCGTGGTGTGCCGTGGTGTTATCCAGGAGCGTTCTAGCTGGGCTTACTCGGCATCAAGGTCGCGCTCGAGCATGGCTGCAAGCTCGTCCAGAGCTGCAGCTGCGGAGTCGTCCTCGCAGCTCAGCGTGACTTCGTCGCCGTGCTTAGCGCCGAGGGTCATGACCTCCAGGATCGAGGCGGCATCGGCCTCTTCGTCGTCAAGGGAAATGACAATGTCGTAGTCGTACTCAGCAGCAGCCTGAGTGAACAGGGAAGCCGGGCGAGCGTGCAGGCCTACGGAGGAACCGATGGTAGCGGTACGAGTAATCATGGTTGAATCCTTTCGGGTCGAATATGTGAAATTTTCTGACTCAGGCACAGTGCCTGTACACCCCACCGCTGGTGCTTGCTTAGCATCAACGTCGCGCACGCTCCGGGAAACCCTGGAGGCGGTGGGAGATACAGCCGCTGCCTGCACAATGCGTGCAATGTGCAGGGTGAGGTAGGAAACTTCGTCTTCCGTCAGCCCCGACCCCAGACGCAGTTCAATGACTGCGGAGATACGCTGTGCGCAGCGAAACGCCTCTGGGGCGGAGTCACGGATGGCCTGGCCAATAGCGGAGGAGTGATCTTTCAACTGCTCATGCTTGGCAATCCGGACGAACAAGTAGCGCAGGTGCGTGATGAAGCGCCCTACATTGACAGTCTCTGGCTCCAGCGTGATGCCAAAATCACTTTCAATGATTGTGAGCAGCTGCTGCAGGACGCCCGTCATGGTGTAGGTGAAGCTCAAATCACCCGTAGAAAAACCAGCATTGACTAGGTGTAACGTAATCGCCACCGCTTCTGAGCGGGGCAATGGCGCTATACGACGGTCATTGAGGGCGCGATTGATATGCGACAAAATCGCCTGCGCCTGCGCGTATTCTTCACTATAAAGTTGGCTGACTTCCGCGAGCAGCGGGTAATCTGCTCGCTGCCCGTTAGCTGCCCTCATGATGGCGAAACCAATGTGATCGGCTAACGCCACAAGGAGGGAAGCGTTCTTCGTCATTGATTCCGGCAGGCCGGCTGCGGTTACCGCATCGGTCACAAGAGTCATGTGAGCCAGCGGAATTTCTGTGAGCATCGTGGCAATATGGTCCGGATCACGGCCTTCCGCTGGGACAAAGATGCGAACAACTTTGCTCGAATCAACCGGCTGCCCCGGGCGGGCCTTGAAGCCAATGCCGCGGCCGGTGATGATTTTCTCGCCGGTCGCGTCCTTGGCCAGAACCACGTTGTTATTGAATACTCTCAGGATTTCCATGTCGGTAACCGTGAACTCCTCCATAAGTTGAGGGATTTCAGGCCGGTATGCCTTCTAGAAATCAATTATGGCTGAACTTCGATGACCGTGTCGCCGGCTTGGACGGAGATGCCGGTGACCGGGGAAACCTTGGTCAGCTTCTTGGTATTGGTGATGGTCATCAGTGTCGTGGTTGGGTAGCCAGCTTCCTTGACCTTGTCGAAATCGACCTCGGCAAGAACATCGCCGGCCTCGACGTGCTGCTTCTTGGAAACCTGGACATCGAAGCCTTCACCGGCCATCTTGACCGTGTCGATACCGACGTGGACGAGTACCTCTACACCGTCATCGGTCTTAATACCGAAGGCGTGACCGGTCTTTGCCACAGTCATCAACGTGCCCGATACGGGTGCGACCACGGTAGAACTGGTCGGCTTGATACCGACACCGTCACCGAGAGCACCGGAGGCAAAGACCGCGTCGCCGGCCTCAGCAAGGCTGACAACCTCACCGGCAACCGGGGCCTGCACCTGTACAGGCTTGGTATCAACGGCAGTTGCGACACCACCGGCGCCAGCTGCCGCAGCAGCCGGTGCGGCAGCCTCGGCGTTGGTACCAGCGTCACCGGAAGCCTCAGCTGGAGCCGAATCGGAGCCACTGGTGGCAGCGTGTGGGGTGGCGTCGCTGGGTTCGTCGTCAAGCTCTGCGGCGCGTGCGGCCTCGGCCTCAGCCTTCTCTTCCGGCGTGCGGTAGTCGGTGAGAATGATGGCGAACATGGCGACGAAGAATGCCACGGCGACGGAAATCAGGTAGACCCACATCGGTTTGAACACGACAGTGGTGATGAGGGAGGTGAAGACGAAGGCGTTGGTTGTCACACCACCGAACGGAGCCGACAGGATGGCGATAGTCAGACCGCCGGCAAAACAACCGAGCAGCATGCGTGGGTAGATCCGCTTGAAGCGCAGGTGAATACCGTAGAGGGACGGCTCGGAGATACCACCGAAGAGACCGGCAGCGAGTGCACCCGTTGCAGTTTGGCGCATCTGAGTGTCGTGGTCGCGCATGGAAAGAACCAGCACACCGGCAGTTGCGCCGAAGCAGGCGAAGTTCCAGGCCCCCATCGGGCCTTGGATGAAGTCGTAGCCGAGAGTCTGGATATTGACCAGCATCAGCGCATTCAGTGGCCAGTGCAGGCCAAGCGGTACGAGGAACGGGTAGAGCATCGGGATGAGAATTGCGAACACAAACGGTGCGTTCGAGTTCATCCATGCCAGGCCGGAGCCGATGCCGTTACCCAGCCAGATTCCCAGTGGGCCGATGAGGAAAGCGGTCAGCGGAATCATAATCAACATGGAGATAAACGGAACGAAGACCATCTGCACATTCTCCGGGAAGATTTTCTTCAAACCGTGGTAGACCACTGCCAGGATGGCGACCATGATCAGCGGTACAAAGACCTGTCCGCCGTAGTCATTGAGCTGCATTGGCAGGCCGAAGATGTTGGCGGTGAAAGTTTCGGTACCGAGTTCCTCGTTGACTGTCTTGATGGTGTCCGAGAAGCGATCGGTATCCTGCAGACTCATAAACTCCGGCGTCATTAGGGCAGCCATGATGGCTGCGCCCAGCCATGGATCTACCCGCAGCTTCTTCGCTGCGTTGTAGGCGACCATGATTGGCAGGAAGTAGAAGACGCTGCGCCACATGGCGTCAACAAAGATCCAAGTAGCGGACTTATCCTCAGCGCGGAAGTCGACGATGTTCAGACCGTCGAGAACCGCGGCAATAGCGATAATCAGCGATGCGCCCAACAGCACACCCAGGATTGGGCGGAACGAATCGGAGAGGTACTCGAAGAAGTTGTCCAACCAGGAGTACTTGCCGCGTGCCTTCGAGCGAGCTTCTGCCTTAACGTCTGCGTCGGACTTAGTGGCGACTGCGCCGGCGCCCTTCATTTCCGGTAGATGCTTAATTGCCGTGTACATCGATTCGACGCCACCGCCACAGATGACCTGGTAGCGGTTATCGCCCTGGTGAACGACACCGAGTACGCCCGGCACCTTGTCAATCTTGTCCTCGTTAATCTTGGAGACATCACCGAGTTCAAAACGCAGACGCGTCGCACAGTGCGTCATGCTTGTGATGTTTCCGGGTCCACCGAGGTTTTCAACTATTGCCCTCGCGCTGGAATCTTTTGACGACCCCATCGTGACCTTCCTTCACAGTAAGCAGGGCCGTTAAACGCAAAAAGACCCGAGGCACCACAAACTGTGGGCCTCAGGTCTTGCCTCAAAAGAGTAACAACCCTGGGTTGATATCTATTAACTTCGACCCTACTCCGCTTTACATAGTTTTGACAAGGTAGTAATTCAAGCTCAAATTTCACATTTGGGGATAGCCTGGATTGTCTGTGGACAACCGCATGCAACCTATTTCGCGCTCAGTGCGGAAGTCGTAAGGTGGCAGCTATGAGGATTGGAGTTTTAGGTGTAGGAGCTGTCGGCGGCTGGTTTGGCGGTCGCCTCGTGCAAGCGGGTTATGATGTCGTCTTTCTCGCCCGCGGCGAGACCCTGACACGTCTTCGTGAGGTGGGGCTCACGCTTATCGACGAGCACGGGGAACGCAGCATTATCCCCGTCAAAGCAGCCGACAATTGGGGTGAACTCACTGCCGATGGCGTCGACGTCGATGTTGTGATTGCGGCAACCAAGGCGCTGCCGGGCAACGATCCTTTCCCGCAAGTTCCGGCTGGTGCAGCAGTGGTGACCACCCATAACTCGGTGGAAATCCCTTATTTGGCAGCGGGGCGGTTCGGTGAAGACAAGGTGTTCCCGGGTGTTATCCGCGGTTTCTTTATCCACACTGGCCCGGCAGAAGTCACCTTCCGACCAGGACCGATGAGCCTGAACATCGGCACATTCGATGACTCCACTAATGACCTGGTCGGGGCAGTTATCGAGGCATTGCACATGGCTGGGCTCGGTGGCGAACAGCTCCCGGATATCTGGGTCGATATCTGGGCAAAAGCGATGTTCGTGGCTAACCTCGGTGCCCTAGGTGCCCTGGCTGATAGTCCGATTGGTTACTTGCGTTCGGAAATGCGCGACAGCTTGACGCGGATGTTTGAAGAAACCGAGGCAGTCGGTCGAGCCTGCGGCGTTGCGCTGCCAGAGGACATCGTGTCGCGGACCTTGGCCTTTACTGATGATCAAGGGTACGACAACACCTCGTCGATGCAGCGCGACTACACCGCGGGACTTACCAATGAGCTCGATGCCCAGATTGGCGCGATCCGCCGGATGGGGCAGAAGGCGAAAGTGGAAACGCCGACGCTGGATCTGGTGTATGGCGCTCTGGTTGGGCGTCAACACAAGCATATGAATTAAGAGCTGCGGTGCTCAGCTAAGTCAAACCGGAATTGGGGGATTGGAAAGACTGATGAAAATTGGATCGGACTACACGGAAAACAATGGGCTCATCATCGGTGAGGATGGATTGGCTCGACCGGCATGGGCTGCTCACAGTGAGCTGCTGAGAGAGTACTACGACACCGAGTGGGGGATGCCGGTGCGCGATGAGCAAGGACTATTCGAACGGCTCAGCCTGGAGGTATTTCAGGCGGGGTTGTCGTGGGAGACAGTGCTGAAGAAGCGGCCCGCGTTTCAGGAAGCCTTCGCGAACTTCGACCCCGATGCGGTTGCTGATTTCGATGACGAAGATGTCGAAAGATTGATGAATGATGAACGAATCATTCGGAATCACAGGAAGATTACCGCGGTAATCAATAACGCCGCCGCGACTATTGCCTTGCGTGAAAACGGCGGCTTAGCCGAGTTGATGTGGTCGTTTAAACCGGAGAAGTCTCCCGAGCCACGTTCAATCGAAGAGGTGCCCAGCTTCTCCGAGGAGTCCGAGGCGCTTGCCAAGGCATTGAAGAAAGCTGGTTTTAAGTTCGTAGGCCCCACCACGGTCTTTGCATCAATGGCTGCCGTGGGGATTGTCGATATCAACATTGTTGGCGCACATCGGCGCGGTGCCTCTGGCGTTTTTGACTAGGGGGGGGGGAAGAGGAGCTTGACTAGTTAGGGGGAAAGAAAAAGAGCGTGCCAACCGGCACGCTCAAAATCTTTCGGTTCGTGTCGAACTACTTGTTCTCGTAGGAGTCGGAGTAGTTCTGGCCGTCCTCAGAGGTCCACTTCATGGTGTCCTTAGTGAACGGCTGCTCCCAGCCGTTTTCAATCTCCGACTCCGGTGCGGTCGGCAGACCAATCTCGTTTTCCAGTGCACCGTTGGCAACCCAGGTCTCGCGAATCTTACCGATCAGCGGCTGTGCACCATTAGTCTCTGGGGACTCAACGAAGGTGACGTTCTCGTATTCAGCGGCAACCGCGTCGCCGACCTTCTTAGCGGACTTGAACTCGCCAGCCTCAGAATCGTACGGGGAGGTGAAGGAAGAAGCTGCCTCGGTGATGGACTCAGGCAGGTCAGCCTCTGCCACATCCTCGCCAGCAGCGTCGCCCAGCCCCAGACCGTTCATAGCCTCGCCAGCCTTGTCCTTAGCGCCATCAGCAGCCTCGCCAGCCTTGTCCTTAGCGCCATCAGCAGCCTCGCCAGCCTTGTCCTTAGCGCCGTCCATAGCGTCGCCAGCCTTATCAGTGGCGTCGGTTGCTACCTGGCCCGCCTGATCCTTGGCGTTGTTAGCAGCATCCTGTGCGTCATCGGAAGAACATGCAGCCAGGCCGCCGAGAAGAGCGGCGGAGCCAACGATTGCGGTAGCGATACGGGTCATCTTCTTGTTCTGCATTTCAAAACCACTTTCTTGAGAGCTAACTAAGTTACCTATTCAATTATTGGCATCTTCCACTATTTGTCCGAATTAAATTCAAAGAGAAATTGACAATTCTTTTGAATATCGGACATTCGAAGATGGTGTGGCTTCAAAGCCGTACAGAAAGAACACTAGGTAATTCTGGGGCCTGTGCAAGTCAAATGGCGCGAATCTGTGCACTCTATGCTCTATTTGTTACCGAATTTGCGTGATTGCGAAATTGGAATAGTGCTGGTGAGGGCGTTGCGAGTAACGGAAAGGTATCAATCTTATTAAGCTTGACGTTTATTGCTTATTTTCTTTCTCTGCGTGGTTGGAGCCGCGGGCATCGTCGTCAAGCGTGTACTCGCCATCTGGCAGGACGAACCAGGCCAAGAGGTAAAGAGCTAGGAACCCAGCGCCAATCTTCCAGCCAATCATCGATCCAACGCAGGGAAGGATGATGTAGACCATTCGTGTGAAAGTGATATCCCAGCCTTGGCTTTCCGCGATTCCTGCGAGGATGCCACCGAGGAGGCGGTCATTACGCGAGCGGTAAATTTTCTTGGTGGGTTTTTCGGGAGCGGCGTCGCTCATTAGATAAATACTCCAAGGTATGGCTATTTAGGTATTTTTCGGTCGACCGCGCTTATACGTAAGTTTCCTTCGGCATGATAATCCATGCTGCGAGGTAGAGAAGAAACTGCGGACCAGGCATCAGGAAAGACGCGACAAATATAACGCGCAGCAAAGTCGCATCCCAGTTGAAATACTCAGCGAATCCACCGAGTACACCTGCAACCATTTTGTTATTGGTGGAACGGGTCAGTGACTTGTTGTTCATAACAATCAAGGGTAGCCCCAATCCGTTTAGTTCGCAGTGGTGCTAGCTCTACTAAATGTGCCGACTAAAAACAGCGTGTCCCAGCTAAAAACACCGCTACCCCAATACGGTTAGGTGGGGTAGCGGTGTGGGCGTCGTCAAGCGAGCTTTTACGGGGCGAATGCTAGCAGTCGTAGTAGAGCTCGAACTCCTGCGTCGTCGGGCGCAGACGTGCCGGCATAATCTCCTGCTCGAACTTGTAGCGGATATGCGCGTCGATGAGATCCTGTGTGAAGACATCGCCGGCAAGCAGGAACTCGTGGTCCTCTTCCAGCGCCTTCAGCGCACCCTCCAGCGAATGCGGGACGGTGGGGACGTCCTTGAGTTCCTCTGGTGGCAGCTCGTAGAGATCCTTGTCAATCGGCTTGCCAGGCTCGATGCGGTTCTTGATGCCGTCGAGACCAGCCATCATTGCGGCGGTGAAAGCCAAGTACGGGTTGCCCGACGGGTCCGGAGCGCGGAACTCGATGCGCTTGGCCTTCGGGTTTGCGCCGGTAATCGGGATTCGGATGGCGGCCGAGCGGTTCTCCTGGCTGTAGACCAAGTTGACGGGAGCCTCGAATCCCGGAACCAGGCGGTGGTAGCTGTTCATTGTCGGGTTGGTGAAAGCCAGGACTGCACCGGCGTGCTTCAAGATGCCGCCAATGTAGTAGCGCGCCATGTCGGACAGGCCACCGTAACCGTTTTCATCGTGGAATAGTGGCTTGCCATCCTTCCACAGTGACTGGTGGATGTGCATACCAGAGCCGCCATCGCCGGCCAACGGCTTCGGCATGAAGGTAGCGGACTTCTGGTTGAACTTGGCGGTGTTCTTCACCACGTACTTGAAAGTCTGCATGTCATCGGCGGCGTGCAGCAGGGTATTGAAACGATAGTTAATCTCCTGCTGACCGCCGGAGCCCATCTCGTGGTGGGAGCGCTCAACATGGAAGCCAACATCCTGCAGGTGCTCGCCGATTTCGTCACGAAGATCCTGCATGTGGTCATACGGAGCAGTAGGGAAGTAGCCGCCTTTGGTGCGCACCTTGTGGCCGAGGTTGCGCGATCCGTCCGGGTTTACCTTCACACCGGAGTTCCACCAGCCCTCAACCGAGTCCACCTCGTGGAATGACTTGTTTGAACTGGAGTCGTAGCGGACGGAGTCGAAGATGTAGAACTCTGCCTCAGCGCCAAAATTACAGGTATCGGCGAAGCCCAGTTCGTTCAGGTAGTTCTCGGCCTTACGGGCAATATTGCGCGGGTCGCGGCTAAATGGCTCGCGGGTGTGCGGGTCATGGACGAAGAACTTCATGTTCAGCGTCTTCGATTTGCGGAACGGGTCGATGAAAGCCGTGTCCAGGTCGGGCAGCAGCATCATGTCGGAGTTATCCACCGAGGTGTAACCCGCAATGGACGATCCGTCGAAGGCAAGGCCCTCGTAAGCGGAGTCCTCATCAAACTCGGATACCGGAACGGTTAGGTGCTGTTCGATGCCGGGAACGTCGGTGAACTGGACGTCTACCCAGCGAATGTCATTGTCCCGGATGTATCGTTGGATTCCTTCCGGAGTTGTCTGGTCACTGCTGGGTTTGAACTTACCCATTGGTAAAACTCGCCTACTTCGCGTCTAGCTTGTTGAGCTTACTAATCGTGTTGTCGAACTTACTGGTCACTATTACTTCAGCAGCGGAACATCCCACAGGTTCAGCTTGGTGCCGATGCCCTTTGCCAGGGCGTTGTCGTAGACATCGGTGGCCCAGGCGACGTCCTCGACTGGCATGCCTCCGATGGAGTAGCAGAAGATTTCCTCGTCGTTCTGGCGACCCGGGGCCTTACCGGAAGCGATATCGCCGATGTTGACAAGCTTCTCGGCGGGAAGAGTGCCCTCTTCCTTCATGTCCCACCAGCGGTTACCCGGAATACCGAGCAAGCGCTCATAGGTCACGTCTGGGCCGTTCTCGTTGAACCACTCTTCGTACAGGCCGGTGTAGTCAACGACGAGGTTGCAGTCGTCGGAACGCACGAAGTCGTCGTCGAGGCGTGCAGCGGCTGGCATGAGCAGCAGCGCGCCGGGCTTCAGGTACTCCTTCTTGAAGTACGGGAAACCGGACGGGCCATCGGAGGAAGTCGAGGTGCCGGCGATGAGGATGTCGGAGTCGCGGATGGCCTCTTCTTCGGTCTCGACGATACGGACCTCTTCAAGCTGTGGGAACTCGTCCTTAATCCAATCGACAGCCTTCTGGGTCGAAGCCTGGGAGCGGCCCTTGACCTTGACCTTCTTGATGCCCGGACGCTGCGACATGGCAGAGCCGAGAATGGTGCGGCTCATAACACCCGGGCCAATGATGCCAACGACCTCGGCGTCTTCGACGGCAAGGTGCTTGACGCCGACACCCGGAACAGCGCCAGTGCGGTATGCCGACAGGAGGTTTGCCGACATGACAGCCTTCGGGGCACCCGTAATTGCATCGTTGAGAATGAACAGGTGGATCGAACGTGGCAGGTCGTTCTGGCGGTTATCGGCATTGGAGCCGTACCACTTCACACCTGCGCCGTTGAAGCGACCACCGAGGTAAGCGGGCATTGCCATGAAACGACGGTCAGGGCCATTTGCCGGCATACCCTCATGGATTGGGTTATCCGGGAAGTTGATCTGGGCACCGTGGGAGTTAGCGGAAGCGCCGGCCATCCGGTAGTCGCCGTCGGCCAGCAGAATCAGGGTTTCTTCCATGGTCTCAACACACTTGGCGAAATCCGTGACACCAGCTTCAACCATGTCAGGTTCGCTGAGGTAGAGAAAATCAATGCGAGTTGAGTTTTCTGGGTTGGCAGCGTTTTCGTTAGTCAAGAATGCTCAAATCCTTCTTAATGTTCATCGGCCACCCTATGCGGCGGCTGGGCTTAAGTTATTCCAGATGCATGCTCTCCAGAATCAATCAAAACGCCTCGGCGCGGGCTCTCGAGGCGCCATTTCCGAGGGGTATGTCGTACCACCATACGGAAAAACCACAGCGTAGGGGGCGTTTACGCAGTTTTCAGCACGCCATTTCTGCTTTACGACGGTCACAGCGACAGAGCCCAATTTCCGTCAATAAGTTGCCCGTAATAACTACTTCGACATGCACAATTGATACTTTTTGAGAACGATTACAGATGAGTGAATTATCCTCCCACGCATCAATGTTTATGAACTTTGTCACATGTCATTAAGTTGCGACACATTTCTGGTTCAACGGGCGTGATTGCCTGGCATCCTACCTTCGCAGCATGCCCCATCCGCTCTTGGTGTCCGCCCCCCCCTTGCGGTGTCCCTCGCATCCGTCCCTCGTGTTGTCCCTAGCGACACCCTCGCACGTATGGCCAATTTCCTGGCACTTATCGATGATTTTCCTTCACTTATCGACGATTTTTCGTCACTTATCGACGGCTGTCCGGCACTTATGCGCACGGTATCCTCCCCACCCTGTCACTTGTCGATGCGCTGTTCACTTATGGCCACGCTATAGCGCATCGACAAGTGAATATTGCATCGATAAGACTGGGGCGGAGAGTGTGCAACTCTACTCGTGCAGGAGTCGCGGCCCTTTTGTGGTGGTGTATGACCCTGTTCAGGGGAGTGGCCCGGAACCGCGCACAAATTCGTGCTCACATACGCGCGCGTATGCGGGCCCAGGCGCCCGCAGCCAGCATGACCGCAATGAAAAACCGCCTGACCACATTAACTGTGGTCAGGCGGCATCTAACAAGCTCGTTGGGCGGCCATGAGGAGCAATGGGGGGGGTGCTTGCTGTGGCCGTCGTGAAGCGAAAACTTTAGCAGTCGTAGTACATTTCGTATTCCTGCGGAGTCGGGCGCAGGCGAACCGGTTCGATCTCGTTTTCGTACTTGTAGTCGATGTAGGTCTGGATGAGGTCCTCGGTGAAGACATCGCCCTCGAGCAGGAACTCGTGGTCGTTGCGCAGGGCCTCGAGTGCGGCCTCGAGAGAGGTCGGAGCCTGCGGGATGTCGGCGGCTTCCTCCGGCGGGAGCTCGTAGAGATCCTTGTCGACCGGAGCGTGCGGCTCGATGCGGTTCTTCACGCCGTCCAGTCCGGCCATCATCATGGCAGCGAAGCCAAGGTACGGGTTGCCCGACGGGTCCGGGGCGCGGAACTCGATGCGCTTTGCCTTCGGGTTGGAGCCGGTGATCGGAATGCGAACAGCGGCAGAGCGATTGCGCTGCGAGTAGACCAGGTTGATCGGAGCCTCGAAGCCCTTGACCAGGCGGTGGTAGGAGTTCAGGGTCGGGTTGGTGAAGGCCAGTACCGCACCTGCGTGGTGCAGGATGCCGCCGATGTACCAGCGAGCGATGTCCGACAGGCCTGCATAACCGGCCTCATCGTGGAACAGTGGCTTGCCGTCCTTCCACAGCGACTGGTGAGCGTGCATGCCCGAGCCGTTGTCGCCAGCCAGCGGCTTCGGCATAAAGGTGACGGACTTGCCCTCTTCCCAGGCGGTGTTCTTGATGATGTACTTGAAGGTTTGCAGGTCGTCTGCAGCGTGCAACATCGTGTTGAACTTGTAGTTGATCTCCTGCTGGCCACCAGTGCCGACCTCGTGGTGGGCGCGCTCCAGGTCGAAGCCGGCGTCAGCGAGCTTCAGGCACATCTTGTCGCGCAGGTCCTGGTAGTGGTCGTACGGAGCGGTAGGGAAGTAGCCGCCCTTTAGACGGGTCTTGTAACCCAGGTTTGCAGAGCCGTCCGGGTTCTGGTCCTTGCCGCGGTTCCACCAGCCTTCGATGGAATCAACTTCGTAGAAGCCGCGGTTGGTGTCGGTCTCGAACTTGACGTTGTCGAAGATGTAAAACTCCGCCTCAGCGCCGAAGAAGCAGGTGTCGGCGATGCCGGTAGAGATGAGGTATTCCTCCGCCTTCTTCGCGACGTTACGCGGGTCGCGGGAGAACGGCTCGAGGGTAAACGGATCGTGGACGAAGAACTTGACGTTCAGGGTCTTTGCCTTGCGGAACGGGTCAATGCGCGCGGTGCTCAGGTCGGGCAGCAGTGCCATGTCGGACTCGTCGATGGAAGTGAAACCACGAATCGAGGAACCGTCGAATGCCAGGCCTTCGGCCATCGCGTCCTCGTCAAATGCGGATGCCGGGATGGTGAAGTGCTGCTCGATGCCGGGAACATCCGTGAAGCGGACGTCGACGAACTCGACGCCCTCTTCCTTGATATACGCGACTACTTCCTCGGGAGTTTTGAAGGACATGTGCGGTCTCCTTAGTTGGCCTTGTTTAGTACGCAGTAGGGAATTCTTGCACGATGTTTCGTGCACCTGCCGCGCTGTCAAGGACTGGCCGGTTGACGCCTTCAAGCTTAACGAACCACGCATTCATTCTGGAATTAGAACCACGAATTTCTGGCATGGTGCGTGAGAAATTCGCCAATACGGAACAGGTTACGCAAATAGGGAGCAGGTTATCTATTTGTGGAAACAAGGCAATACCCTGCGCATTCATGTCACACACGCTTTACGACGCGCCTTTAGCTCCCGTGCTGATAAGAAAATGGAAAAGGCGACGCAACATCGCCCCCGGATTACCCCCGCACGCGCTGAATGGCTGTCCCAGCCCGTGATTTGATAGCCGGATTGCTGCATTAGACTATGAACACATGGAAGAAAAGCACAGTTGGCTAGATGGCCCTCAGATTCCGGGAGAGTTCGATAATCCGGACAAGCTCTCGGACTATCCCGGCCAGGCATTGGGTCTTGCCCCCGATGGCCCAGGATCGCAAGCGACGTTGATGCGTCGCGTCGGCGGCATTCTCATTGACTGGATTATTTCCTTGATGATTGCCGGCGCTTTTTCGATGTTCTTCGGCCCGAGCGAGGCGCAGATTGACCAGTTCGGGGATTCGTTTATCGCCTGGCAGTCATTCCTTGCGACCTATTCGCCAGTTGTCTTCCTCATTATTGGCACGGTGTCGGTTTGGCTGTTCGCCCGCACTCCGGGCCAGTGGATGATGAAGATGGGTGTCGCTCGCGTGGACAAGCCCGGCGAGCGAGTTGGCTTTGTTCGTGCCTTCTTCCGCAGCTTGCTTACTCTTTTCTTGCTGCCGCCAGCAATCACCGACTCGGATATGCGCGGCATGCACGACCGTGCCACTGGCACGGCCGTCATTTTGGGTTAGCGCTATAGCACCAACACAACCAGGACCTGGGCGAGAATAATCTTCATGATCATGGCCATTGGATACACCGTTGTGTATCCCATTGCCGGCAACTCGTTCTTGGCCTGGTCGTTGACGTATGAGAGCACTGCCGGGTGAGTCTGCAAGCCCGAGAGGATACCCGCAGTTTGGCCGAATGGAATCTTCAGCACACGGTGACCGACAATGAGGGTCAACAGTGCGGAGCTAAACGCGATGATGGCGGCAAGACCCAGAACTGTCAGTGATGCCGGGTCAGACAACGCAGCCTGGAATCCCTTACCGGCAGTGGTGCCGATACCTGCCAGGAACAGTGCTAGACCCATGGTGCGGAACGCCAGGTTGGCCGAGTAGGGGATAGGCCAGACCAACGGGCCAGTGCGACCGACAGCACCCAGAATCAGCGCCACAACCAGTGGACCACCAGCGGATCCCAGGGCGAGCGAGCTGCCGCCCGGAAGCGGAATCTTGATGAGACCCACCAAGACACCCAGCGTAAGCCCAAGGGTGAGGGGCAAGAGGTTGACGTCGGAAAGCTTCTTGTAGGAGTCGCCGAAGAACTTTGTTGCGTCCTTGATTTTCTCTGGCGGTGCAACTACGCGGACGCGATCACCAAGCTCTAGGCGCATGTTTGGCTCTGCGACGATGTCGTGGTCGCCGCGGCGAATACGCGTAATGATTATGCCGTCCATGCGAGTCTGAAGTTCCGCAATGGGTACACCGACCACGTCAGATGCAGAGACGAAGATGCGACGGAAGTCCAGGCGACCGTCGTGTGTCGGATCACCCGGCATAAGCTCGCCAATGTACTCGGCGGCACGAGCAATTTCTTCCTCTGTACCGACGACGGAAATAATATCGCCGACGGAGACAGTGTCACCCGGAGACGGAATGTAGAGGTGGCCCTTGTACTCAATGCGTGAAACCGTAATGTCCAAACCGAACTTCGACGGAAGGTCAGTGATGGAAGGCAGGTCGTCCTTGAGAATCTTGATGTCCCGAGTATGCAGCGGAAGCGCGGCAACACCTGCGTCAATAGCTTCCTGGTCGTGATCGACGCGGAAGACCTTCGACATAATACCGATAGAAGCAATCACTGCCAGCACGCCGATTGGGTAGGCCAGGGAGTAACCAATCACCGGCATATCGTGCGCAGCGGCCAGCTCGCCCTTATCCGAAATGAGGCTAGGAAGAGCATCGACGATTGCTGCCATAGCCGGGGTGTTGGTCAGGGCGCCTGTGAAGGCGCCTGCGCCTTCCACCGGATCGATAGGCAAAAACTTGATCAGCAGGAAAGACTCGATGGTGACAACTGCGAGCACACCAATGCCGAACAGGTTGTGCTTGATGCCGCGCGAGCGTAACGAGCTGAAGAACTCGGGGCCCGCCTCCAGCCCGATGGTGTAGACGAATAATGCCAGGCCCACGATGTAAATCAACGGGGAGATTTGAATTTCCGGCTCAATAGTCGCGAGGATAAGGCCGACGAAGAGGACGGCAGCCACGCCAAGCTTGAAGCCGAAGATCTTGATCTGGCCAATTGCCAGGCCAAGAAACAAAATCACTAGAAGCGCTAAGAGTTCATTTTCAGCCAAGAGTTGCACATATCCCATGGTGGCACAACTAGCAGTAATCTTCATTAAGCATTGTTTCCAGCAAGGATATGACCTTTGCTGACAGCGTGATAAGTGAGAGCAATCACTTCAACAAGACATCAATAACTGTGTTTGAAGTCATGGCTTTAGTCTTCGTTTTAAAGCTTTAAAGCACAAAAAAAGGGGGCCCGAAAGCCCCTTTTTTCTGCTTCAACCTAGATTGCCCCTCGGCGGGTTGCCCGAGCAACCGACCCTGGTGAAACCTAGCTAAAACCTCTAGTGCTTCTTGCCGCGATTGGCGGCACGGCGCGCACGACGGTTCATGCCGGCCTGTGGGTTAGCGCCCTTCGGCATTGGACCCTTGGGCATGTTCGCGCGCGCATCGCGAATACGGTCCATCGACTGGATGCGCTCATTCAGAGCGTTGGCCTGATCCTTATTCAGGTTGCGCGGCAAACGCATGAGTTCGCGCTGCAGCTTCTTCGGCGGGACCTGGCCCTCGTCGCTACCAGCAATCATGTCGTAAATCGGAGCTTCGCCCGCAATGCGTGCCAGCGACTTCTTCTCACGAGCAATCATCTGCTTGACGCGGTTCGGATCACCTTCACCGACCAGCACAACACCGGCGTTACCAATAACACGGTGAACAGCATCCATGTGCTGATTAGCGACAACACCGGTCTTGACGTGCCAGACATAGCCAACGCCCTGACGCATATTGTCCAGCGTCCACGCCGCAGCGCCGGCCTGGCCTTCCGCCTCTGTGTAGAAGGACGCCTCAAGACGCTTAGAGAAGATGTACATCGCGACCATAAAGCCGATCGAAATACCAATAATCGTCAGAATCCAGGGCCAGACTCCACCAATGAGCAGACCAATCAGTAACAGCAGGATGATCGGACCGAAGAAGCCCAGTGCCATGTAAGGCACGAGCTTGTTGTCCCGCGAGCGCTGCAGCTTAAACGCCTGCCACATCTGGCTACGAGTCTGCTTACGCTGAGCGCGCTTGGCGGCGCGGTTCGCCTTCTTCATTTCTTTCGCATCATTGGTCGCCATAATCACCAACTTTAGGGCATGCGATGTAGTTTTAGGCAATAGACCGCGCCGTAGCGCCGTTTCGCTTTACGACGGCGCTGCGGCCGTCGGCCTCTAGGAAGCCGGAATAGTCGAAGTGACTGGCGTATCCTCCGATGCGCCATAGCGGTCGAGCAGAGTCGAGGCTTCCTGAAGCGCGAGGTTGTTGTCGTTGTCGTCGGCAAGCGCGGACAGATGCGCAGGCAGCTCCTGACCGCGGTGCGCCAGTGCGCGGGCGTAGAGCCGTCCAGCGCGGTAGGAAGAGCGGACCAGCGGGCCGGACATGACGCCGGCAAAGCCCATCTCTTCAGCGGTCTTGGAGAGCTTGACGAACTCCTCCGGCTTAACCCAACGTTCAATTGGATGGTGCAGTGGAGTGGGGCGGAGGTACTGAGTGATTGTCAGAATATCGCAGCCGGCATCGTGCAAATCTTGCATAGCGGAGATGATCTCGTCGTAGGATTCGCCCATGCCCAGGATGAGGTTGGACTTGGTAACTAGCCCAGCTTCGCGAGCGCGAGTGATGAGTTCCAAGGAACGCTCGTAGCGGAATGCGGGGCGGATGCGCTTGAAGATACGCGGCACCGTTTCCAAGTTGTGGGCGAAAACCTCGGGCTTGGCGTCGAATACCTGCTGTGCTGCAGATTCGTCGCCACGGAAGTCATCGACAAGGAGCTCGACTCCGGTATTCGGGTTGAGTTCGTGGATCTGGCGGCAGGTCTCAGCGTAGAGCCAGGATGCACCGTCGGGCAGATCGTCGCGGGCGACACCGGTGATAGTGGCGTAACGAAGACCCATCTCGCGGACGGATTCCGCAACACGACGCGGCTCATCCTTATCCAATGGGTCGGGCTTGGCTGAGTTAATCTGGCAGAAGTCGCAGCGGCGGGTGCACTTATCGCCGCCGATGAGGAAGGTGGCCTCGCGGTCTTCCCAACATTCGTGAATGTTCGGGCAGCCAGCCTCCTGACAGACCGTGTGCAAAGAGGCACCCGAGACACGGTTTTTCATGTCCTTGTAGCTGGGGCCCGGACGAACCTGGTTGCGAATCCACCGGGGCTTGTTCTCGATAGGGGTCTCGGCATTTCGTGCCTCGACGCGCAGTAACTTACGTCCTTCTGGCTTAACAGTCACAGTTTCATCCTACTCTTTTGTTGATGAGTACTCGAATATGCCGGTGGTGGAGTTGTGCTTCACCCGGTGTGGCAGGTCCTTCGTGGGGTCGGGCGCGGAGCCGAAGGAATGGTCGGCAACGGTCAAACGGCCTTCCAAAGCATCTTGCAAATCTGCCAGAAGCGGCTCTGTCATCTCTGACACGCTAACATTTCGGTCAAGCTCCCGGGATAGGGTGGTCACTCCAGCATCGGAGATGCCACACGGGATGATGTAGTTGTAGAACTCCATAGAGTTGTCGCAGTTCAGACTGAGTCCGTGCATGGTTACACCATGGGTCACGCGGATTCCCAGTGCCGCAATCTTTCGGTCGCTCAGTCCGTTTGATGCGGGAACCCATACCCCCGAGCGGCCATCGATGCGGCCAGCAGCCGCGATGCCGGCTCGGCGAACGGTTTGAATGAGGGCTTCTTCCAGTCTGCGGACGTAGTCCACCACATCGACCGGCTGAGCGAGCTTGATGATGGGATACATCACAAGCTGGCCCGGGCCGTGCCAGGTGATGCGGCCACCGCGGTCGACATCGACGACCGGCAACCCATTGGTAGGACGGTCCTCCGGCTGGGTGCGCTTTCCTGCTGTGTAAAGACTCGGGTGCTCAAGCACGAGAACCTGATCTGGAATTAGGTCTTTCGCACGCTTGGCAGCAAGGTCTGCCTGTAGGTGCCAGGTCTCTTCGTAGTCGACAAGGCCGAGATGTTGAATCTCGATGTCGGAGCTTGATTCCCGAATGGATTTATCTGCGCGAGTAAAAGGTTTTCTTGGGGCAGTCATGGTGGCCTATAGGATACGCCGAAATTCTGTAGGCCTCAGATTACTTGTTACTTGGATAGCGCCAAACTTACTTGGATAGCGCCAGACGTAAAAATACCCCGGTGGTCACTAGAAAGTGACCGCCGGGGTAAAAGTGGCGTGCTTTTGTGGGCTTAGCCGAAGACGACGCGGAGGATGGAAACGGTGATTGCCGAGATACCTGCAGCGGCCGGAAGGGTAATAACCCAGGCCAAACCAATCGGCTTCATCAGGTTCCAGTTAGCGGCACGGTTAACGATACCGACACCGAGAACGGCACCAATCAGAATGTGGGTGGAGGAAACCGGCAGACCCAGCAGGGAAGCAATCATAACGACCACAGCAGCGGAAAGCTCTGCGGCAAAACCCGATGCTGGGTGGATCTCAGTCAGGCCGGATCCGACGGTCTTGATAACGAAGCGGCCGATAAACCACAGACCGGAGATGAGAGCGACACCCATGGTGGTCATGACTGCCAGCGGGACGCCGGACTCGGAAGAGATCTCGTTGGTACGGAGAACATCCAGAATTGCCACGAACGGGCCAAGCGCGTTAGCGATGTCGTTCGAGCCGTGGGAGAAAGCGAACGCAGCAGCGGTGAAGACCTGCATCCAGCTGAACAGCAGGAAGGTGGAACGATCCAAATCCTGACGCTTCAAAGTACGCGCGAAGATGTAAACGGCAAGCCACACTGCGGTGGCGATCATGCCCATAATCAGGAAGTTGTCCAGGCTGGAAAGCCCTAGGTGAAGGTTCTTCAGACCCTTGAACAGCATCATCGCGGAGATGACAATAGAGCCCAGGGCTGCTAGACCCGGAACCCAAGCTTCCAGCGCACGGTGAGCGCGGACATCATCAACCTTGGATTCGATGTGGACGAGCTTGCGGAAGTACTCAGACTCCAGGTCATCCGGAGTCCAGTCGTTGTCACGCATCGTCGTAGCGTCGCGAAGCATCGCGTTGGTGTACGAGATCTGATCGTGCTCAGGGAGCTTTTCGAAGTCGTCGCGGTGCTGCGCCTTGAGGTCCGCCTTTTCCTGGTGGATGGCCTGCAGCTGCTTGGAAGCCTTGTCGTTGTAGACGAGAATCGAGTTCTTAATGCCGCCGAACAGGAGGAACGCGACCAAACCGCCGAGGAGCGGAGAGAGGACCCAGGAAACGGCGATCTGACCAATCTGATCCCACTGGACCATGCTCCAGCCACCCTTGCCGGTGATGAAACCGACCGTCAGTGCGGCACCGACGATACCGCCGACGATGGAGTGGGTAGTGGAGACTGGCCAACCCATGCGGGTGGCAACGAGGAGCCACACTGCCGCGCCGAGAAGCGCGGACATCATGATGAAGGCGAACTCCATCGGGTCCAAACCGTGGATTGCGTTCAGGTCCACAATGCCGGAACGGACGGTGTCAGTAACCTCGCCACCAGCGAGGACGGCGCCCGAAACCTCAAAGACTGAAGCGACAACAAGCGCCTGCTTCATGCTCAGGGTGCCGGCACCGACTGAAGTACCGAAGGAGTTAGCAACGTCGTTACCGCCGATGTTGAACGCCATGAAGACGGCGAACGCGATGGTAATCAGAAGGATTGCCGTATTTGCCTGCGGGCCCACAAAGTCATAAGCCCAGAAGACAAAAACTACGATGTTGATTGCGAGAAGCCCGCCGAAGAAGAGGTGCCACCACTTATCTGAGGAGCTCGATTGCTCAGATGATGTGGTCCCGGTCGACGAACTAGTATTCGCTGGAGCCGAGGACATGCTCCACCTTTCTAAGTTACGTACAGAGAGCAAAAATAGGCACGCCAAAGAAGCCTGCTGTCTAATGATTTCTTAGATTGGTAAAGGCTAATTGCTAACTAGGTGACGGCGAGGTTAACAAATAATGAATTTAATTATCGCTATCTTCAGCTCTCGTCGGTGTAGCTGAAAGCGATAGCCGGAACTGTGTGCGGGGGTGTGTGGTGTTCTCGCATTTCGGCAGGACAAAAAGTATGCGCATTTGCTACTTGCAGCTTTGCTTTCGGTTCGACCCTCCCGCTGTCTGCTAATGGCTTAACGGCGCAATAACAGCACGTTAATTCTTTGTGCCGATGGAGCCTTTGCTAGCTATGTGTGGCTACGTGAAATCTGAGCACTAGCCAAGAATAGGGGGCCTGCGCATTTGAAGGAATCGCTGATTAGGTTCAACTGCGGGACGAATGCGGCAAAAGAAATACCCGCGTCAGCCGCAAAGTGCGACTAACGCGGGCAGGGAAGAGGCAGAACCTCCTGCTAGCAAGCCAGCTAGATTCCCGCGGCGCTACTACCCCAGGAAGGGAGCAAGCTGCTTAGAGCTGCAGATCCGATTCGAAGTTAGCAACCTCGAGGCGGTCAACAACGGTCGTCATAAAGCGACCTGCATCAGCGCCGTCGATCAGGCGGTGATCGTAGGTAATTGGCAGGAAGACCATGGCGCGAATACCAATGGCATCTGCCTCATTCTCGGTGACGACTACTGCGCGCTTCTTAATCGCGCCGGTGCCGACCATTGCGGCCTGCGGCGGAACCAGAATCGGAGTGTCGGTCAGAGCGCCCTCGGAGCCGATGTTGGTAATGGTGAAGGTGCCGCCGGACAGGTCGTTCGGGGTCAGCTTGTTGTTGCGAGCGCGGTCTGCGATGTCCGCAATAGCAGCAGCCAGCTCCGGCAGGGACATATCCTGAGCGTTGTGGATGACCGGGGAGAGCAAACCCCGCTCGGTATCGACAGCGATACCCAGGTTGACCTGCTCGTGGTAGGTAATCTCCTTGGTCTCTTCGTTCCAGGAAGCGTTGACGTTCGGGTGGCTGACCAGAGCCTCAACGATTGCCTTTGCAAAGAATGGCAGGAAGGTCAGCTTCGCGCCGTGCTTCTTCTCGAACTCAGCCTTCTTAGTAGCGCGCAGATCCCAGATGGCAGTCATATCGGCCTCGTGGACCTGGGTCAGCTGTGCGGAAGTCTGCAGAGACTCGAGGGTCTTGGCAGCGGTAATCTCGCGGATGCGGTTGACACGCTGGGTGGTGCCGCGCAGCTCAGCGAGCTCAGGGCGAACGCCCTTGGTGGACCAGTTGGAGCCGGACTCAGCAGTAGTCTCCTGGCCGCCCTCGGCAGCGCGCAGAACATCCTGCTTACGAATGCGGCCGCCGATTCCAGAGCCCTCGACCTTAGTCAGGTCAACGCCGTGCTTGTCAGCCAGCTTGCGGACCAGCGGGGTGACGTAAGGAACGTCCTTGTTAGCGGAAGGCTTGGATTCAGCCTTCGGAGTCTCCTTCTTCGGCTCTTCCTTCTTCGGCTCTTCCTTCTTCGGCTCCGGCTTGGACTCTGCCTTCGGCTCTTCCTTCTTTGGCTCCGGCTTGGATTCAGCCTTTGGAGCTTCCTTCTTCGGTGCAGCCTTCTTTGGCTGGCCACTGCCAACGCGAGCGATGACCTCGCCGACGTCAACGGTGTCGTCTTCGTCGTAGAGGACCTCGAGCAGGGTGCCTGCGACCGGGGAAGGAATTTCGGTGTCGACCTTGTCGGTGGAAACCTCGAGCAGTGGCTCGTCGACCTCGACGGTGTCGCCGACCTTCTTCAGCCAGGTGGTGATGGTGCCTTCGGTGACGGATTCGCCGAGCTCCGGCATCTCAACGTCAGTAGCGTCGCCAGCGTCAACGTCGGTGGAGTCTTCCTCAGTCTCCTCGTTAGCCTTTACTGGCTCCTCGTCCTTCTCGACTGTGGCAGATGCCTCCTCGGCCTCTTCCTTGGCGGCTGGAGCAGCGTCTGCATCGCCAACGCGAGCGATGACCTCGCCGACGTCAACGGTGTCGTCTTCGTCGTAGAGGACCTCGAGCAGGGTGCCTGCGACCGGGGAAGGAATTTCGGTGTCGACCTTGTCGGTGGAAACCTCGAGCAACGGTTCGTCGACCTCGACGGTGTCGCCGACCTTCTTCAGCCAGGTGGTGATGGTTCCTTCGGTGACGGACTCGCCGAGCTCCGGCATCTCAACATCAGTAGCGGAACCGGAGGCAGCCTTCGGTGCTTCCTTCTTTGGCTCTTCAGCGTCTTCCTTCGGAGCCTCTTCCTCGGTCTCCTCAGCGGAATCGTCAGCGCCTTCCGGCTCTTCGCCCGGCTCGCCGACCTTTGCGATGACCTCGCCAACATCGACGGTGTCGTCTTCTTCAAAGAGAATCTCGGTGAGAACACCGGCGACCGGAGATGGAATTTCGGTGTCGACCTTGTCGGTGGAAACCTCGAGCAACGGTTCGTCGACCTCGACGGTGTCGCCGACCTTCTTCAGCCAGGTGGTAATGGTGCCTTCGGTAACTGATTCACCGAGCTCCGGCATCTCAATAGAGGTCGCCATGTTTGTGCACTCCTCGAAAAGTTAAGAAATCTCGTTTTAAGACGGTTATTACAAATTAGCTTACAGGTTGAAAACTCTGCTTGCCCCGTGGGCTGCGCCCGCTTTCGACTGGTGCTTGGAATAGCTCATTCCAGCCATGATTCCAGCCGGGCGGGACGCAGTCGGATGACCGGCTACTTCGTTGCCAAATCCTCAATCACAGAGAACATCGTCCGAACCGGAACACCAGTGCCCCGCTTCGGGGTATAACCATACTCCCCGGTGGTGTTGAAGGCCGGACCGGCAACGTCGATGTGAACCCATTCAACATCCTCGCCAACGAATTCGCGCAGGTATGCAGCTGCAACGCTCATGCCACCAAAGCGAGAGTTCGTGACATTCCGCAGGTCAGCTACCGGCGACTTCAGGGCCTCTGCTAGCTCAACTGGAATCGGCATTGCCCAACCATTTTCACCAATGCTCTGAGACAGCTCTGCAACACGGTCACGGAACTCGTCGTTACCCAGGACACCCGGGGTGCGCTCGCCAAGAGCGACTAGCTGCGCACCGGTCAGGGTGGCGGTGTCAATCAGGTGAGTCGGATTGTCTTCGCAGGCGCGGACAATGGCATCTGCGAGTACGAGGCGGCCCTCTGCGTCGGTATTCAGAATCTCAATGGTCTTACCGCCGTACTGTGTGATGACATCGCCCGGACGGTACGCCTTACCGCCCGGCATGTTCTCCGCCATTGGAACGGTTGCGGTCACTGGGGTGGATACGCCTAGGCGAGCAGCCAGGACGACTGTGGCAATAACAGCCGCAGCGCCGCCCATATCGGAGATCATGTTCTCCATGCTGGCGCCCGGCTTCAGCGAAATACCGCCAGTATCAAAGGTGATGCCCTTACCGACCAGGCCCAGCGAATTCTCTGCCGACTCATCGCCCTTCCAGATCAGGCGCACCAGGCGCGGCCCGCGCGAGGATCCACCACCCACGGCATTGAGGCCTCCGAAACCGCCGGCGCGCAGAGCGTCGTCGTCAAGCACCTCGACCTCGAGCCCCGCGTCACGGCCCAGCGCTGCAGCAGCGTCAGCAAACGTCTCGGGGTAGAGGTGCGACGATGCTGTATTGACGAAGTCACGCGCGGTGGCAACGGCATCTACAATTGCCGAAGCGCGCTTTACGACGTCGTCATCAGCGCCCAACACAACCACCTTCTGGGTGGCCTCGTTGCTTTCTTCGTCGCTCTTCTGACCGGAGTAAGCGTAAGCGCCCAGCGCAAAGCCCTCGGCTGCAGCCTGCGGATCGATGGCGCCGAGAGTGTTAAAGACCACCTTGGCCTTGGTCATACGGCGCGCAGCGGCGCCGCAGGCACGGCGGATGTCCTCGGCATCCAGGTCCTCAGAACCCACGCCAACGCCCGTGACACTGTCGACATCCAGGCCAGCAGGAGCCGGGATGGTGGTCACGGACTCGGCCTTAGCGCTGGCGGAGACTGCCTCAAAGGAGGCGAGCAGCTGCTCTGCAACCGAACCGATGGCCTCGGGTGCGACCAGCTCGAGGCCATCCTCGCCGTCGATAAGCGCGACGAGGACCGCGTCGGCGTCCGCGGGCAGAGAGTTGTCGGCAGCGATGACCACGCGAGTGCCGATAGCCGGCAGGTAATTGGACAAAACAGCGGCGTTGCGAGAAGCGCCGAGCTGTGCCGAATCATTGTTAGCGGGGACTGACATGTAGTTGCATCTCCTTGTAGTCGTACTATGTGGTACACCACCGTATCCCTATTTGCCGGTTCGTGTCCTTCACCCCTGGACAGCGGACTGACGAGCCAGCGCCACGACTATTGGAATGTACCCGCGCCTAGTGCCCGCGACGCTGACATTGCCCTGACTAACACGGTCTTTCGGGGGCGAGTATTGATACGACTCGATCCTCGACGGTTTAGGATGAAAGACATGTCTGCTTTGGAATTTGCAATCGAACGTAACCCGAATCCACTCTCTGATGCCGAGCGCGAGGAGATTTTGGCCAACCCTGGTTTCGGTAAGCACTTCACCGACCACATGGTCCGAATTGACTGGACTGCAGACAAAGGCTGGCATGGCGCCAAGCTGCAGGCATACGGTTCGATTGAAATGCAGCCGTCTTCTTCGGTCCTGCATTACGGGCAGTCGATTTTTGAGGGACTGAAGGCGTATCGCATGCCGGATGGTTCCATTGTTACTTTCCGCCCGGAGCAGAACGCTCGTCGCTTCCAGCGCTCCGCTGACCGCATTGCAATGCCGCAGCTGCCGGAGGAGACCTTCCTCGAGGCAATTCGCCTGCTGGTTGAAGCCGATGCAGCATGGGTGCCGCCAGCTGGTGGCGAAGAATCCCTGTACCTGCGTCCAATCATGTTCTCCACCGAGAGCACCCTGGGCGTGCACCCGTCGAACTCTTACACCTTCCTGCTCATCGCTTCACCTGCTGGCGCGTACTTCTCCGGTGGTATTAACCCGGTGACCGTGTGGATCTCCCACGAGTACGTGCGTGCCGCGCCGGGCGGCACCGGTGCTGCGAAGTTCGCAGGTAACTATGCAGCTTCGCTGGCGGCTCAGCAGCAGGCAGAGGAAAAGGGCTGCGACCAGGTTGTGTGGCTGGACGCTGTCGAGCGCAAGTACATCGAGGAGATGGGCGGCATGAACCTGGCGTTTATCTACCCGGATGAGAATGCTGAGGCTGGTGTTCGGCTGGTGACTCCAGAGCTGTCTGGTTCGCTGCTGCCGGGCATTACTCGGGCATCGCTGCTGCAGGCTGCTCAGGATCTGGGCATGAATGTCGAGGAGCGTCGCATTTCCACCGAGGAATGGAAGAATGATGCCACCTCCGGTGTTATGAGCGAGGCATTCGCCTGCGGTACTGCTGCAGTCATCACCCCGGTCGGTTTTGTGAAGTCCGCTGAGGGCGAGTTTGAGGTCAACGGCGGCGAGACGGGCGAGTGGACTATGAAGCTGCGCGAGCGGCTGACCGGTATCCAGCACGGCGAGGTTGAGGATACCCACGGTTGGATTTACAAGCTCGTTGAGGCTTAGTTTCGGCGTAGGTCGGCTAAGAAAAATTTAATAGTGGTTACTAGAATTAGTACTTTCGCAGCCCCTGTTTAGTATTCGCTGGTCAGGGGCTGCGTTTTTGCTTTGCTGGTTCCCCAACGGCTGTGCGATTTTCTCATGGTTCATGAATTGTTCAGATGGCATTTGTTTAGCCGTTAAAAACATCTCTAGCGTGACCGGGGTCACTGTGAAAAACTACCAACACGATTGATTTTTGTAGTTGGGAAAACAGTTTGAGGCGCTGTGATGGTGGTAGTTCAAGACTTTTTTAAAGATAGTTTTTCGTCAAGTAGTTCAAAGCGCCTAAGGGTAACCATCGTTGTCACTCTGTTGTTGGCTGCGTGGACGATTGGGTTTAGTGCGATTCCGGCTCCGGTGGCGGCAGCCCAAGATTCGCCTTCGCCGTCCGGGGTGGAACGGCCCGCTCCTACGGGCGAAGGGGGTACGGGCGAAGCAAAAGCAGAGCTAATCATGGATCTGTCTGGTTCGATGCTTGCCGACGACGCCGGAGGCACCCGCCTCGATGCGGCAAAGCGCGCATCCACGGAGCTGATTGACTCCCTCCCGGATGATGCGCTGCTTGGCATGCTGGTTTATGGCCAGCGCGAATCCAGTGATGAATCCAACCGCGAACGTGGTTGCCAGGACATCGAGGTGCTGTCGCCTGTCCAAAAGGTCGACAAAGAAGGCCTGAAGAGCAGGATTGCCGGGTTGGAAGCTCAGGGCTACACGCCGATCGGCAATGCACTGCGTAAGGCGGCTGATGAGCTTGGCCCAGACGGTGAGCGGTCAATTATTTTGGTCTCTGACGGTATCGACACCTGCGCGCCGCCACCGGTGTGTGAGGTTGCGAAGGAACTGGCAGGGCAGGGTGTTGGCCTGACGATTCACACAGTGGGCTTCAAGGTCGATGAAGAAGCTCGCGCTGAGCTGGAGTGTGTTGCGCAGGTATCCGGTGGACAGAGCATGACTGCGGACGATGCTACCCAGCTTGCAGACCACATGAAGTTCTTGACTCAGCGGTCAGTGCAGGGCTACGAAACCACGGGTACTCCTTTCGAGTTCTCCGAGACTAAGGAAGGCGCGAAATGGCTCGGCGAGGGCAAGTACCAGACGACGCTGGTGCCAGAGGTTGCTCAACACGATCGCACCCCGCTCTACTACCGAATCGCAGTGCCGAAGGGACACAACGCGATTGTTACCTCAAAGGTGTTAGCGAATATCGATGCTGAGGGTAAGGGCCAGCAGGATGTCCGAACTGAAGTTGACGAAATCATCAATGAAACTGGCGGAAAATGCCAGGACGACGGTCGTATGGGGTCGCTGACTGGCGCCGAAGCTAGTGCCGATTCGTGGACTCCAACTTCGGCTGATGCAAGCATTCTTGCATGGGATAGTGACCGCATCGAATCCAGTTGCGATCAAACCAAGTGGCTCGTCGCAAATAACGTGTGGGTCTATGACGGTGATTCAGTAGCGGACTATCGTGATGAACCGGTGAAGGTCGAGGTTAGCGTCCAGTTTGAGCCAGTCCTGAAGAAGCAGGATGCTGGCAAGCTAAATGAGGGGCGGTCTTCTTCGACCGGCGACAAAGCCTACAAAAAGGCCACTTTTGGAGAGGCCAAGCCCGTAAACGGTGGCAATAACGCAGCCCAAGCGCCGGAAGTTAAATCTGGGGATACCATCTCTGACACAATCGTGCCCGGTGAACAGAAGTTCTACAAGATCCCTGTCGAGTGGGGTCAGCGACCAGTGATTGCTGCCCGCACTGGAAATTCGGAGCGCGATAATGCCGATTCCATGGGAGTTGCCCTGCTGAATCCGTTCGAGGTTTCCGTTGCGGATGGAACAATGCACTTTTATCAGGATTCCGAGGACCTGAACTTGTCAACAGATCGTCCGGTCGAATACAACAACCGAGAATCTAATGTTGGAGGACGACCTGTAGCCAACGCCGGCTACTACTACGCGACTGTCCGAATGGCTAACTATCGCCCGGATGAAGAGGTCAGTGGCATCGATCAGCCGTTCCAGCTCGCATTCCTCCTGGACAACAAGCCAACTAAGGGGCCTGACTGGCGACCGACTGACAAGAACGGCCCGACTCCATCCGATAAGCCGATTCTGGCCAAGGGAGAGTCGGAACAGGAAACGTCAAAGGACTCGTCAGAAGATGCGTCGAATGAATCTGACTCCTCGGATACGGATTCTCAGGCATCCGCATCCTCGTCGGACATGGAAGATGAGGGCATGAGCCCGTTGGTCATTGGCACCGTTGTAGCAGTGGTCGCCGTGTTTATCGGCATTGCCGGCGCAATCGTCTACCAGAACAAGAAGCGCAAGGAGTAGACAAACCGTAAGATCAGGAAGTTCCTGAGCAGGGGGGGGGCAGGGTGGGGAAGGCAGCAAAATTGTGTCCGCTTGGCGTATCGCTGGCGGGCACATTTTTTGCTACTTAGCCGCAAGAACTGACAACTCCAAGAATTATGGGCTGCAGATGTGAAACTGTGTGAGTTTATGACACTTTCAAGCCATTTTTCGGACCATTTTTGACATAAACGCAGTCAGTAACTCGCATTGGCCCGCCGTCGCTAACATAACCGCAGTCACTAGCCCCCCACTGAACCCAAACCCCACTGAACCCAAACCCCACTGAACCCAAACCTGGGAGTGTTATCCCAACAAAGAAAAGCGCGTCCCGTGCATTGCTGCGGTGGGACGCGCTTTTTTAATTAGCTGGGAGGCTAGAAGGTGTGCTCGTTCTTGGCGCCCCGGCAAACGGTCGGCGCAAAATAATTTGGGCGAGCCCCGAAACGAGCCTCCTGTACTCCGCCTTCCCGGCGGTGTGCCCTCAGAATACGTCCGCGTCAAAGCGACCGTCAATAGTTCTTTTTAAAGAAAACCCCAACGGGGGCAATGCGCGCATTTTCCCTGCTAGAACCCTATGGCAAGTGCCACGGCACAGACAGCGCACGCTATCTCAATGACTGCACCAAACACGTCGCCGTTGACTCCGCCAAACCTCTTCACGCAATGCCGCGTCAGCAGCAGTGTAACGCCAAAGCTCAGTGCACAAGCGACTACGCCCACGAGCCCAACCACCCAGCCCGACACAGCGAGCAGCAGTATCCACCAGCAGGTCACCGTGACTGTGGACTGAGTACCGGCAGTCAGAGAGCCGAAGCCGCTGTTCGAAAAAGGCGGAAAGCCGCGCCAGCAGGCAGTCGTTGCTGCCGCGCGAGAGGCTACAAAAGGCAAGCACAGCGCAACCACACCAGGCCACATCTGACCAGCAGACCACTGCGACAGCACACTAGCCACAATCACGGCAAAAGCAGTCGTCGTCGTCAACATCGTCAGCACGATGGAGCCCACGCCCATTGGGCCGGTGCTCGGATCGCGCAGCACCTCCCGCGCCCCCTCCGGCGGCTTATACGAGCCGAGGGCATCCGCCACATCCGCCAGCCCATCCAGGTGCATCGCGCGGGTCAACATCTGTGCCGCCACCATAATCAGGGTGCCGCCGAGGATCGGGGTGACGTCGTAAAGCGTGGGCGTGCCTGACGACGACGTTGCGAACAGCGCCGCCGTGATGAGAACTGCACCCGCGGCAGGAACGAGCCCAGCTACTGGCAGTGCAGCGATGGCGCGGCGGCCGGTGATGCGGTCGAACACGCTCGCGCCTTTGAAAGGCAGGACAGTGAGCCAGGACAGGGCAGTGGTGATGGCCTCAGCGACGGCATTGCCGTGAGCGGAGGGATCACCGTCGAGGTTGTCCTGGTGAGACGGGCCGGCTTTGTCGGACAAGTCGATTAGTCCTTGGTGCTTACGCCTGCGTCGGCGAAGGTAGCCATGTTGCGCAGGACGGATACGCCGGACTTGACCAGCGGTAGGGCAGCGACGGCGCCGGAGCCTTCGCCAAGACGCATCCCGTATTCGAGAAGTGGTTCCTTATCCAGGTGTCGAAGGGCAAGCGCGTGCGCGGGCTCTGCCGACTTGTGGCCGGCGACCCACCAATCGCGGGCGCCCGGAGCGAGCTGGTCAGCCAGCAGAGCAGCGGATGTGACAACCACGCCGTCCAAAATCACAGGAGTGCGACGCACCGCTGCCTGAGCCAAGAATGCGGCCATCACAGTCATATCCGGCGAGGAAATACGACGGAGCACCTCAACCGGGTCATTGCGCAGGCGACGCACGCGGAACATGGCATCGCGCACGGCAGCGACCTTGAGCTTCCAGCCCTCGTCATCAATACCAGTGCCTCGGCCGACGACGACAACTGGTTCGGAGTTGGTCACGGCACCAATCAGCGCTGCGGCTGGAGTAGTGTTTCCGATGCCCAGGTCGCCGGCAATGAGCAGGTCAGCTCCTTCATCAACGGCGGCGTCGGCAATAGCGACGCCCGTGCGGATGGCCTTATCGACCTCCTCCTCGCTCATCGCATCCTCGCGGTCGATAGAACCGCAGCTGCGACGGATACGGTATGGCCCTTCGGCATCGTGGTCGAGGGAAATGTCTACACCGGTAACTGTGGCTCCCGCGATGTCAGCGATAGCGTTCACGCCGGCACCCTTTTCCTCGATGTTGGCAAGCATCTGGATAGACACCTCGGACGGGTACGCGGACACCCCGCCCTGGGCAATACCGTGGTCACCAGCGAAGACATAAACACGACAATCGTCCAGGTCATGCGGAGGGCATTCTCCCTGGCACGCCGAAATCCAAATGCCGAGTTCTTCCAACCGGCCGAGTGAGCCTGCGGGTTTAGTCAACTGCTCATGGCGCGCGCGGGCGGCCTGTTCAGTCTCTTCGTCAGGGCGCGCTACCGGTCCAAAATAATCCGCGTTCATACTCTCAAACGCTACCCGAAAATGATTTGTGTACCGACCATTGGTACACAGTTATTCGCATTGCTGGGAAGACTGTCATAGGAGGAGGGGCGTGGAGTGAATCTAGCTCGCCGCCTTGACTTCCATAGGGCAGCCCGCCACAACTAAGACAACACGATCACAGACAGCTGCGAGCTGCTGGTTGAGAAGGCCAATTTCATCACGGAAAAGCCGCCCTGAGCGGTGCTCGGGAATGACACCGAAGCCCACTTCGGGTGACACAATGAACAGGTCGGAATCTGCGGGGAAGTTGCGCACGGCGTCGACAAGCGAGTGCGTCCACGGCGCGACGCTGCCCCTCGGTGCCTCCCACAGCCCCTGCGCATCGATGATGTGCGTCAGCCAGGTGCCGACATCGTCGAGCAACATGCGCCGCCCCGGCCCAGCGAGTGCATCCACCGCATCGACGTCATCAACCGTGTGCCAGGCCACTCCGTGCTCTTGTGCCTGTGCTTGACGACGAATGCGGTGCTCCTCGACCCTGGAGTGAAAGTCACTATCACCGGGGAAAGGCCGTGCAGTTGCGATGTAGTGCAACACTGCTGAGGCTGCGGCATCTGAGGCACCGTCGGTCGAGACTGCGGCGGTGGCCAGCAGCTCGTGCTCAGCCCATGAGGACTTGCCTGAGCGGGCGCCACCGAGAACCAGAGTGCGCATGGCAGATGGAGGCTACTTGATCTCGTCGCCGATGTTGACCTGCGGACGCGGAGTACGCAGACGACGCGGCTGAGAAGCGCGGGAGTAAGCGTAGAAGCCCAGCCCCCAGGCTCCCTCGGTGGTCTTCGGGAAGCGCTCACGCGTCAGCTTGATGGCGCGGCGGCCGATGTAGATACCCTCGATAATCAGGGCGATGATGAGAACCATCGCGATGAGAGATGCGATGTTGGCCAGCTTTGGCAGGGAAGTGCCAATCATCATAATCAGCAGCAGAATCAGCGCGAACGGGAGGAACACGTTAGCGAGGAAGCGACGGGAATCAACCCAGTCGCGGACAAACTTGCGCTCAGCGCCCTGGTCACGCGGCAGCATGTAGCGCGGATCGCCGGCGGCCATACGCTCGTCGGCAATGCGACGCTGCTCACGTCGCTCTGCTCGCTCGCGTGCCTTGGCGGCCTTGAGCTCTTCCTTGGACATGGAGGCCTTAAGTTCCTTGCGGCGTTGGCGAGCTTCCTTAGCGGTCAGCGGTGCCTCGACCGGGCCACGGCGGATGCCGCGTTCGCGCTCAACCTCGTTGCGCTTCGGGGTGGGGCGCCCCTTCTTCGGAGTAAAAGCACCGCTGTGCTTCTTCTCGGGCTGCTGAGACTCCGAAGCGGTGCCCTTGGCGCCGCTGGATGCGGTCGCGTCGGTGGCTACGTCTCCGGCGTTGGTTGCGTCAGCTTTAGTTGCGTCAGCTGCCTTGGACTTTTTGTCATTCTTTTTCCACGGTAGATTCACGACCCCAGATTATAAGGTCTCCAAGGTGCTTCCCTAATTAGGTTGCAGGTTGAGGGCCAGGGTTCCGGGGCAAGGGCGTGGTTTTTGGGGTGGCCGCAGCGTGGGGTGGGAGGGGAGAGAGTGCGGTTGTGGCGTGGGAAGCCGTGGTGCGGTTGCGAG
The DNA here is from genome assembly GCF_014335085.1 of Corynebacterium sp. LK26. NCBI lineage: Bacteria > Bacillati > Actinomycetota > Actinomycetes > Mycobacteriales > Corynebacteriaceae > Corynebacterium > Corynebacterium sp. LK26. The sequence goes on from NZ_PDHB01000018.1 coordinate 87,929, forward strand.
GTGGCGGCAAGAAGAGACTTCAGAAAAAGAGAAAGAAAAAGAGAACCCAGAATTGGGAATTAAAGACTGGTCGGTAAGGTTGTGATAAATAATGACGTAGCCGACCTTGGGGTCGACTCGCATACTTAAACACTTCAACAAGGAGGACACGCGCTATGACTACTGCTCAGAGCACTGGCGTTACCCTGACCGAAGCTGCGGCTGCCAAGGCAAAGGCACTTCTGGACCAAGAAGGTGCTACCGACCTGGCACTGCGTATTTCCGTGGCTCCGGGCGGCTGCGCCGGCCTGCGCTACCAGCTCTACTTCGATGACCGCAGCCTCGACGGCGATGTCGCCGAGGTTTTCGGTGGTGTCAAGCTGGTTGTTGATCGCCAGTCGGTTCCGTACCTGTCCGGTGCCACTATCGACTTCGCTGACACCATTGAGCAGCAGGGCTTCACCATCGATAATCCGAATGCCACCGGCTCCTGTGCTTGCGGTGACTCCTTCAACTAAGTCATTAGCTGAGCAGAGCTGTTAGTAGACGCTGTAAAAAGCGTCGGATAGCAAAAGGCTCGGACCTCACTCTTGTTAATTGAGTGAGGTCCGAGCCTTTTCTTTTGGTTGCGCCGGCTATGGTGGCAGCCTGCCGGGGCAGGATGGGGTTGAGGCGCGGGAACCGTCGTAAAGCGAACTAGCGAACTAGATCTCGACGGGGTAGTCGCGCTGCTCGATGTCCGGAGTGATGCGGTCTTCGATGAAGATGCCGTGCCAGACCATGAAGGCCAGGATGGTCCAGAGGCGGCGGGAGTGGTCGCGCTCGGTTGGGTGGTGCTCGGCGAGCATCTTGAGCACGGCGTCCTTATTAATGAACTCATCAGTCTGGGACTCGCGGATGATGTCCTCGGCCCAACCGTGCAGTTCGTCGCCTGCCAGCCAGTGGCGAATCGGCACCGGGAAGCCCAGTTTGCGGCGGTTGAGAACGTGCTCCGGAACAATCTGCTCCATGGCGCGACGCAGTGCGTACTTGGTGGTGCCGTGAGAGACACGCATGTCCACCGGCAGCGTCTGTGCAACGTCGAAGACCACACGGTCGAGGAACGGCACGCGCAGCTCCAGGGAGTTGGCCATGGTGATCTTGTCGGCCTTGACCAGAATGTCGCCACGCAACCAGGTGAACAGATCCAAGTGCTGCATCCGGGTCACCGGGTCCCAGCCTTCAGACTGCGCGTAAATCGGTGCCGTGACATCGCTGTGGTCCCATTCCTGCTTGGCCCACGGCAGGACTTCCTGCAGCTGCTCAAAGTTAAAGGAACGAGCATTGCCGTAGTAGCGCTGCTCCAGCGGAGTAGTGCCTCGCTGCAGCAGCGACTTGCCACGCATGCCTTCTGGCAGAGCTTCTCCGACCTTAGCCAGACCACGCAGCAGGGGAGAGGGAACCTTGTCGAACGGTTTCAGCGACAGCGGCTCCTTATAAATGGTGTAACCACCAAAGAGCTCATCTGCGCCCTCACCGGACAGTACGACCTTAACGTGCTTACGAGCCTCTGCAGCCACGAAGTACAGCGGCACCAGTGCAGGGTCAGCTACCGGGTCATCGAGGTACCACATAATCTTCGGAATCGCCCCGGCGAACTCCTCCGGCGAGACGACCTTCACAATGTGCTCGACGCCAATGGCGGCGGCGGACTCGGCAGCCACATCGACCTCGGAGAAGCCCTCGCGCTCGAAGCCGGTGGTAAACGTCAGCAGGTTCGGGTTGTGGCGCTTAGCCAAAGTTGCAATCGCAGTGGAGTCGATACCGCCCGACAGGAACGAGCCCACCGTGACGTCGGCACGCATATGCTTCTCGACGCTGTCCTCCAGCGCACGGGCAATGCGGTCAAAAACGTCCTGCTCAGCGCCCTTAGTCACTGGCTGAATCGGGAAATCTGGCTTGAAGTAGCGGGTCTGCTTAACTTCGCCACCAGGCGTAACGATGGCAGTGCAACCCGACTCCAGACGAACAATGTCGGTGTGCAGCGACTCCGGCTCCGGCACGTACTGCAGATCGACGTAGTGCTCCAGTGCGCGCTTATTCAGCTTCTTCGCATCGATGCCCATCTCCGGCGCGGCCTCGAGCAGGGACTTCTTCTCAGAACCGAAAATCGTGCCGCGCTCGGTGGTGGCGTAGTAGAGAGGCTTAATGCCGAACGGATCGCGCGCCAGGAAAAGCTTGCGCTCGACGCTGTCCCAAATAGCAATGCCGAACATGCCGCGCAAGTGCTTTACGACGTCGGCTCCCCAGTGGTGGAACCCAACGACGATAGGTTCGCCATCGCCGGAGGTATTAAAGGCGTAACCTTCCTTCTCCAGCTGCTCGCGAAGTTCGACGAAATTGTAGATTTCGCCGTTGAAGGTCATGGAGTACCGATTCGGCTGATTTTCTGGTCCCCACTGCAGCGGCTGGTGGCTGTGAGCAATATCAATAATGGATAGGCGGTTGAAGCCGAAAACTGCGTCCTCATCGTGCCACGTGCCTGCATCGTCAGGACCGCGGTGCCGCATGCAGGGCAGAGCCCTTTCGACAACGGGAACGAGCTCCGCTGCGTCAGAATTTGCAGTCAGGATTCCGAGAAGACCACACATGCTTCGTGCGCGCACCTTTCAGTTAGTGTCACTTAGTGGATTTTGACGGCTTCGTAGCTAGAGGCTCAGCGCGACTGACTGTCGTCTGAACCGGTGGCCATGAAGAACCGCCGCGTGGCTGAGTAGTTGGGTTGAACCCCAGATTGGCGCCACATAGAAATGCTGCACCTACTTTAATGCCTTTTGGGGAAAAGGGAGAATGTCTTAGCTCGCCGTGTCTGGCCTCGGCGCGGGGTTATGCGGAACGGTGTGGGCGTCAGCTCGTGGCGCAAACACTAAAAAATTCATAGACTTGGGAGCGGCAACAGGGTGTAACTGGTGAGAATGCCACCCCCGATAGGCGGGTCTTTCTCAGTATTTTATTAGGGCAGATATACTCAAAGGCACCCCACAGCCATATTTATTGTGGAGAAAGCTTAAGAATCGACTACTCTGCTTGGGTAGGACGAAACCTTAATCGGTTATCGAAAATTGTGTGGATCAGGAAGGCAGACACACGTGAATCAGCGTAGAAAGTTCGGAGTCGCCCGTAAGCTCGGCGTCCTCGGCGTTGCCGCCGGTAGCGCAGCCTTGCTTGCCGGCTGTGATGTTAATCCTCCGGAGAACGGCTTCTTCAAGCTGCTCCGCTTTGGTTGGCCGGAAGGTGTTACCCCGGAAGCGCAGTCCATGGGTAACTTCTGGGTTTGGACCTGGGTTGCAGCTTGGATTATCGGCATCATTGTTTGGGGTTTCACCTTTTACTCGATGGCAAACTTCACAGCCAAGAAGGCTGAGAAGAAGGGCAAGGGCGAGTTCCCGCGCCAGACTGCATACAACGTTCCGGTTGAGTTGTCTCTGACTATTCTGCCGATTCTGATCGTGATGGCTCTGTTCTTCTTCACCGTTCAGACGCAGGACAAGGTGACTGCCCTGGATAAGGATCCGGAGGTCACTGTCGACGTCACCGGTTTCCAGTGGAACTGGAAGTTCGGTTACGCCAACATTTCCGCTGACCTGATGGGCGGCGAGGAATACAACGGTCGTATTGAGAAGCCGGCTGATGAGCAGTTCTTCACCGAGGGCGGCCACGAGGTTCCGTCCGCTGAGGATCGCGCAAAGCAGAAGGAGTACCCGGTTCACGGTCGCTCCAAGGAGAGCCTCGACTACCTCCACTATGACGAGATTGAGACCCTCGGTACCACCGAAGAGGTTCCGGTCCTCGTTGTTCCGGAAGACACTGCAATCCAGTTCGACCTCGCGTCCGCTGACGTGATTCACTCCTTCTGGGTTCCGGAGTTCCTCTTCAAGCGTGACGTGTTCCCGCACCCGGAGGCCAACAAGTCCAACCGTATCTTCCAGATTGAGAAGATCGACTCGGAGAAGATGGCTAACCGCCCGGAGGACAACCCGAGCGACAAGGTCAAGAACGCATTCGTCGGCCGTTGTGCTGAGATGTGTGGTACTTACCACGCAATGATGAACTTCGAGATTCGTGCTGTCTCCCGCGAGGCATTCACCGAGTACATCAAGTTCCGCCAGGAGAACCCAGAAGCTACTAACGCTGATGCTCTGAAGCACATCGGTGAGCCGGCATTCGCAGTCTCCACTTCGCCGTTCAACTCCGGTCGTGTCGACACCCGCGACATGGGTGACCGTGGTGCTAACACCATTGACCTGAACGCGACCGCCAAGTAAACCCAGCAAGATTCTTACCTAAAGGAAGTTCTCAAATGAAGTCTGCAGCAAAGCTCTTCTACGGACTTACCGTGTTCCTGGGGGTCATGGCTGTCGTCTACATCTTCGGCACTCAGTACCTTCAGGACACCGGTAACGTCATCAACGAAAGCCATGGTCGCCTCGAGTGGGCTGGCGCAACCGGCCTGGTCCTCGCAGCTCTGATGACTCTGATGCTCGGTGGATACTTCCACTTCACTGAGCGCCGCTCCGACATCACCCCGGCTGACTTCGAAGAGGCAGAGATTGCCGACGGTGCAGGTACCCTCGGTTTCTTCTCCGCTAGCTCGATCTGGCCGTTCGTGATGACCATGGGCATCCTGCTCCTGGGCTACGGCATCGCATTCATGGCCTACTGGCTGATTGTCCTTGGCGCGGTAATCCTGATCGTCTCCAGCACCAAACTCAACACTCAGTACATCACTCCGCCGGAGAAGCACTAGTCCGAGTGCAATCAGACTGAACCACAGTCGTAGATAACCGAAAAGTCTCTCCCACTAACAACGGTGTTAGTGGGAGAGACTTTTTTGTTTGGACGAGTTGGGGATCCTAACTGGTGTTACCTCGCCGGTTAGGATCTGTAGTCAATATATGATTCCGCATCAGGCGAATTCGATGGGTTTCTGCCCCTTAGGTAGTTCGATGACCTCACCGTCAGTCACCTGCAGATGACGCGCTTCGAGCGAGTTGATCATGCGGTGATCGTGGGTAATCACAATAATTGTGCCCTCTGCAGATGCGATCGCGTCTTGGACCTGCTCGATCAGATCCACACTCAGGTGGTTCGTAGGCTCGTCGAGCAGCAAGATCTCCGGCGGGTTGGCTACGACCAACGCTAACGCCACCCGGCGCTGCTGGCCGATGGAGAGGCTTCCTACCGGTCGATTGGCATCCTCAGGGCTAAGCAATCCAAAGTCGTCGAGAGGCACGCGGGCATAGGGCGCAAGGTCGTACAACTCACGGGCGGACTTCTTTGGGTTTTCCCAGTCTTGTTCCTGAGCCAGCATGGCTACTCGACAGTTCTCGCCGATACGCACCTCGCCAGCCTGCGTCTCAACTTGCCCCATGATCGTCTTAAACAAAGTAGATTTGCCGGCCCCATTAGGGCCGGTGATCACGACCTTGTCTCCGGGACGAATAGTCAGTGAACCAACCCGAATTCGATCTGGGACGATCACACCGCGCATCTTGATGTGAAAATCTTCATCGCTGCCCGAAGCAGCGCGCTTGGTCGGTAAGGGTGCGGTCAACGGGGCATCAAAGCCCAGTAGTGCCGGTGGACGCTCCACACCTTCCTCAATGAGTTCCTCCAGCCGTTGCTTAGCCGAACGCACGCGGCGGGCGATTTGCCGCTCTACACGACCGCCACGGCGGTCATAAGCCATCTTGTTATTGTCCGTCATTTCCCGACCCGGTGAGACCTCACGAGCGCCATTCTCGATGGTGTCTTCCAACCGATTGCGTTCATGCTCCTCCGAGCGCCACTGGTGCTCCCATAGCTCACGCTGGTGGCGACGGTGCTTCGCGTAGTCGGAGTAATTACCACGGAACAGCCCAATACCAGGGCGCCCCGGCACCAAGTCTCCAATTACAGTACAAACGGCATCCAGGAAGTCGCGGTCATGTGTTGCCACCACAACCACTCCAGGGTGGTTCTGGATGGTGTCAATCACGAGCTGGCGACCGCGTTCATCGAGATGGTTGGTGGGCTCGTCGAGAAGCAAAATCTCTGGCTTTCGAATGAGCGTAATCGCGAGCCCCAGCCGCGCCCGCTGCCCGCCGGAAATCTCCGTGGTTAGTTGCTCTGTCAGGGGAGCGCCGTCCGGAGCAGTACCGGTCAGGCCGAGATGGTCGAGCACAATCTCCGCATTATGTTCGGCGTTCCAGTCATCGTGAGCCATGACGTCCGAGAAGGCCTTCGAATACGCCTTCTCTGCCGCCTCAGACTCATCTGGGGTCTTTGCTAAGGCCATCGCCTCAGCTGCTTCTTCTAGCTCCGCTAAACGACGTTTCGAGGGGCCGAGGGCCTCATCGATAAGCATTTGCACCGTGGAGTCGAAAGGCGCTTCCAGCTCCTGAGAGCCGAGGACACGCGTGCCAATATGAGTCACCGTACCGCTCGTGGGCCGACGACGACCAGATAGTAGCCAAAGAAGTGTGGACTTGCCGGCTCCGTTGTCTCCAACCAGACCGAGGACATCGCCGTCGGAAAGCGTGAGCGAGACATCGCGCAGAACAGGCGTGGCCTCGTAGTCGAAATTGACACCGTTGGCGACAAGCTGTGTGGCGTTGTTCGAAAGATCGGTGGTGGGGGAGGGACTGGTAGACATATGTCCATTTTAGTACTGGTAAACAGCAGATTTGGTATCCGACGTATGTTGGGTCAAGGCGAGGTCGGAAGAATCTGGGTAACAAAAACCACCCCGGTCGACATCCGAAGTGGATGCGGACCGGGGTGGTCTTATTTGAGCGCAGTAGAAAACCTACCGCGGAGTTTTACTGCTCGAGCTGGCGACGCTCTTCAGCGTTCTGAGCTTCGAGGTCACGGAACATCTGAGCCTGCTGCTCGTGGTTCTCGTGCTCGATACGAGCTGCCTCTTCGGCGATCTCCGGGGAGTCCGGGCTGAAGAAGCTACCGCGACCCGGGCTACCAGCGGCACCCAGTTCGTTCATGGTCTTCGGGACGTAAGCACCCTGGTACTCGAGCGGAACGGCGTGGCCGTGCTCGTCGACCGGACCCAGTGGCTGGTGGACCTCGATGAAGGAACCATCAGGCAGCTGGTTGATGATGCCCGTCTCGATGCCGTGCTCCAGGACAGCGCGGTCAGAGCGCTGCAGGCCGATGCAGATTCGGTAAGTGACGAAGTAAGCGATCGGAGGCAGGATGATCAGACCGATACGGCCAACCCAGGTCATCACGTTCAGCGAAATCTGGAAGTGGTATGCGATCAGGTCGTTACCACCGGACAGAGTCAGCAGGGTGTAGAAGACCAGAGCCATGGCACCCAGGCCGGAGCGAACCGGCACGTCGCGCGGACGCTGCAGCAGGTTGTGGTGGGCGTTGTCGCCGGTGATCTTCGCCTCGATGAACGGGTAAGCGAAGAGCAGGACAACCAGAACACCACAGAGCAGGGCGACCCAGAAGACTGCCGGGATCGTGTAAGAGCCCAAGTAGAGCTCCCACGGCGGCATGACACGGGCAGCACCGTCAGTCCACAGCATGTAGATATCCGGCTGGGAACCAGCGGAAACCTGCGCCGGGTTGTACGGGCCAAGGTTCCAAATTGCGTTGATCTGGAAGATACCAGCGAATAGCGCCAGGAAGCCGAACGTAATCAGACCGAAGGAAACGGACTTGACTGCGAAGATCGGGAGAATACGAACGCCGACGACGTTGTTCTCGGTACGACCTGCGCCAGGGAACTGGGTGTGCTTCTGGTACCAGACCAGAGCCAGGTGAGCGGCAATCAGACCCAGCAGCAGGGCCGGGAGAATCAGCACGTGTGCAATGTACAGGCGCGGGATAATCATGTCACCCGGGAAGTCGCCGTTGAACATCATCCAGTGCAGCCAGGTGCCGATAATCGGCAGACCAATGATGATTGCGGACATAATACGCAGACCAACACCGGAAAGCAGGTCGTCCGGCAGGGAGTAACCCATGAAGCCCTCTGCTACGGACAGCAGCAGGAGGATGGAACCGATGACCCAGTTAGCCTCACGCGGCTTGCGGAATGCGCCGGTGAAGAAGATGCGGAACATGTGCGCCATGATGGACACGGCGAACAGAAGAGCACCCCAGTGGTGAACCTGGCGAATAAACAGACCACCGCGGACCTCAAAGGAAATCTGCAGCGCGGTCTCATAGGCGCGAGACATCTCGACGCCATTGAGCGGTGCGTATGCACCGTCATAAATGACCTTCGACATCGACGGGTCGAAGAACAGAGTCAGGTAAACACCCGAGAAAAGCAGGACTACGAAGGAGTAGAGTGCAATCTCGCCCAGCAGGAAGGACCAGTGGGTAGGGAATACCTTATTGAGCTGCTTACGCATGCCGCCAGACAGGGTGTAGCGGTCATCCATATTCTTAGCAGCGGTTGCTAGTTTCGTTGGATTACTCATGACTGACGCTCCCAGAATGCCGGACCGACGGGCTCAATAAAGTTGCCCTCTGCGTACATGTAGCCTTCTTCGTCAACGCTGATCGGCAGCTCTGGAAGAGCGCGAGCAGCTGGACCGAAGACCGGCTTGCCGTAGTGCAGTGCATCGAACTGCGACTGGTGGCATGGGCAGAGAATACGGTTCGTCTGCTGTTCGTACAGAGAAGTCGGGCAACCGATGTGTGTACAAATCTTCGAGTAGGCGAAGTAGTCGCCGTAGTGGAAGTCTTCCTGACCCTTGCGCAGGATTGCCTTTTCAGCGTCCTGGGAACGCAGACGGATCAGCATGACCGAGTTGCGGGAGCCGTGAATCGAGTGCATGTGTGCCTCGTAGACATCAGCATCCTTGGAGTACTTGTCGCCGTCGTTGACGTCCTCCTCCGGAAGAGGGAAGACGGTCTCCATGGAACCTGCGGACAGGTCCTCTGGGCGGAGGCGAACCAGGCGGGAAACGCCCTTAGTGGTGTAGCCGTGTACGCCCTCTTCAGCGATAGCGCCGGTGTCGCGACCCAGGTAAACCTTGTGGCCCTTCTCGACGAGAGTCCAGCCAGTGGTCCACAGGGTGCCGTCACCAGTGACGTCAACGTCGTGGCGTGGCTTCCACGGGTTCTTAATCATGCCGCCAAGCGGAAGGATCATGCCGATACCAGCCAGGACGGCGCCGGTACCAAGGAGGCCCTTGATAGCGGAGCGACGACCCAGGGTGGAGGTCTGCCAAGAATCGTTCAGCAGGGCAACGATGGTCTTCTGGTCGACCTCTTCGGACGGACCATCGTGGCGGCGCTGAACCGAAATCTCTTCCGGAATGAAGCGCTTGGTGAACTTAACTGCACCAATACCCAGGGTGACGATGCAGCCACCGATGGTGATACCCAGCAGCGGGGTGTACATAGTGTACAGCCACAGACCCTCTTCGCCGTGCCCCTTGTAGTGCCACGGGTAGAACAGGTAGATGGCGATGAATGCCAGGCCAAGAATGACCGACAGTGCCAGCCAGATGGTGACACCACGAGCCGCGCGCTTTTCAGCCGGGTCGTTGGCAATCGGGAAGCGTTCCTTGCGGTAAGCAATGGTCACGTCATCGAGTTCAGCACCCAGACGAGCGAGATCCGCATTGCTCATCTTCGACAGCTCTTCGGAGCTGTACTTCTTGTTTTCGTTATTACTCATCGGCGGGATCCAATCCAAAGAGCGGCCGCTACGAGAGCGACAATGCCTACAATCCACATGACAAGGCCCTCAGCAACTGGGCCGATGCCACCAATGCCCCAACCACCCGGGGTCGGAGTTTCCTTGGCGTTCTTGATGTAGGCGATGATGTCCTTCTTCTCGTCAGCAGACAGCTGGCGGTCAGAGAACTTCGGCATATTCTGCGGGCCGGTCAGCATGGCCTGGTAGATTTCCTGCTCATTTGCAGGATCCAGGACCGGTGCGTACTTACCGCTGGACAGTGCGCCGCCACGACCGGTGAAGTTGTGGCAGGATGCACAGTTCAGGCGGAACAGCTCGGAACCGCGTGCAACGTCAGCCTTGTCAAGCTCACCGTTCGGGCCAGCGTTCTTACCGCGTAGCGACTCCATAGCGATGGAGCCGTCCTCGTCGCGGACGATGCCGGCGCCGCCGCCATTAGCCTGGACGTAGGCTGCGATAGCCAGCGTCTGCTCTTCGGAGTAACGCGGGGTCTTACGTGCTGCCTGAGCCTCGTTGCGGAGCATCGGCATACGACCGGAGTGAACCTGGAAGTAAACCGAGCCTTCGCCGACGCCGATCAGCGACTTGCCGCGGTCCTTAACGCCCTGAAGGTTGGCGCCGTGGCAAGTAATACAAGCAACGTCGTAAAGCTCCTTGCCCTGCTGAATCATTGCGGCTTCATCCTGCTGAGCAGTAGCCGTCTGTGCATCAGGGGTCAGAGCATTAGCGAGGAAGCCCGCGCCGGTGAGGGCGAGAGCCATAGCCATAATGCCGGAGGCAGTACGGCGCATCTTGCGGCGGCCCTTTGACTTCGGGGCCGCAGCCAAGGACGTGGTGTCCTTGGTTTCGGAGGTAGTGTTTTCCATCTTTTTCCCTTTAATACTGTTCGTGGAAAGTGGATGGGCTGTAGGCCGTACTAAACAAAGGACGGCCAATACGGCCTACTGGATGAAGTAGATGGTGATAAACAGGCCAATCCACACGACGTCGACGAAGTGCCAGTAGTACGAGACCACGATGGCAGCAGTGGCCTGTGCCGGGGTGAACTTCGCCTTGGAGGTACGGATAAGCACCACAACGAAAGCCAGCACACCCGCGAGGACGTGGGCTGCGTGGAATCCGGTGGTGATGAAGAAGACCGAACCGTAAATGGAGTTCTGAATGGTCAGACCGTGGCTAACCAGTGTGAAGTACTCGTAAGCCTGGCCGACGAGGAAGATTGCACCCAGGGCGGTAGACAGTGCGTACCACTTACGGAGTGCGAAAACGTCGCCACGCTCGGCCGCGAACACGCCCCACTGGGCAGTGAACGAAGACGACACTAGGATCACGGTGATCAATAGTGCGTACGGGACATTGAGGTGGCCGGTACCCCAATCCCACGAATCGCCCTGGCCGTTCGCGCGTGACACGAAGTACATCGCGAACAGACCGGCGAAGAACATTAATTCCTGAGACAGGAACACAATCGTGCCGACACTGACCATATTCGGTCGGTTCAGTGTCGCAGCACGACGTGGTGCTGTCATACCTTGATTTTCAACTGCGCTCGTCACAACTAACAGTATGTACTGTTCTTAAGGAGTAGTCACGTTGCAACCCCCGTTTTTGTATAAAAATTCCTAAAATCCCAGGTCGCGAGGAAAGGTTTCTGAGAATTTCACTAATTTTTCCCCCTGATGGGAACTTTCCGGTGTCTTTATCCGACGCGGGCGAATTCGAGGGTTTGGTTGTGCTGAGTTGCGCGGTGTCCATCCCCTGGACTGCCAGGTTCACCTCCGGTGAACCTGGGTTAGCGATACTGCGACATCAGTTGTCGGTTAGTTTATCGCAGGTTCGGCTCTGTTTAATATCGTATTTTTCCAGTTGCCCCAATGGGGGTGAGATTTTCGGTGAACGCAAAAGGTGGACCTGGTGATGCGCTGGATATATGGGGGAGGTATCTTGTCTTATTACGTACATCACGGTGGGATTTTTTTCAACAGCCCTGTGATGTGGTGCGCCTGGTGGGCGGGATAGCCAGCAGTACCTAGGTGCAGTTGTATTAATAAAGTACGAATACAGACTTGACTATCTAGTGGAAGGGAGTGGCGATGAGCGAGATCGGCGATAAGAGGGCGGTCGAAAACTGGCGCCATGTTCTCTCCACGATTGGCGCTGGCCGCGAAGTTTCCGGTGAGGGCATTCGATTCGCCATGGATCAAATCATGTCCGGTGCTTCCGGAGACGTGCAGACCGCAACGTTTGCTTTCGGTCTCCTCGCCAAGGGGATTACGGCTGCCGAGCTCGATGCTGCGGCTGAGGGCATGCTTTCATTTGCCCGCCCAGTTCATGATCCACAGCTCGCCGGTGTTATTGAGCGCGGTGCAGTCGATATCGTCGGCACCGGTGGTGATGGCGCAAATACCGTCAACATCTCCACGATGTCCATGATTGTTATCGCGGCCAGTGGTGTGCCGGTGCTCAAGCACGGTAACCGCGCGGCTTCCTCGAAGTCGGGCGGAGCTGACATGCTGGAGGCCTTTGGCATCGACATTGAGAACGGTCTCGTTACTTCTCCGGAACATCCGGATTTCTACGTGCGCTTCCTCTTTGCCGCTCGCTTTCATCCGGCCATGCGCTTCGCTGGACCGGTGCGTAAGGAGCTAGCGGTTCCGACAGTCTTCAACCTGTTGGGGCCGCTGACGAATCCAGCACGCCCGCAGGCGAGCTTGATTGGCTGTGCCTTCGAAGATCAGATGGAGACGATGGCGGACACCTTCGCTCGCCGTGGTCAGCGCGCGCTGGTGGTTCGCGGAAGCGATGGTCTCGACGAGATTACCGTTACTGGCCCCACCAAGGTCTTTATTGTGGAAAACGGTGGAGTTGCCGAAGATGTCATCGATCCACATGACTATGGCATGGAGTACTCCGAAATTGACGCGCTGCGTGGCGGTGACCCTGCTTACAACGCTGATGTTGCACGTCGCATTTGGGCTGGCGAGCTCGAAGGTCCGATTCGCGATGCAGTCATCCTTAACTCCGCCGCCGCAATCGCCATTTCGCGTGGTCTGAGTGGCCGTCCACTAAAGGAAGCTATGGCCGACTCCATTGAAGAGGTCAAGGAAACGCTCCAGTCGGGGCTGTGCTTGGACATCCTTACCGCGGCGATGAAGGGTTAAGGTTCGCGTCGCGCTTCACGACGTGCTTGCTGCGCGTCAATTGCCCACTGAAGGTATTTTCCTGCGCCCAGCCTAGGGTAGGAAAACTCGCCTCCGGTGGGCTTTATTCGTACCTCCGGGCGCTGCAGCCATTTCCAGATAATACTGAGTTCATCAATTGATGCTCCTTTATATAAGGAGTCATCTGGAGTGACTGTTTGGGCTGAACTCTCCATGAGGTCGATGATGTAGTTCATATCCGCGCCACGTGGTGCAGTGCTGGCGCCGGCCAACCTGCCATAGCGAATTTCCGCTAGGTGCCAGCCTCCATTGCCATCGGGGAAAGCGGCTTGCAGAGATGGGATGGCGGCAAGCATGCTCAGGCGCTGCTGCTTGTCCAAGCTGATAATGAACTCCGCAGTGCGGTCACGCTGCACTGCCGCGCGTTGGAAGCGGTGTGCTTCGGCAAGTGCTGATATCTCTGCAATCATGTCTGCGATCTCGTTGGAACCGGTGGTAGAGATCTGGGTGGTTGTTATCGCAAAGTCGTCGTTAAGCGCAGAGAACCTGTCGCGGATGGCGGTAGCGGTGTCGCGCGTGCGGAAAGGACCTAGGCCGCGGGCGTCGGTGACTGTCCGGCTAATCTTGGCAGGCCGACCGGGGCTAGTGGGGACGATGTACCAGCCGCGGGTTGGTTCGGTGCGTTGTCGGTTGTAGGGCGGACGGAGTGCAGAGATTAGACGGGCCTCGCGGATTTCTGCAGCGAAGCCGTGCGGGCACTCGATGATCTCGACGCGTTCGGCTAGAGAGACCATTTCCGTAATCTTGCGACGAGAATCAGTGCCGTTGAAATACTGCAGAAGTCTACGTCGCAAATCGAGAGCTGTACCTATATATAAGGGGTCGTCATTTCTTGACCGGAAAACATAGACACCAGGGGTGTGCGGAGCTCCATCGGCAAGGTGCCGTTTAGCACGAACCTCTGGAGCGACGGTGGGCGAGTAGTGCACTAGCTCGGACGCTGTTTGTACTTCATCGCCAGCTAGTCTCTCCATGAGGTAGTGAAGGACGTCGACGGTTGCGATTGCGTCGTCAAGCGCCCGGTGGGTGGGGCGATTCGGAGAACCGACGTACCGTGCGAGCTGTGAGAGCTTGAAACTGTCAACTTGTGAGCGGTCGAGGACGCGACGCGCCAACGTGAGGGTGTCTACGACACTGGGGCTCGGCCAATCTAGGCCCAAATCTGTGCAAGCCTGGCGGAGGAATCCAATATCGAACTTGGCATTATGCGCAACCCAGACGCTTCCCCGGGCAAATTCGAGGAACTGAGTAATAACTGTGCCGAGCTGTGGGGCGGTTTCAACATCGGCGGTAGTGATGCCGGTCAGAGATGTGATGTGGTCGGGGATCTCCATACCGGGGTCGATGAAGCTGGAAAAGGTGCCAATTGTCTTACCGCCACGGGTTTTGATGGCCCCAATTTCAATGATGTGGTCGTTTTTGGCCTTCAATCCGGTCGTTTCCAGGTCTACGACGACAAAGGTGGTGTTGAAAAGAGAATCATCGACGGTGCCTTCGAGAGGGAAGTGCTGTTGTCCTGAATCCACGTCAATAATCCTATGCTGAGCGCTCCTAGTGGTGTTAAAACTGTGAAACTTGAGCAAATTGAGCTGTTGCAAGCTGGAGTGTGACATAAAACACGTTTTGAGCCCGCGATAAAAATGTGTCGACTTTAAGGCGTTAAGTGTAAAGTTCTCGGCGGACTTCAAAATGCCAGGTAGTGACGTGTTTATCAAACTGTTACTATTCCGCTATAGGGGGAGTGTCTAGTTGTAACAGCTTGGTAACGGTTTAGTTCTATCGATGGTAACAACCGGGCCTCGAGCGGTTTTCTGGACAAACGGCTAGACAAAACTTGATGCCATTTCGTAACCTTATCGAGACATTGAAACGGGGCCACTGAGTTGGTGCCGGTCATTGATAAGAAAACACAGAGCCTTATCGAAGGTCCTGAGGGTCTAAGTAGTGAGAGCCTCAGGAGATTCGAGCCGGGGACCCACCTCGAACCATGGGGTGAATCCCAAAGGGAAATCCCGGAGGGTAGGAAGTCTTCCATTCTTCCGAACCCGTCAGCTAACCCGGTCGGCTAAACAGGAAGATTTTGGAGTTTCAAAACAATGGGCAAGCACCACCGCCGTTCTAACTTTGCACGCAACGCAGTCGCATTTGGCGCAACTGTCGCCGGCGTTACCGCTCTCGCAGTTCCGACCGCTAACGCTAACCCGCTGAACGACATCCAGGGCGCACTGAACGGCTTCGATACCCCGCAGGTTGCAGGTATGCAGGATGTTGTTGGCAAGTTCAACGACATCGCAGGTGAGGTTACCTCCGGCAGCGTTGCAAACGTTGCAGCACCGTCCACTGGTTCGGCTATCGTCTCCGCTGCACGTTCCAAGATCGGTTCCCCGTACGTGTGGGGCGCTACCGGTCCGAACTCTTTCGACTGCTCCGGTCTGACCTCCTGGGCATACCAGCAGGTCGGTAAGTCGATCCCACGTACCTCCCAGGCGCAGGCTTCCCAGGGTACCGCGGTCTCCAGCCCGGCACTGGGTGACATCGTTTCCTTCTACTCTGGCGCTACCCACGTCGGCATCTTCTCCGGCAACGGCAACGTGATTCACGCTCCGCAGTCCGGCGATGTCGTCAAGGAAGCTCCGATGAACTACATGCCGGTTCACAACTTCGTCCGCTTCTAATCTGTTTGAACGGATGACAACCTGCGGGGCCTTGATGCCCCGCAGAGCCTTGGCTCTCTTTTGAGTGAGGGGGCACTGAGGCGAGCGCCCGGGTGCTGACGCTATGCGCGTCGTAAAGCACTATAGGGGTGCTCGCCTCATTTTTGTTTTTCTACTGCGGTTACGCAATGCGTGGAGTCGAAGGGCTATCCTGGTTACTCCCTTTGGATACCCCTTTGTGCTGGCGGTTTGTCGGTGTGTTGTTCCGCGGCAAGGCTGCTACAATTTGCTCGAATGCGTCAAGTGGTTTGATGTTTTGTTTTTCGGGGAAGAAATTTGAATACACAACTTGAAAAGGGTTTGGATTTGTCGCGTCACCGTGTCTCTCGTCGTCGCCACAACTCTCGTCGCGGTGTAGTCGGGCTTACGGTCGTGACTGGGCTAACCTTTGGCGCCGTAGGTTTGGCGCCGATTGCGTCTGCACAGGATGAACAGCCAGCCCCGGATCTGGCTACTGCAGACGGCATTATTGCAGAGCTGGAGAGGATTTCTCGGGATACCGAAGCGGTTTCTGAGGAAGTTACCGAGCTGGATTCCCAGGTTCAGGCCAAGGAAGAGGAACTCCGGCACGCCGAGGGGGAGCTGAAGCACTCTGAGGATCAGGTTCTCCGAGCACAGGATGACCTCAAGGCGCTCTCTGGTGAGATTTCTTACTTCGCGAAGAAGCGGATGCGTGGTGAAATCGTCGACCCATTGTCGGCCGCCCTGGGATCTGCCAGTGCTCAGGACGCTATCGACCGTGCCGGTTACATCAACAAGATGTTCCGCGACAACGATGAAGTCGTCAGCCGTGCGGTGCAAGCCCGCAAGGATGCTGAGGATGGTAAGGCCAATGCGCTGCGTCTGCAGGGCGATATCCGCAAGCAGCTCGATGACCTGGCCAAGCGCCGCGATGATTTGGACAAGCGCAGCGCCGAATTTGATGAGCGCGCCGAGCATGTCAAGTCCATGGTTGAATCGCTGAGCCCCGAACAGCGGGAAATCTGGATTTCCAAGAACAACCCAATTACCGAAGGGTTGGACAAACTGCTCGGATCTTCCGCCGCAGTTGATGCCGCGATGTCGAAGCTGGGTTCCCCGTACTCGTGGGGAGCTGCTGGTCCCTCCGCATTCGACTGCTCCGGCCTGATGTACTGGGCGTACCAGCAGATTGGTAAGTCCATCCCGCGGACCTCGCAGGCACAGCTCGCCGGTGGTACTCCGGTGAGCCGCGACCAGCTGCAGCCGGGCGACATCATCGGTTACTACCCGGGAATCACGCACGTGGGCATGTACATCGGCAATGGTCAGATTGTCCATGCTTCCGACTACGGTATTCCAGTCCAGGTCGTTTCCATCGACCAGGGGGGCCCGTACCAAGGCGCTGTCCGCTTCTAACTAGCGGCAGGTGACCTCGCGTCCTTTTAGTCAAGGTAGATAAACTCGGCTCCATGTCTGCGCGCGTACTGCTCATTACGAATGACTTCCCGCCTCGCGATGGTGGAATCGAGTCCTACCTGCGTGATTTCTGTGCTCGTTTGGATCCGGAGAACCTCGTAGTCCTCGCGTCCTCGCGAGCCCCCGAAGAAAAGCTCCGCGCCTACGACGAGTCGCTACCGTACCGTGTTTATCGCATGCGTGATTCCGTGCTGCTGCCACTGCCGCACGTAGCTCGTCGCGCCGCTCAGATTATTCGCACCGAACGCATTGACACCGTATGGTTTGGTGCCGCCGCGCCACTTGGTTTGCTTGCCGACGCATGCCGTCGCGCAGGTGCCACCCGCATCGTTGCTACCACTCACGGACATGAAGTGGGCTGGTCGATGCTGCCATTGGCCCGCCAGATGCTGAGGCGCATTGGTAAGAGCTCCGATGTTGTGACCTATATTTCCCGCTACACCCGTGGTCGATTTGCGGCAGCCTTTGGTCCGCAAACAGCATTTGAACGCCTGCCTTCCGGTGTCGATATCGAGCGATTTTCTCCGGACCCCGAGGCGGGACAGAAGATCCGGCAGCACCACGGAATCGGTGAGTCTCAGCCGCTTATCGTCTGTATTTCTCGGCTAGTGCGCCGAAAAGGCCAAGATATGCTGATTCGCAGCATGCCTAAGGTTCTTGAGCAGCACCCGGATGCCAGGTTGCTGATCGTGGGTGTTGGTCCGTTGAACCGAGAATTGAAAAAGCTGGCAGTAAAGCTCGGGGTCTCCGAGCAGGTCATTTTTGCCGGCAAGGTCTCTTATGATGACCTCCCCGCCTATTACAATGCGGCCAGCATTTTTGCCATGCCCGCCCGAACCCGCGGACGTGGCCTCGATGTAGAAGGCCTCGGCATTGTCTACTTGGAAGCACAGGCCTGCGGTGTCCCTGTCATAGCTGGCAAGTCTGGTGGCGCCCCGGAGACAGTTATCGATGGCGAAACTGGCATCGTTGTCGACGGGGCCTCGAAGCGCAGCGTCGCCACCGGGCTGGTTGAGATTTTGGATAATCCGGAGCGCGCGGCGGCGATGGGAGCCTGTGGTCGGGAGCATGTTGTGCAGTCGTGGACCTGGGAGGTCATGGCTGCTCGGGCTCGCCGAATTCTCCGAACCTGCGCAATCCCTTTATAATCAACTGTTATGTCCACCGATATTCCGATTCATCCGAACTCAGACGAGTCCGACGCCGCTGATCGCCCGGCTATCGGTTTTGATATTGGTGGAACAAACCTGCGCGCTGCAGTGGTCAGCGCTGATGGGCAGGTGTTGTATCGAGTTCAGACCAGTTCTGATGGCAGTGTGGATGCCATTGAACGTGGCATTGTCCAGACATCCGAGCGCTTGGTTGAACGCTTTCCAGATGTCAGCGCCATCGGTTTAGCTGTAGCTGGTTTTTTGGATTCTGACCGCCAGACGGTTCGTTTTGCCCCGCATCTGCCGTGGCGCGATGCGAACGTCGTCAAGCGTTTATCCTTGCTTCTCCCATGTCCGCTGCAGCTTGAGCACGATGCCAACTCGGCCGCCTGGGGTGAGTATCGCTTTGGTGCGGCTCGCGGTGCGGATAATTGGGTGCTGTTTGCGCTGGGTACGGGAATCGGCGGCGCGATGATGCAGGGTGGTGAGATTTACCGTGGCGCGTACGGCACGGCGCCGGAATTCGGCCACCTCACCGTTGTGCCGGATGGTCGTCCCTGCTCCTGCGGAAAGCGTGGTTGCTTGGAGCGTTACTGCTCGGGTACGGCGTTGGTTACCACCGCTCAGGAACTCTCTGAATCCGGTCGCTACTTCTCGCGGCTTACCGACGGACTCGTGGCCGGCTCGGTAACTGGTACCGATGTCGTCTCGGCTGCTCGCCAGGGGGATGAATTGGCTCTAGCTGCGATTGATGACTTTGCTACCTGGCTGGGGCGTGGCCTGTCGATGGTGGGCGATGTCTTTGATCCGGAATTGATTGTTATCGGTGGCGGTGTTGCCTCGGCGTCTGATCTATACCTGGACAAGGCCAAGGCCGAGTTTGCCCGCAATCTCACCGGTACTGGCTATCGTCCGGTAGCGGATGTGCGGGTCGCTGAACTAGGTGCGGATGCTGGGTTGATCGGTGCGGCGGATATTGCGCGCAGCGTTGTGGCTGCCGAGGGTGCGGCATCGTCGTAAAGCGTCAATTGGGGAATGTAGGGGAATTCGCCCGCGAAAAGGTGGGGGAATGGCTGCGGAGATGGATCGTCGGACCACCTGAACCTGTATAGTTTTAAACTGTGAATAATCGCTGGTACAAGTTCTTTAAGTACATCCTCATTGGCCCTTGGCTGCGGATCTATAATCGCCCGTACTACATCGGTGGTGAGAAGATTCCTCAGGAAGGTCCAGCGCTGATGGCGTCGAACCACCTTGCTGTGATGGATCACTTTTTCTTCCCACTGGTCTGCCGTCGTCAGCTGACGTTCCTGGCGAAGGCGGAGTACTTCACCACGCCGGGCTTTGTCGGCGGTATCCAGAAGTTCTTCTTCTCCTCGGTGGGGCAGGTGCCGATTGACCGTACCTCTGGTGATGCAGCTCGCGATGCGCTGAACGCCGGCTTGAAGGTGCTGTCACGCGGTGACCTGCTGGGCATTTCCTTGGAAGGCACCCGTAGTCCGGATGGTCGACTGTACCGCGGTAAAACCGGTGCGGCACGTGTCGCGCTGGAGGCCGGTGTGCCGGTGTTCCCAATGGCGATGATTGATACGGAGAAGGCCAACCCGATTGGTTCGTGGATTCCTCGTCCGGTGAAGGTCGGCACGATTATCGGCGATCCGATTGATCCGTCGGAGTACAAAGCCAAGTACAGCGATGAGTATGAAGCGGCCAGGGCACTGACGGATGACCTGATCAAGGAAATTCAGAAGCTTTCTGGTCAGGAATATGTCGATGCTTATGCGACTGATGTGAAGAAGTCCTTGGAGGCCGGCACCGGCTATCCAGCGGGAACCGAGCCGGGTGGAGAGCTGACCACTCCGGCTCCGGGGCCGAAGCCGACCCCTCGTCGCTGGTTCCGACGCGCTCGCTAGAATAATTAGGCGCAGATAGTTTTCGCGACAGTGGGGCTGCACACTTCCTATGGCGATTCGGTGCATGGGTAAGATTTGCTCGGTAGGGCTCCACGGTCTTTTGGTCGCGAGGTAGCCGACGCGAGGCCGAGGCTGGAGAGGATTCCACACCGTGCGTTATTTTTATGACACCGAGTTTATTGAAGACGGCAAGACTATTGATCTTGTCTCCATCGGTGTCGTAGCTGAGGATGGCCGCGAGTACTACGCGGTGTCTACCGAGTTCAATGAGAGCAAAGCCGGGCCGTGGGTTCGGACCAATGTGCTCAATCAGCTGCCCAACCCCTCATCTCCGCTGTGGAAGAACCGGGACACAATCCGCGAGGAACTGCTGGCATTTTTCACCGAACCCGGTACAGGCAGCCCAGAACTGTGGGCCTGGGTAGGCGCCTACGACCACATTGCGTTGGTGCAGCTTTGGGGTGATATGACCAAGCTGCCGCAGTTTATGCCGCGCTATACCCGTGAACTCAAGCAGTACTGGGAGATGGCGGGCAAGCCACGGTTGCCAAAACAGACTGCAGGTAAGCACGACGCGCTGGCAGATGCCCAGCACAATCTGCTGAAGTTTCAAAAGATTGCCCAGAAGTTGCCGCTTGATTAAGCGGCGGAGTTCGAATATTTGGTGACCTGACTAACACCCTTCTGGCAGGGGCATTACAATGAACTTCTGTGAGTTGGACTATTGATCTCCCTGTAGATGACCTGCCCGATCTGCCACCGCTTCCCGGCGACATGGCTGAGCGTTTTGCTGATGTCGTATCCCGCCAAGCCCTACAGCAGCCAAGCTGGGATGCCCGCGCCGCTGCAAATGTGCGTCGCATTCTCGAATCGGTGCCGCCAATTGTGGTCGCGCCTGAGGTTCGTAAGCTTCGTCAGGAGCTTGCCGACGTCGCTAATGGTAAGGCCTTCCTGTTGCAGGGCGGTGATTGTGCGGAGACCTTTGAGTCCAATACTGAGCCGCACATTCGCGCCAATGTGAAGACCTTGCTGCAGATGGCCGTTGTGCTGACCTACGGCGCATCCACCCCGGTCGTAAAGATGGCTCGTATCGCTGGTCAGTACGCCAAGCCGCGCTCGAAGGATATCGACGGCGACGGTTTGCTTAGCTACCGCGGTGACATGGTCAACGGCGTTGAGCCGACCGAAGAAGCTCGAGTTCACGACCCAGCTCGAATGGTGCGTGCTTACGCCAATGCCTCTGCGGCGATGAACCTGGTACGTGCACTGACAGGTTCGGGCACCGCTGACCTGCACCGTCTGCACGAGTGGAACCGTGAGTTCGTCAGCAACTCGCCGGCTGGCGCCCGCTACGAGGACCTGGCACGCGAGATTGATCACGCACTGCAGTTCATGGCTGCCTGTGGTGTTGCGGACTCGAACCTGCAGACCGCGCAGATTTACTGCTCGCATGAGGCGCTGGTTGTTGACTACGAGCGCGCTATGCTGCGCCTTTCTGAAAACGATGGCAGCCAGGAGCTGTTCAACCTCTCCGCGCATCAGCTGTGGATTGGTGAGCGCACCCGTGGCATTGAGGATTTCCACATCAACCTGGCTGCCATGATTGGCAACCCCGTCGGTGTGAAGATTGGCCCGACCACCACGCCGGAGGAGGCTGTCACTTACGCCGACAAGCTCGACCCGTTCTTCCAGCCTGGTCGCCTGACCCTGACTTCGCGTCTGGGCAATGACAAGGTTCGCTCCGTGCTGCCTCCCATCGTTGAGGCTGTGGAAGCTTCTGGTCACAAGGTCATTTGGCAGTGCGACCCGATGCATGGCAACACTTACTCGGCCTCCAATGGGTACAAGACCCGCCACTTCGACCGCATCGTCGACGAGGTTCAGGGCTTCTTCGAGGTGCACCGCTCGATCGGTTCACACCCGGGCGGTATCCACGTGGAGCTGACCGGCGAAGATGTCACTGAGTGCCTCGGTGGCGCGCAGGACATTTCCGATGTCGACCTGCCAGGCCGTTACGCATCCGCCTGTGACCCGCGTTTGAACACTCAGCAGTCGCTGGAGCTGGCCTTCCTGGTTGCCGAGATGCTGCGCAACTAGTTGCAACCAGCTCAGCTAGGTACAACTAGCCCAGCTGGTGCAGCGCCGCGTTCAGTGGAGCGCTGCACTTTTTACAGAGTGCTGACCGAAATGCGGTCGCCCGCCGTGGCCTTGGCGCCCGGTCGGGGTGACTGCAATACGATGCGATCCTCCTCGTTCGCAGAGACGTCGATGTCGAGCTGAAGATGCTGTTTCTCCGCTTCACGACGTGCCTGCGCAACAGTTTTACCCAGCAGCTGCGGAACCTTCACTGCTCTGGACACCGTCAGCGTGACAGTCGCATCATTGGGGTTAACCAAACGACCTGCACTCGGTGAGACTGCGTCGACACGGCCGTAGTCGCGCGAGGAGGAGGACGCGTCCTTTACTTCGCTTACCTCAATGCCCTCGCGCTGCAGAATTTGGCGAGCAGTATCCTCCGACTTGCCCACGACATTGGGCACTTCGATGCCGTTGTTAATGGTCAACGTCACAGAACTACCGCGTTCGAGGCCAGTGCCTTCCTCAGGAGACACGGAAAGAACCTCTTCCGGCTCAGCAGAGGAGGAGAACTCCGCCGATACCTCCCGGACTTCCAGCCCGGCCTTGCTCAACAGCTCACGAGCTTCATCCTCTTGAAGCCCCACGATTTTTGGCACCTTCACCGGTGCTGGCCCCTTGGAGTAATGCACAGTCACAACTGAGCCAACTTCGACGGTCTGTCCTGGAGCAGGAACCGCATATACCAAGCCGCCGGTGGAGACATCATCGGAAAAGACGGGGTCTCCGACCTCTTCTTTCAACGTCCGCTTAGCTAGGGCAGCACTGAACACTTCCTTTGAGTGGTTCGCGGGATATGCGGGCACAGTCGGGCGGCCGAGACTGACCAGTACGCGAACATCATCACCGCGGACAACCCGCGCTCCAGCCAGGGGGTCCGAGCCAATAATCTGGGACACTGCGACATCGTTGTCGTAGCGCTCATCAACCACCGGTTCAAAGCCCGCCTCACTGATTGCGGTCATCGCCTGTGGTTGCGACAGCCCAGTGATAGAGGGCACTTCGCCATAACGGCCAGAGCCCAGCCACCACGCGCCAAGCCCCATGCCCAACGTGGCAACCAGGGCGATAATCAGCCACAATGCACATCCACGGCGCGTCCGCTGTCGGGTAGCTCGACGGCTCTTAGGCGTCTGAGTCTGAGCAGATCGCGGCTGCGGATGCTGTGGGTGCTGTGGCCCCTGAGTGTCCGGCGGCAGCGGATATTCCGGAGCGCCTGGAACGTCGGCTGGTACGAGAGCTCCACCAGACGGCTCCGGGGATTCCCAGCCAGTGGGGTTGTACTCGTCATAGCGATCGAAAGTGCGTGTCCGCCCCGCATCCGGGTCGTCGAAATCATCGAAAACGTTTGGTGGTCCCGGTGGTCGGGAAGAAACGGGGCTACCGGGTGCGTCCGTCGAGAAGCCATAGCCGTCGTGACCGAAGCGCTCGGGTGCCGTCTCTGCGGTGCCGTGTCTGTCATCGAAATGGTCGTTGCCCGGTCGGTGGAAGTCCTCTGTGAGCCCCTCCATGGCGGCAGCGTTGGCGGCTGCTGAATTGACGGGCGATGGCACGCGGAATGGTGGCAGCGCGAGTTTGTCCGCAATGTCTTCGAGTGCGTCACCGAATTCCTCGGCCGTCTCAAACCGATCCTCCGGCCTGCGGGAACAAGCGCGGGCGACCAACTCGTCGAACTCCTCGGGAACGCCGTCGATGAGCTCCGAGGGTGGCGGGACATCTTCGTTCAATCGCTTCATGGCAACGCCGAGCGAAGAATCGGCGATGAATGGCGTGGTGCCGGTAAGCAGCTCAAAGAGCAAAATACCCGCCGCATACACATCGGAGGCAGGGGAGATGGATTCACCCGTGACCTGCTCCGGAGCCAGATAAGCGACGGTGCCGACGATGACCGAGTTAGAGGTCACCTTGGCATCAGCGGCCGCGCGCACTAGACCGAAGTCCGCCAGCTTCACTCGCCCGTCCGAGGCAATCAGCACATTTTCCGGCTTGATATCTCGGTGCACCATGCCGCGGGAATGCGCCACCGATAGGGCGCGCAAAACCGAGCGCATTACGACGGCAGCTGCATGTGGAGGCATCGGACCGCGCTGACGGAGCAGCTCGCGGAGGGTCCCACCGTCGACGAATTCCATAATGAGGAAAACATGCCCCGCCGGGTCCGTGCCCTGGTCGTAGACGTTGACGAGCGACTCGTCATTGAGGTGCGCGACCGCGCGGGCCTCACGTTCGAAGCGGATGCGGAAAGACTCGTCGTCGACAAAACGCGGATCCATGACCTTTGCGGCCACCCTGCGATCGAGCCGCAAATCGGTGGCGCAGTACACGGTGCTCATGCCACCGTGTGCGATGGTGGCTCCGATGCGGTAGCGACCATCGAGAATCTGCCCCTCGACAAGCTGCGACATAAACCAGCCTTCCCTGTTCCAATCAGTTGCTTCTAATAAGTATATGGGGACGTACCTACTGCAAGGCCAACGCGCTAAAGTGACCAGTGTGAGAAAGATTCCAACTTGCCACGATGTCCTGAGCGCCGACGAACCCACTCTTGCGCTGCCCGATGCCGCTGACCTCATTGGCGTCACCGTCACCCGAATTCACGCGTTGCTGCAGGAGGGTCGCCTTATTGCAGTCCACCGCGACGGCATTGCACAAATTCCCGCCCGCTTCTTTGAAGATGATGAGGTCGCGCGTTTTGTACCTGGCGCACTCGCATTGCTTGCCGACGGCGGCTACACGCGAGAAGAAACGCTGGAGTGGCTATTCACCGAAGATGAATCTCTGCCTGGACGTCCGGTGGACGCCCTGCACGGTCACCTTGCACGCGAAGTAATGCGCCGCGCACAGGCTATGGCGTTGTAAAGACCCGGACGGCGTCCTACGCCCGCCGTCCTACGCCCGCGATAGCTCCTGTCGTAATCGCCCGGCCACTGCTGTGAAAAGCAGCGGGAGGGCGATTTTTGCTTTTCGAGCGCGTCCCACTTGAGCGCGTTGCGCAAAGACGTTGTAGTTCATGCGCTCAATTTCGCCGAGAATGTCTGAGTAGAGAATCTCCGCGGCACGGATAGCCTGACGCCCTGGCACCTCTAACATGTCCACGCCGCTGCTGGCTTCGGCATAGAGTGCGCGGTTGCGAGCGATGAAGAAGGCCAATGCCTGACGTACCGCCGGGGTCGTCTGTCCCGTGGCGGCACAGTAGCCGATCTCCTCGGTACCCACTCCGAAGGCCTCCCACTCATTCAGTGGTAGGTAAATACGGCCACGGCGAAAATCCTCGGCGATGTCGCGGAGGAAATTCGTCACCTGAAAGGCTTTTCCCAGGAGCTCTGCGTAGGGAGTGGCTTCCTCCCGGGAGACCCCTGTGCGGGTGCCTAGGATGGGCATCATCTCAAGGCCGATGACTGCTGCGGAGCCCCACATATACGAGTCGAGTTGCTCCCATGTTTCAAAATGCGCAATGTGGCACGATGTGTCGGGCACGTCCATCAACATGGAGTGAACAAAGTCCGCAGAGAGCTGTGGATCGATGTCGTAGTCGCGAAAAGTCTGTGCGGCCGCCGAGATGACGGCACGGTCGCGGTCGCGGTGGACGTCGTCAAGCGAACCGATGACGACAGCTGAGTGGAAAAGCTCGCTTAAACGTGTGACCGTGGCTTCGATGTGCGTGGGGGAGCGGTCGGCGTCGGCGGGGCAGTCGACGTAGTCATCGACGATGCGTGCCCAGGCGTAGAGAGACCACACCGCACGCTGTTGGCGGGGTGCCAATAGTCGCGTGGCCAGGGAATACGTGCGACCGTGGGAGGCCATAATATCGCGGCAGAGCTCGTAGGACTGTGGCAGCGCGATGGTCGAGAGGGGCTGTGGGGTGGGCATGGACAACTATGCGACCTCGGTCGACCGCGACAGGGGCGCCACCGTGGAATCCGTGTCTGCGGCGGTTTTATCGTCGCGCCACGGGTACTTCCAGCTGAATTTTCCAGTGGTCAGCCAGCCGACGGCCAGCCAGCCGAGAACGGTAATGATAACCATCCAGGGCACGTCGTAGAAGCGGTGATTGCCGCCGCCGGCGAAGGACAGCGACAGGATGAATGTGAACAACACGGTGCCTTGAACCACCCATCGTGGCGGGCGAATCGTTCCCATGGGAGTCAATAAGCTGGCGTAGTACCAGGGAAGTGCCACGGCATTAAATACGCAGGCCACCACGTAAGCGGCAATCATGCCAGCGACATTGTTACGAGGGGTGGCTCGGAAGTAGAACCAGGAGATCACGAGTCCCACCAGCATGATGATAGAGGAGACCACGCGTGTGTGGCTGACGATGACATTGAAACCGATGTCGTCGTTGAACCACGCCATGACGCCCGAGATCACACCAGCGACCGCTGACGGTGCTGCCAGGGGGTTAATCACCTTGGTATTGCCGCTGATCTCGGAGATCCAGCCCCAGCTCGAGCCGGTCAGCCAGGTCACCACTGCAAGCGTGCCGACGCAGACTGCGACCAACACGATGCCCACACCGGCAATCGCCGGAATCTTGCGCAGCATCTCTTGAACCGTGGCGATGGGCTGGCGCCTGGTCAACACAATCCACACGACGAAGGGCAGCGCCAGGACAGCGGTGGCTTTCAGCGCGACGCCGATTCCGATGAGGACAGCAGCGACCAGGCCACCCCGCATGTGCTCCATGTGCAGTGCGGCGACTAGTGCCAGGCTGACCAATCCGACCATCAGTGCCTCGTTGTGCATACCCGCAATCAGATGCAGTAGCACCAGTGGATTGAGCACACCGAGCCACTGTGCGAAAGCCGGATTTGCTCCAAGCTCCCGGGCGATTCGCGGGATCGACCAGACAATGGCGGCGAAGCCCAGCAGACACACAATGCGGTAGAGAATCACGCCGACGGTGATGTTGTCGCCGACAATCCGCGTGATGACCTCGCCAATTCCCAGATGCAGCGGGCCATACGGGGTGGTGGTATTCCGCCAATCTGCGGATACCTCCAGCAGCATCGGCCCTGGATTGGCTGCAGCTCCCTCAGTGTAGGGATCAAACCCATCGCGGACCATCGCGCCCTGCATGAGATACGAATAGACATCGCGAGAGAACAGCGGTGCGGCCAGCGCGAGGGGAATTGCCCAGGCCATCAGGATTGAATTGAACCGACGCAACGTGGACTCATCGCCGCCAGCGTTCGCTGGAACCGCAGCGTCTGCTGCGTCGCCATCATGGGCAGAACCGGCCACAATGTCCCGGATGGTCCCCTTCGAGAACAGCAGTTCCCGCCCGATGCGCAGCCACGAGATAAGCAGCAGGGCGATACCTACCCAAATCACAATCTCACAGAAAATCTGACCGTGACCGTAGGTGATCCAGTCGAGTCCCAGAGCGTGGACAAGGCCGCCACGGTAGCGATTCGCACCGGAACCGTAGGAGCCCAGAGCAATGAGGATGCCACCGTAGACACCCAGCTGAGCACTCCGCGATAAATTCATGTCAACCTAAACAATCGATACATTGCTGATGCATTAATCCTAGTTGGTCAGTGACCACCGGCAGACATCCGGGAGACATTCATGAGCTAAGGCGTTTCAAACCGCTGTGCCGCAAGTCGTCCCGAAATCATGACCGTCGGCACGCCAACCCCCGGCACCGTCGTCGATCCCGCCAGCGTCAGATTCTTTGGCATCTTCGGAGAGAAGTTGCGGGGACGGAACGGCCCCGTCTGTCGGAACAGATGCGCCAGCCCAAACGGCGAGCCAACGCCCATGTCGCGTTCTTGCCACTGCTGAGGGGTATCGATCCGACCGACTCGCCACTTCGTAGAAATCCCGGTCAGTCCGCGCCGCTCCAGCTCAGCGGTTATTTTCGCAACGTAGTCCCCACCGATTCGTGACCAGATCAGATTGGCCGACTGCAAGTTGGGGCACGGCGCGAGCACACTGACGGGCTCCCACTGCACGCCGTTCGCATCTGTGACAATACGCTCCGGCGCGCTCACCGCAGGCCGGGTGACCAGCAATGATGGGTCCGACATTAGCTTTCCATGGCGCGGTGACGAGATCTCCTCAAAGGTTTCGTTCCACTTTTCGCCAAACGAAATCAGGTGATGCCGCTTCGGCCACGTCGCAGTCTCCGAAACCGGAATCAGCCCGTGCGCCACCACCGCCGATGGAGAAAATCGAACTGGGAACAACCGTCGCGCTCCCGTCCGCTTTACGACGCTCCGAAGGCCTCGCCGCTTCGATGAGCTACCGGCGGCAGAGGTAGCCGCGTCGTGAAGCCAGCTCTGCACCACAGGTAAATCGGTCGTAGCGATGACGGCATCGGTGGGACGCTCGCCAGTTGCCGTGGTGATGGCGGAGACAAAGCCTGCTTCGTCAACTTTCAGCCCAGTGACATCAACGCCGAAGTCGATGGTTCCGCCAGCTCGACGGACGGCCTCGGCGAGCAACTCGCTGACGGCGCCTATACCCGAACCAAATGCGGGGGAGTGCGGATAGTAAACCCCCATCGAGGTATCCATGTGGGAAATGCAGCCGTAGACCGCACGGGCCTTAGCGGGAGGCACACCTGCGTAAAGCGCCTGGAAGCTGAAAACGCGAGCGAGATCATTATCTCCGAGGAAGGCACGAATCTTAGGTTCGAGGGCGCCGAAGGCACCGAGTCGGAGGAGCGTAGTGAGGTCGCGAAGCGCGCCGGGCCCGGTGAATAGGTCCGTAACGCGGTCAAAGCTGCGGGACATGAAGTTGTCGAAGCAGGCATTGAAGAGAGTTTGCAGCCACGTGCGAAGTTTGCGGTAACCGGCGACGGTGGAGTCAGAGGCACCGAAGCGCGCGAGTTCATCGGCCATCATGTCTTCGTTGGAAAACACGTCGAGTCCGCCGCGGGTGGCAAATTCCGCACGGTAGGTGGGCGTGATTGGGGAGGCCGAAAAACCCGGGTCGATATCGCGCGCGTAGAGGCCGACGGCGGCGAGGGCATCGTCGACAAGCGAGGGCATGGTCCATACAGTTGCGCCAGTGTCGAAGACTGCGGTGAGCGATTGCTCGTCGATATCGACTGTGATGGGTTCACTGGCGCAGCGTCCGCCGACGAAACTTCCCCGCTCGACAACGGTGACATCGTAGCCATCGGCGATGGCGTAGAGCGCGGCGGTAAGTCCGGACAGGCCTGCGCCGATGATGGTCAGTCGTGGTTTGGAGCCCTTATGAGGACGAGTGACCGCACGTCGCAGACGCGGGGAATTAATGGGGGCACGAGTGGGGGAAGCAGCGGGCATGACTACGCAACACCTGGTCTAATGCTGACGAGCGGTGGCGCGAACGCCCATAGCAATGAGGTTCTCGCGCGACGTTGCAGGCAGGTCGGCATTCTCGATAGTGGAGAAAGCGCGGCTGGTCAGGCGGTCAATTTCACGTTCGACGGCATCGGCAGCGCCGGAATCAGCGATGAGATTTCGTAGCTCATCAATATCTGCAGCAGACGAGACCGCTCCCAGGCGTTCATCGATAAAGCGGGCCTTTTCAGGTGCGGAATCGAGGTAGAGGCTTAAAGCCTGGCCGACCAGTACGGTTCGCTTGCCCTCGCGGAGGTCATCGCCGGCAGGCTTGCCCGTGACTTCGGGATCGCCGAAAACACCCAGCTGATCGTCGCGGAGCTGGAATGCCACACCGATATCGCGGCCGAAGCTGCGGTAGGCCTCAACCAATTCCGCTGGGGCGCCGGCAATCGCAGCACCAATGTGGAGCGGCCGCTCGATGGTGTAGGCGGCGGTCTTGAACAGATTGATTTTCTCAGCGGTCTCGACGCGACTGTCCCGGCTGGCTTCGGCCGTGATATCGAGCAGTTGGCCGCCAAGTACTTCAGTGCGCATCGCCCGCCAGGGGACAAGTGCGCGGGTTAGCGCCTCCGAGCTGAGGCCTGAAGAGTGCATCATGTCATCAGCCCAGGTCAGAGCAACATCGCCAATGAGGATTGCGGCCGAAATACCGAAGCGGTCGGCGGCTCCATTCCAGCTATTGGCCTCGTGCTTGGCCTCGAATACCTTGTGGATAGTCGGTGCGCCACGGCGCGTATCAGCGTCATCGATGATGTCGTCATGAATGAGTGCACAGGCTTGAATGAGTTCCAGGGCGCTCACCGCGTTCATCACAGCCTGGGAATCCTCGGCTGGGGAGAAACGGCCTTCGAGGCCGCCTGCTCCCAACCACCCCTGCCAGGCGAAGGCTGGACGCACGCGCTTGCCCCCATTGAGGACGAAGGAATGGAGCGAATCTATGGCCTCGGTGTACACCGCATCGACCGACGCGACATCGTCGCCACGGCTTTTGAGGTAGTTCTCCAGCGTTTTGGTAACAGCAGCTGGTACTTCGCGGGGCTGCAGCGCGGCCAAATCCAGTTCTTCGCTCATGTGAGCCTCTCGTCGATGACGGGTAATGCTGACTCAAGAATAGGACACCGCTTAGTATGAGTGACTATGTCCTCAACAATGCCACCGTCGCCAGGCCGCCAAGTGACGATCCGCCAGGCGCTTTCAATGCCGAGCGCGGGCAGTATTCCCTTCTCGGTCGAGTTCATGCCCCCGCGTGACGACGCCGCCGAGGAACGTCTTCTTCGAGCAGCTGAGGCTTTCCATGATCTTGGTGCCTCCTTTGCATCCGTGACCTACGGCGCCGGTGGTTCTAGCCGCGACCGCACCCTGCGAATCGCCCAGCGCGTTTCGAGGCAGCCGCTTACAACGCTTGTGCACCTGACATTGGTAGAGCACACTGTCGACGAGCTGCGGGAAATCCTGCGCTCTTATCTCAGCGCGGGGCTGACGAATCTGCTTGTTCTGCGTGGTGACCCACCGGGAGACCCGCTTGGTCCTTGGGTGGAGACCGAGGGCGGTCTGCACTACGCCAGCGAGCTGATTGAGCTGATTAAGGCCGAGCCGGAGTTCGAGAAGTTTGAAATCGGCATTGCGTCGTTTCCGGAAGGACACTACCGCTCGCCGGATTTGGACCATGATACGCAGTACACGCTGGCCAAGCTGCGCGCGGGAGCCGAATACTCGATTACGCAGATGTTCTTCGATATTGAGCACTACTTACGCCTTCGAGACCGCCTGGTGGAAGCCGACCCAGTGCACGGTGCCAAGCCCATCATTCCGGGGCTGATGCCGATTACATCGCTGCGCTCAGTGCGCAGGCAGGTTGAGCTCTCCGGGGCACAGTTGTCATCCGATTTGGAGGAACGCCTGATTAAGGCAGCAGATGGTGACGAGCAGGCCAATAAAGATGAGATTCGCAAGATTGGTATCGAGTTTTCGACCAACATGGCAGAGCGGCTCATCGCCGAAGGCGTGCCGGGGCTGCACTTTATGACTATGAACTTCGCTCGCGCCTCCCAGGAAGTTTTGCACAACCTCGGCATGGCGCCCGAATGGGGCACCGGCCAGGATATGCTGCGCGGCGGTTTTTAATTGCTAAAAGTCCTGCATGTCGCGAACTCTTCGCGCCCACAGGACACCTAGCACTGAGGCTAGGACACCGGCGGCTGTGGTCACACCGGCAAATAATAGGAATTGATTCCGCTTGGTGGATCCAGCCGGCGACGAAGCCCATACATTATGGTTCTCGCCACTGGCGAGCTGCCATTCCACCTTGTTCGGTTCGGTCTGGCGGCCATTGGAGTCAGTAACCTGCTCCGGGAACGCGACGACGAAATCAACCTTCGCGCCGGGCAGGTGAGTCAAATCCATGTGGCCGTTCATCGAAATCTTGCCGCCACCGGTACGGTCTAGGTCGATGTCTACGCGATCGTCGGAAAGCTGTCGGAGCGTATCGGTGAGTTCAATGAAGTGCAGCTCGTTGAACGAGACTTCCATCTTTCCTGTGGAGGAGTCGATTACTCCCTGCGAGACGCGGTCGGAGAGATCTTCCGGTACTTGCCACTGCTCAAATTGGGAACGGACTTCCTCCGTGGGTGTTACGTGAATTGTGCCCGAGACCCTGTCGTCGCCGGAAATGGTAATGCCAGCCTGTGCGTCAAAGCAGCCGCTGAGCGGCAAGATGGCGGCAATTCCGGCCATTGCTGTGGCAATGCGCAGAGGCGAAAGCCGTCGACGTGGTGTGGAAGGTTCACTCGGTGATGATGTCACGGGGAAGATCTACTCCTAGAACTGCGAAGGGACGGGAGTCCCCTGTGAAATAAAAGTTCCTTAAAACATCCTTGAAACCAAATTGGCGGTAGAGCTGCCATGCCCTATTGGCCTCATTCGGGTATTCCGGGGTTGACAACAGAACTCGCGTCTCTGGGCGGGAATCGACCAACTCGCGGAGCAGTCGTTTACCGAGTCCCCGCCCCTGAAAGCTGGGGTGTATGTGAATCTCAGACAGTTCGGCGTAGTTGCCCAAGAGCTTGACGACGTCCGGTAGCGAGCGCCCGTCCATGAGCAGTCCATCTCTTACCTGGCGATACCACCAGTGCGTGTCCAATCCTGTACGGCAGTAGCCGATGCCAACCAACCTGCAGCGCGGGTCGCGGAGAGCCTGGGCAGGGGAGAGCTCTTTGGGGTGAGCTATGGCTGCAGCAGCCATGAAGCCGGGTTGAGTGGTTTGCTTCTGCCATTCGTGGAGACGACCGGGCAAGATTGCGGGGTTGTACTGCATCGCGGTGATGTAGAGAGCCACTGCTTCTTGCAGGCGGAGATTGAAGTCTCCTGCTGTCATCGGAACCACGCTGTATTTCACAGTGACCAGATTAGCGACTTGGACGAACTTAGTTGTGAGATTACTGCAATAACATCGAGTCGAACAGGTGTGCGAAAGTGCGCATGGCGTAGTCCGGGCTTGGGGATAGATTGCAGTCAATCCCGCTAAGGAGAAGCGGAAAATCCGTGCTCATGTGAATGCTGTGTGAAAGGAGAAGCAGGGTGGTGGCAAGGTCGAACGTGGTGGAGTTTAGGGCGATTTCGCAGTCGGGTTCGGTCGCCCCGGTCGGTGTCTCAAGGCAATCGCTGGAGCTGCTGGGGCGGGCAGAGGCTCTGCTAGCGAATGCTCGGAATGCCAGCTCTGATGAGATGTTGGAGCTTTCCTACTGTGCGGCGCTGCGTTGCGCAGGCGCGCTGTTGAATCGCGACGATGTGTCGGTGGCTGGGGGTTCTGGCTCGGGCGCTCGTTCGGGCTCGGTAGTTAAGCGTCGTCGTTCGGCAACACAGAGTGCCTGGTTGCGTTTAAAGAAAGAGCAGCCCGAATTTGATAGCTGGGTCACCAAGTTTGAGCAGTTCACCGCGCTGCGTGAGGAAGTCCGGTTGGGTATTTCGCGTCGCATTGACTCTCGGCGGGCGCAGGAGTTGTGGGATTTAAGTTGTGCATTCTTGGGGGCTGTCCGGGCTGAGCTGGGTGTTCTGCCCGCGGCTGCGTAAGCCGGTGGGGGCGTGTTAGAGCGTTGCTTTCCTAAATAAATGGGGGATTGTTCGGATTCATGGAACAATAGAGGTGAGTCGCCCGTTGAAGGGGTAAGAATGAAGCTAACGGACGCCGCGTTAGCAGCACGTGGCCTGTAATTAACTTTGTTGTATCGGCATTGTTAGTTGAGGGGTCAAGGCTCGCCAGTATCGCGGTGGGCAATGCTCAAGTAGGCGATGGAGGAATTGTGGGACTATCTGAGCACGAACAGCGGATGCTCGACGAAATCGAGTCTGCACTCTACGCTGAGGATCCTAAATTTAGTTCGACGATGGCCGGAAATGCGTTCAGCTTTCCGGAGGAAAACAGCGCACCTCGTGGGTTTTCCATCCAGGTTTTTGCGCTCATGCTCCTCGGTCTGCTGATGTTGATTGGCGGCGTCGCTCTTTTCTCTGTGAGCAATTGGTTCATTGTGTTATCGGTTGCCGGCTTTGGCCTTATGTTCGGTTCCGGCGTTTGGGCTCTGACCGGCGCCGGTAAGCAGGAGAAGGCTAGTTCTGCTTCGGGGCTGAGCTTTGGAAAGTCTAAGTCCGGGGCGGCAAAGAGTCGTCGAGGGACCTCGGGTAGCCGTGGCTCCTCTGGTGATTCCACGTTGGAATCGCGTTTCCGTGGCCGCTTCGAGGGGCGTTAGGGGATAAGCCTCAAGAATTAACAAGTGAGGGCAAGCCAGCGATGGCTTGCCCTCACTTTTTTGTTTTTCTAGACGTGAATCGTCTCCACAAGATCTCACCCACTTTGCCCCACCCCGAGTCCCCACTTTCCCCCACTTAGCTATTGGGATGGAGGAATTCTTATCTGCGGTCGTTGTTGGTATCTCCGAAAGTTTGGCTCTGGCGACACAAAATTGCAGGTCAACGCACTAAGTCTGGCGACCAGGTTGAATCTGGATGGTTTTTAGCAGGTAAGTGGTGGGTAGTGGGGCGTAAACTGCTTTCTGTTAACAATGTGGTTGGTGTGGCGTCGTTATCGGCGTGGTCGCGGGTGGGTGCCCCACTTTTTATTCGCGCTTTAATTGTCGAGGTGATTCTTTAAAAGTCCAGGTCAATTGGGTTAAAGCAGATGTCCTAGCGGTGGGGTTGCGCTGATGCTGTGGCTATTTTTCTCCTTCTTGTGTTGATAGTGGCAGATAGTGGGGTAAAGTGGGGCATGATGTTGATTGAGGTTGGTCAACATTGCAGAAGTGAATATCCGATTTGCGCTTAAAGTTTGGCGAGATTTTGGCACAGCGGGAAAGCACAGCCCTCCGGCTCTGCTTGAAGGCAACGCCTAAATCCCTGAATTCGGTAAGCGTTTGTGCGTTGACATTGAGGTTGACACGGGGATAGGAGGCCAGTGACGCATGTTTCTGGGCACCTATACGCCGAAGCTTGATGACAAAGGGCGCCTGACGTTGCCGGCGAAGTTCCGTGAGGATCTCGCAGGTGGCCTGATGGTCACTAAAGGGCAGGATCATTCTCTGGCGGTGTATCCGAAAGAGGAGTTCGTCAAATTAGCTCAGCGGGCTACTAAGGCCTCTCGTACGAATGCCAAGGCGCGAGCTTTCATCCGAAATCTTGCGGCGAGCACCGATGAGCAGCGTCCTGATGGCTCGGGGCGAATCACGTTATCGATGGATCACCGTCGGTACGCGAATCTCTCCAAGGAGTGCGTGGTTATCGGCTCTATTGACTTTCTGGAGATCTGGGACAAAGAGTCCTGGGAGGCCTACCAGGCGGAGCATGAAGCTGATTTCTCCGAAGGTGAGGATGACTCGCTGTTCGGCGTTTTATAAACCGCTTGGAATAACCGAAAAGAGGGAATGTCCGCATGGACTCTGCCTGATAGCCCCTGGTGTACTTCCCCGATACCAGGTTCTGTCAGGCGGGGCCCTGTGAACATCCCCGCTTTTTGTTTTAAGCACCGATAGCAGCATTCCCAGTAGTGCTCATGAGGTGCGGTCTGGTTGCTGGCGCGGCACTCGTCGTTAAGCAAACCGGGAATACACTCGATAGATTCTCTGACCAGTGCGAACATACCCGGTGAGGAGGGGAAATGAACGGATCGGCACCTGCGGATGATCGCAAGTCCGGCGAGTTTGGTCATGTCCCCGTTTTGCTTCACCGAGTGACTGATTTGTTGCGCCCGGGCATCGAGGCACTGGGTGACGACGCAGTAGTTGTCGACGGCACTCTTGGTGCCGGTGGGCACACGGAATACCTGTTGGAGCAGTTCCCGAAGCTCTGCGTTGTTGGACTCGATCGCGATGACAATGCATTGCGAGGGGCAGAAGAACGTCTCGCGCGCTTCGGTGATCGCTTTGTATCCTTCCGTGTGCGTTTCGATTCGCTCGCCGAGGTGCTCAGTGGTGAGATTCCTGCAGCCGCTGGTGGCAGTGGCGCGGAGGACATTCTCGCCCGCGCCGCTGAGAAGGGCATTGCAGGTGCGCTTTTCGATCTCGGTGTTTCCTCGATGCAGCTTGACCAGGTCAATCGTGGATTCGCCTACCGAGTCGACGCCCCGCTGGACATGCGCATGGATGCAAGCCAGGGGATTACCGCAGCGGATGTGCTCAATACCTATTCGCACGGTGATATCGCGCGTATCCTATCGACTTACGGCGACGAGCGCTTCGCCGGCAAAATCGCCTCGGCAGTCCTGCGTGAGCGGGAGAAGGAACCGTTTACGACCTCCGGTCGTCTGGTCGAGCTGCTCTACGAAACCATTCCGGCGGCATCTCGCCGCAAGGGCGGACACCCGGCCAAGCGTACGTTTCAGGCTCTTCGTATCGAGGTAAATCGTGAGCTTGAAGCTCTGGAAAATGTACTGCCACAGGTCTGCAATGCACTCGCAGTCGATGGGCGTGCAGTGTTCATGAGCTACCAGAGTCTGGAAGACCGCATCGTCAAGAAGGACTTTGCGGAGCGCGTGAAGTCGACAACCCCACCGGGGCTCCCGATGGAGCTTCCGGGGCATGAACCGCACTTTGCTCTCATCACGAGAGGTGCGGAGAAGGCGTCGGCAAGCGAGATCGAAGACAACCCCCGAGCCGCACCGGTGAGAGTTCGCTGTATCGAGCGAATTCGAGCCGATTGACCCAAACCTTTCAACCGCACCAAACGCACCCTTAACGATCTAAGTACTGGGAGAACTTTCGAGCATGGCAACGACAATCACGGAGCACGCCCCCACCCGGCGCACCTCCCGCGGCGCATCTGCAACCGTCGCCGGTGCCAAGACGAAGACTCGTCAGCGCGGTCGCAGCGCCCGCACGAAACAGGATCTTTATCAGCGCCGGCGGTTTGGGCGCACAGGTTCTCAGCAGGTCATCTCGGTGCGTGGGCGTCGCGTTACGACGTCCTCGAGGGATAACCACAAGTTTGCCGGTGCGGCCGTGATGATCATTCTCGTCGTTGCCGGAATCGTGGCGGCGATGTGGCTGTCGGGTATTTCGACCTCGACATCCTTGCAGCTGGATGCTGCGCAGACCAAGGAAAAGGAGCTGCGTAACCAGCTGGAGGTGCTCGAGCGGGATGTTGCTTACATGAAGTCAACCGGTGCTATCGCGCAGCGTGCTGTGGAAGAGGGCATGGTCAATCCGGAGCAGCCTGCCGTTTTGACGACTGATCCGGAAGGCAAGGTCGTGGAAGTGCGACCGGGCGATGAGAAGCAGCAGAAGATTATCGACCTCAACAGTGAGTCGCCGAATGTTCCGCATGCGCCGTCGTCGAACCCGAAGGACACCGAGAATGTTCCAGGGATGCAGGCACCGGCCATTGAAGAAGCGCACCCACGTCCCAACGGGTTGCCGGCAACCGCTCCGTATGCGCCGCAGAACCATGAGCCCGCACCAGCACCTGCGCCGGCTCCGGCACCCGCGCCTGAGGCTGAAGCTCCAGCGCCAGCTCCGGAAGCGCCCGAAGCGCCAGCCTCGGTGCCGGAAGTACCGGAAGCACCGGCACCCGAGCCAGCTCCAGCACCGTAGGAACTTAGAAACTAAACACGGCCAAACTGGCCAACTGTCCGATATTCTGGCGGTTCCACTGTTTCTGGTCAGGCGACTGTAGACTAATTAATTCAGTACTCGCGATGGCAGGGAATACCGCCTAACGTTATCGCGCGCGGGAGAATCGACTTAGTAGAAAGCACTAGCGCATGATTCGATCTGAAGACGACTACCCCAACCGTGGAGGGGGGTATGACTTCGGCGAACGTGCTTACCGAATTACATCCCGTGAGCGCAGAGACCAAAGTCGAGTTCGGGATGGTCAGCGCAGCCGGAGGCTCGATGCTAATACCAACCGAAGCGTGCCCCCGCGCGAAAAAATGCGCATTAGTAATAAGGACTTCATCCGGCGTCGCAACTGGCTGCAGTTTATAGGCGCTATCGCAGTCGTAGTGCTGGTCTCCCGTTTGGCTTGGGTGCAGCTCGTCGCAGGTCCTGACCTTTCTGCGGCGGCACAGAATCAGCGCACGGTGGAAGTTGTTGATGCAGCTCGGCGCGGTGCGATTCTCGACCGTAATGGAGCTCAGCTTGCCTTCACGATGGAGGCACGCAGTATTACCGTGCACCCGAACACTTTGCGCAAGTGGATTGGGGACGCACATAAGCAGCGCCCGGATGATGTCGCTGCCTACGATGAACGCCTCGAGCAGATCGCCAAGGATTTGCCGAAGCTACTCGACGTGGCCGACATCGACGCGGAGAAGTCGGGAAGCAGTCGCCGTCGTCAAGCGGAACCCGAAACCGAGGAGAACTCGGTGATGAGCGCGCCGTCCCGGGTGAGCTCGAAGGACATTCTAGAGAAGCTGCGCAATGAGGACAGCACCTACGAGGTGCTCGTGCGTAATGTCGATCCGGACAAGGCCGCCGCCATCGTGGAAAAGTATCCGGAACTGGTGGCGGAGCGTCAGGATATTCGCCAGTACCCGAATGGGGCGACGGCGGCTAACGTCATCGGCAAGATTGGCATGGATGGCGTCGGCCAGTTCGGCTTTGAAGCCTCTCGTGATGCCACTTTGCAGGGTATTAACGGTGGCAAGACCATTGATATCGCCTCCAACGGCGTGGCAATCCCGGGATCCACGCGCGATGTTCACGCGGCTGTGGACGGTACGACATACGAGCTGACCCTGGACCTCGACATGCAGTACTTTGTCCAGCAGCAGGTCAACCAGGCGAAGGCCAACTCGGGAGCGAAAGATGCGTCGGCAGTTGTGCTCGACGCGAAGACCGGCGAAGTGCTAGCAATGGCGCAGGCGGACACGGCTAACCCGAATAAGGATATGGGGGCCGAGCTCGAAGAGGGGCGCACTATCGGAAACTCCGCTGTATCGAACCCATTTGAGCCGGGCTCTGTAGCAAAGATCATTACCGCCGCGGCCGCTATCGAAGATGGCAAGACCACACCGGATGAGGTTCTGCAGGTCCCGGGCACGATTGATATGGCGGGTGTCACCGTGCGCGATGCATGGGAGCACGGCACGGAAGCTTTCACGACGACCGGTGTATTCGGCAAGTCCTCCAATGTCGGCACCCTAATGCTGGCAGAGCGTTTGGGTCAGGACCGCTTCGCTGAGATGCTGCATCTCTTCGGGCTGGGGCAGTCCACGGGTATCGAGTTGCCCAGTGAATCGTCCGGCTTTGTGCCACAGCGTCCGCAGTGGTCCGGCGGTACATTTGCGAACCTGCCCATTGGTCAGGGTATGGCCATGACACTGCTGCAGATGACAGGAGTTTTCCAGGCAATCGCCAACGATGGCGAGCGCATCCCGCCGCGTATGATTCGTTCGACAATTTCCCCGGACGGCACGAAGACGGCAACAGAGCGCCCGGAAACAGTGCGTGTGGTTAGCCCGGAGACCGCCCAAACTGTGCGCGCTATGTTTGAAGGCGTTATGCAGTCTGATCCCACGGGGCAGCAGTCGGGTACCGCGGCCGGCAATAGTATTGAGGGATACTCGCTCACAGGCAAGACAGGTACGGCGCAGAAGTTTGACCCCGACACCGGCGCGTACTCGAATTCCAAGTACCACATCACGTTTGCAGGCATCGCGCCTGCCGACGATCCCCGTTTTGTCATTGGCATTATGCTTGACGAACCCCAGCGTGGTGTCCATGGTGACGGCGGTCAGTCAGCAGCCCCACTGTTTAAGGACATCGCCGCTTGGGCGCTTAACCGCTACAACGTACCGCCGTCGCCACCCCGCGAGGGCAAGTTGTTGCTGCAGCCGTAACGAGGTCACCACCACAATGAAGTTACCGCGACAGCACTAATACACAGACTTTTATTACTTTGGTTTCTGCAAAGTGAATCTCTTGAATTTTTCCAACCTGTTGTACACCAACGACTGACTTGAAAGAGGGAACAGCCAATGACCGCCACCCTTGCGAAATTGTGTAACCTCGCGCATGGCCGACTTGACGGCATTACCGAATCCGCGGCGGCAGGAGCGGATATCGCCGCAATCGAACTCAACGCTGCCGAAGTGCCTGAAGGCGGAATGTTTGCTGCCGTCCCAGGTACTCGCACGCATGGTGCGCGCTACGCGCAGCAGTCGGCTGCTACAGCGATCCTGACTGATGAGGAAGGTCTGAAAATCCTGCGGGAAGCAGGGGAGACTCGACCAGTCCTGGTTGTCGACGATGTCCGGGCCGTCATGGGGCACGTTGCTGCAGAAATCTACGATCACCCCTCGGATTCACTGACCATCATTGGGGTTACCGGCACCTCTGGCAAGACCACCACGACCTACATGCTGGAGGGCGCGCTCCTGGCAGCTGGATGCTCGACAGGCATCATTGGTACTACCGGCACGCGCATCAATGGCCGTGCCGTTCCGTCGAGCCTGACTACCCCAGAGGCTCCGGCCCTCCAGCGCCTGTTCCACCAGATGCTCTCCGAAGGTGTGACGCACGTTGTCATGGAGGTTTCTTCTCACGCACTGTCGTTGGGGCGTGTAGACGGAGTCAGTTTCGACGTCGGCTGTTTCCTCAACCTCTCGCAGGATCACCTGGACTTCCACAAGACCTTGGAAGAGTATTTCCAAGCCAAGGCCAAGCTCTTTGATCCCGCAGGTCCGACACATGCACCGAAGGCTGTCGTGTGCATCGACGACGACTGGGGTGTCCGCATGGCAGATATCGCTGCCGGCGACCCGGATGTCCAAGTCACCACTGTCCATACTCAGCATCGCGTAACCGACAAGACGCCAGCTGCCGAGGTCTTTGCAGAATGGCACGCCGCTGCAGCCACTGTCGCCACCAACGGTGTCCAACATGTGGAGCTAACGCGAAACAACACTGACACAGTTGAGGTGGAAGTTCCTCTGCCGGGTGCTTTCAACGTTGCCAATGCCGCAGTCGCATGGGCTGTGCTCGATGCGATTGGGCATGCCAATGACGCGGCCAAGAGCGGCCTGGCGCAGGTGCGTGTGCCAGGCCGCATGGAGCGCATCGACCGCGGACAGGACTTCCTGGCTGTGGTGGACTATGCCCACAAGCCAGCCGCAGTAGCTGAAGTGTTGGCCACCTTGCGTGCACAGACCGAAGGTCGCGTGCTGGTTGTCGTCGGCGCCGGTGGCGACCGCGATAGTGCCAAGCGTCCAATTATGGGAGCCGAGGCTGCATGCGGTGCCGATGTCGTCATCATCACCGATGACAACCCACGCTCCGAGGTGCCCTCTGAAATCCGTGCGGCCGTGGTCGCCGGTGCGAAGGAAGCCGTTGCCAGCGGCAAGGCCAGTTCTGACACGGTTGTTGAGGAAATCGGCGATCGCGGCCAGGCAATTCGCCGTGTCGTCGAGCTCGCCCACAGCGGCGACAGCATCGTGGTGGCAGGCAAGGGACACGAAACCGGCCAGAATATCGGTGGCGTAATTCACCCGTTCGATGACCGTGAACAGCTGGCCGAAGCACTCACACAGCGACTGGAGGGATCCGCTGATTGAGATTGCTGAAATCGCTGAGGAAGCGCACCACCTGACATGCCTACCGCGAACCATTCGCGGTAGGCGAATAAAATCAAGAAATCATCCTTTACTAAGCGCCTGGAACTCTAACCAACAAGGACTATAGACATCATGATTGCCCTGACCGCCGCGGAAATCGCTCACATCGTGGGAGGTGAACTCGCCCACGTCAATGATGACGCCACAGTGACTCAGCCCGCAGAATTCGACTCCCGAAAGATTCGCGAAGGCTCGCTCTTCCTCGCCCTGCCGGGCGCGCGTGTCGACGGCCACGACTTCATCGATCAGGCTGTAGCAGCTGGAGCGCCGATGGCACTGGCGGCACGAGATGTTGGGCAACCTGCGGTCGTCGTCAAGCCTCTTGGTAAGCAGGACTCCAATGCCGACGCATTTGCACACGATCCGGATGGTTCCGGGGCGGCGGTGCTGGAAGCGCTTGGTAAGTTGGCGCGTTACGTCGTCGACGAGCTGAAGAAGGATCAGCTGCATGTCGTCGGTGTGACGGGTTCGGCGGGAAAGACGTCGACGAAGGACATGATGGCGACGCTGCTGCGTACCGACGGTCCGACGGTGGCGCCGAAGGGGTCGTTTAATAACGAAATTGGGCATCCGTACACGGTGCTGCAGTGCACTCCGGAGACGAAGTACCTGGTTGCGGAGATGAGCGCACGCGGAATTGGGCATGTGGCCCACCTGGCGCGCATCGCGCCACCGACGATCGGTGCGGTGCTCAATGTTGGCACGGCGCACCTTGGTGAGTTTGGCTCGCGCGAGGCAATCGCGCAGGCTAAGGGCGAGCTCGTGGAAGCGCTGCCGGCTGCGGAGCAGGGCGGTGTGGCCGTACTCAATGCCGACGATGACTACGTCACTGGCATGGCTCCGCGTACCCAGGCGAAGGTGGTGTTCTTCTCTGCCGATGAGAACTCCGAACGCCACGCAACCGCGGATTACCGCGCCACGAATGTGCAGCTCGATGATTTTGCTCGTGCATCTTTTGACCTGCATGTACCGGATGGGCGTACATTCCCGATCCAACTGCAGGTCTATGGTGCGCACCAAGTGGCCAATGCCCTGGCGGCGATTGCGGTGGCAGTGGAGTCCGGTATTGATGCTGAGCAGGTCGCAAAGGCGATGGCCGCGCATGTGGCAGCGTCAGAGCGGCGCATGGATGTCCAGCAGCTCACTGGCAATATCGTCGTTATTAACGACTCCTACAATGCCAACCCTGATTCGATGCGTGCGGGGATTGACGCTCTGGCACGTACAGCAGCTGGCCCAACGCACCAGGACGCCTCATCGTGGGCGGTGCTTGGACAGATGGGTGAGCTTGGCGATTCCGCTGAAGATGAGCACTCGTCGCTTGGCGAGTACCTTGTGGGCCGCGGCATCGATCGACTAATTGCAGTCGGAGAGAGTTCTAATGTGCATGCCCTGGCCGACAAAGCGGAAGAGTTGGGGTTAAATACTTCTAGGGTGCCGGATACATCCACTGCCGCGGATTTGGTGGCGGCCGAGGTGCGTCCGGACGATGTGGTGTTAGTCAAGGCCTCCTATGCGGACGGTATGTGGCGGGTCGCGGACTCGCTGGCTGCCAAGGTTGGGACTACGCCCGAAGGTGAAAGCGGAGAGGAAAAGTAAGTGATTCAACTTATTCTCAGTGGTGCGATTGCATTTCTGGTGAGTGTCTTTTTAACACCAGTGCTTATTCGCAAATTCTCTGCTGAAGGTCTTGGCCAGGAGATCCGTGAAGAAGGGCCGAAGAGCCACCTGCGCAAGCGGGGAACTCCGACTATGGGCGGCATCGCCATCATCGCCGCAATCGTCGCTGGCTATTTCCTCTCACACCTCGTTACGTATATCCAGACTGGCGTGGGGCCGTCCGCCTCCGGTCTGTTGGTGATGTTCCTTGTTCTGGCGATGGGCGCATTGGGTTTTGCCGATGACTTCATCAAACTCTACAAAGGACGCAACCTGGGGCTGAACAAGACAGCGAAGCTGGTTGGGCAGCTGGCGGCAGCGCTGATTTTCGGCGTGCTGCTGCTGCAGTTCCCGGATGCGTCTGGCTTGACTCCCGGTTCGACGAGCTTGTCGCTGATTCGAGATATTCCGTTCCTGAATCTGGCACCGGGGCCTGTGTGGTTCGGCATGATTGTCTTCCTGGTATTTGTCTTCATCGTCATTGCCGCATGGACGAATGCCGTCAATCTCACTGATGGCCTTGACGGCCTGGCCGCTGGCGCCACCGCACTGCTACTGGCCACCTACACGCTGATTTCCTTCTGGCAGTTCCGTAACTCTTGCGAGGCTTCGCTGGGCAGCGGTTGCTACAACGTCCGCGATCCGCTGGATATCGCCGTTATTTCCGTCGCGGGTCTGGGCGCCTGTTTGGGCTTCCTGTGGTGGAATGCAGCGCCGGCAAAGATCTTCATGGGAGATACCGGTTCGCTGGCTCTTGGCGGTTTGGTAGCGGGTCTGTCATTTGTCACCAAGACTGAGCTGCTGATGGTTATCATTGGCTTCATCTTCGTGATGGAAGTTGCTTCCGTGGCAATCCAGATCGCGGTTTTCCAGACGACTGGCAAGCGCGTATTCCGCATGGCTCCTCTCCATCACCACTTCGAAAACGGAGGTTGGGCGGAGACAACTGTTGTCGTTCGCTTCTGGCTACTCGCAGGCATTTTCAACATGATTGGCGCAGCCATCTTCTACAGTGACTGGCTCTCTCAGGTAGGCGTATTTCAATGATTAACTCACCAGACCCGACCAACCTCACCGATATCCGAAATCTCGACTTAGTCGCTACGGTGCGCTCTGGTCGAGTTCTGGTGGCAGGAGCCGGAGTTTCCGGTCGCGGTGCCATTGCGATGCTCAAGGACATCGGCTGTCCGGAAGTTGTCGTCGTGGACGATTCCGCTCTCGGCGCACTGGTTGCCGCTGACTTTTCGGTTCGGCATGTCACGACCGCAGACGCTCGCGACGAGCTTGCCGACGCGGTTGCGATTGTGACCTCGCCAGGGTGGCGTCCGACCAGTCCGCTGTTCGGCGCCGCCGCTGAGGCCGGTGTCCCGGTATTCGGCGATGTGGCGCTGGCTTTCGCCGGCGACTGTGCCCAGCTGTGGGGGCCGAAACGTACCTGGCTGGTAGTCACCGGCACTAACGGCAAGACCACAACCACCTCCATGCTGGCCGCCATGCTCGGGGAG
Organism: Corynebacterium sp. LK26; assembly: GCF_014335085.1. Taxonomy (NCBI): domain Bacteria; kingdom Bacillati; phylum Actinomycetota; class Actinomycetes; order Mycobacteriales; family Corynebacteriaceae; genus Corynebacterium; species Corynebacterium sp. LK26. Next base: position 132,778 of record NZ_PDHB01000018.1, read on the forward strand.
CAGGGCGCAGCTGTGGGCAACATTGGTGTGGCTCTGTACGACGCACTGACTGCTGAGCCTCGTATCGAGGTCTTGGCCGCAGAGCTGTCCAGCTTCCAGCTGCACTGGGCTCCAAACATTCGCCCAGATGCGGGAGTACTGCTGAACCTGGCGGAAGACCACATCGACTGGCACGGTTCTTACGAAAACTACGGTCTGGACAAGACCCGTGCGCTGCGCGGTACTGTCGCAATCTACGGTGCGGATGACGCAGATGTCGTCGAGCACGTGGAAAAGATGCTGAAAAACGACGAGCTCGGCAACTCCGTCGTGGGCTTTACCGATGGTCCCCCGGAGGCACACCAGGTCGGAGTTCGCGACGGCATGATTGTCGACCGCGCTTTTGGCGGCGGCGATGCCGCAGCTGACGACTCTGGTCCGGGCATTGTCATCGCACCGGTAGCGGGAATTTCTCCTCCCGGCCGGGCAGGTGTTCTCGACGCGGTGGCCGCCACTGCGATGGCGCGCAGTATCGGTACCTCACCGGAGCAAATTGCAGCGGCATTGGAGACTTTCGAAGTTCGCGCACACCGCGGTCAGATTGTCCATAAGGCAAATGATGTCGTGTGGATTGATGACTCCAAGGCCACCAACCCCCACGCTGCCGACGCTGCACTGTCCGGTCATGAGCGTGTCGTTTGGATCGTCGGTGGTCAGCTCAAGGGCGCGGAAATCTCTCCGCTAGTGGCGAAGCATGCTCATCGCCTGCAGGCCGCCGTGGTTCTGGGCGTCGATAGGCAACTAGTCAGCGATGCGCTCTCCCGCATCGCACCTGCTGTGCCGGTCGTTGTCATTGATGACACCGACAAGGTTGATGCCATGGCAAAGGCCTGTATGGCAGCTAGTGAATATGCCAACCCTGGGGATGTGGTGCTGTTGGCACCAGCTGCCGCCAGCTTGGACATGTACTCCGGAATGGCTGAACGTGGCGACTTGTTCGCGCAATGGGCGCAGAAGGTGACGTCAACTGATGGATAACTCCCGCAAGGCTCGTAATTTAAGCGCTAGTGCCGCGACGGCACAAAAGGGGACGAAGGCTACCAGTTCACAGCGGCCCTCGTCGTCTAGCTCTAGTGCTCGAGAGCGGCCGGCGTGGGTGGAGCGTTTTAACGACTGGAAGTCGCGTCCGCTGTTCGACTACCACCTACTGATGATTATCGTCGCGCTGCTGACGTCAATCGGACTGGTGATGGTGCTGTCGGCATCCATGGCCAGCGCGGGTAATGACTCGGGCAGCGTGTGGTCGGTGTTCATCCGTCAGCTGGTCATGGTGGTGGCGGGTCTCATCTCCATGTGGATCGTGCTGCGAATGCGGGTGGAATTGATTCGCTCGCTATCGACAGCAGCGCTGATTTTGTCCTTTGTGCTGCTGGTTTTGGTGATTATCCCTGGTATCGGCATCGGCCTGGAGGAAACCGGTGCGCGTTCGTGGCTGAGTATTGGTGGTATCACCATGCAGCCGTCAGAAATCGCGAAGATCGCGCTGGCACTGTGGGGTTCGAAGCTGCTGGCTGAAAAGGTCCGCACTGCTGTGTCCTATACCGATTTGTTCGGGCTGTTCGGTGCGGTCAGCTTCGTGGTATTGGCACTGGTGATGCTGCAGCGTGACCTCGGCATGGTTGCTTCCATGGCGTTCGTCGTGGTGGCGTTGGCGTGGTTCGCTGGCCTGCCGCGCGTATTCATCACCGGGCTGCTTGCCGCTGCGGCTTTCGCCCTGGTGATTTTTACCGTCACCGCGGGTTTCCGTTCGGCGCGAATCAGGGTCTACTTGGACTCGCTGCTTGGTAACTTCAACGACGTGCAGGGCGATGCCTACCAGTCCTACCAAGGCTTTCTTTCGCTTGCCGACGGCTCTCTCACCGGTGTCGGTCTCGGTCAGTCGAGCGCGAAGTGGGGATACCTACCGGAGGCGAAGAATGACTTCATTTTCGCCATTATCGGTGAGGAGACTGGTTTCCTCGGCGCGCTGATGGTTATTTTGCTCTACGCAGCGCTCGGCTGGGTGGGACTTCGTATCGCCGGTCGTCAGAACGATCCGTTTCTCCGTCTGCTCGCGGGCACGATTACTGCTGCAACCGTGGTGCAGGCTTTCATCAACATCGGCTACGTCGTTGGTGCGTTGCCAGTGACTGGTCTGCAGCTGCCGCTGATTTCCGCCGGTGGTACATCGGCGATGGTGACGTTGTTCTCGATGGGTCTGCTGGCCACATGTGCCCGCCACGAATCGGAGGCAGTCTCTGCAATGCAGACTTCGGGACGTCCGGGGCTGGACAGGTTCCTGGGTATTCCGGAACCAATCCCGTATGACGAATCGCGTCGCCACGCGCCGAAGGTGCGTGCCCATCGCGATCCGCAACGCTTCGGTCCTCCCGTGGTGACCAGTGGAGCGCGTACTCCACGCGGCGAGGGGGCGCAGGTGCGGGAAACCTACAGTGGCCGAGCTGACCGACCCAATCGGCCCGGCCGTAGTGGAGGCAGCCGCAGTGGTCGAGGTGCCGCCCCGCAGCGTGGCTCCCGAACCTCCGGCAGCTCCGGAAACTCGGGCAGCGTTCGTGGCCGCGAAGTGGATTATTCCCCTCGCAGTGACAACGGACGGACGCGGGGATTTACAGCGAGGTCGCCGCGGGCTGGACGGTCACAGGGCTCCTGGTCGTCGTCAAGCTCAGGCCGGGGCAGTAGGATTCGGGGCGAAGGCCGTGGCGGACAGTCGCGTTCGCGCCAGCGCCCGGGCCGAAACAATAGGAACGGCGGTTCAGCACCGCGGAGGAGGAATCGATAACACCATGGCAGACAAGAATCTGGGCGCAGCCGCTGGGGCGAAAGGCGCTTCGGAGTCTGAGCAGTTTCTCAAGGAAGATGGCTCTGCTCCGACCATTGTGGTGGCCGGCGGTGGTACGGCTGGCCATATCGAACCTGCACTGGCAGTAGCGGATGCGATTTTGAAACTGCAGCCGGATGCCCGCGTCATTGCACTCGGTACGAATCGGGGGTTGGAGTCGACCCTCGTACCGGCGCGAGGCTATGACCTGGAGCTGATTCCGCCAGTGCCGGTGCCGCGCAAGCCGACTGCGGATTTGTTCAAGCTGCCTCTCAACGTCGCTCGTGCGGTGCGTGAGACCCGCAAGGTTTTCAAGCGCATTGACGCTGATGCGGTCATCGGCTTTGGTGGCTACGTATCGGCACCGGCCTACATGGCGTGCCGTGCGGGGAAGAAGATTCCGTTCCTGGTTCACGAGGCCAACGCCCGTGCGGGCCTGGCCAATAAGCTCGGTGTCGCACTCGGGGGCGTCGGCTTGGCCGCCGTGACTGGCTCTGGTCTGAAGGCCGAGGTCGTTGGCAATCCCGTGCGTGCCAGTCTCGCGGCGTTGGACCGCGACGCCAAGCGTGCCGAAGCCCGCGAGTTCTTCGGTTTACCGCAGGAGGGACCGGTGCTCTTTGTCACCGGTGGTTCGCAGGGGGCACGTTCCATCAACGAAGCTGTTACCGGTGCAGCCGCAGAGCTCGCCAACGCCGGTGTATCTGTACTGCATGCCTACGGCAAGAAGAATCACGTCGAGGTCGAGTCCATCCGCGAGGACGCCCCCTATGTCGCTGTGCCGTACATCGACCGGATGGATTTGGCGTACTCCGCCGCTGACCTGATTTTGTGCCGTTCCGGTGCGATGACGGTGGCTGAAGTCTCAGCTGTCGGCTTGCCTGCGGTGTATGTACCGCTGCCACACGGAAATGGGGAACAGGCGCTCAACGCCACCGATGTCATCGATGCTGGTGGCGGTATTCTCATCGCCGACGAGTCGCTGACTGCGGCATCAGTTTCGGATATCGTGATTCCGCTGGTCACGTCCCCAGAAAAGCTTGCCGACGGGCGCCGCGCCCTGGCCAACATTGGACATGGTAACGCTGCGGAGAACATCGCCCGTCGGGTGCTGTCTGCGGCTGTGAACTCTAAGAAGTAAAGCGAGCATAAACATGAACGTTAATTTCGATGACTTTCAGCCGGTAACGGGAGAGCTGCCCGCAAGTGTCCACATGATTGGCATTGGCGGTGCCGGTATGTCCGGTATCGCTCGCATCCTGTTGGCGCGTGGCATTCGTGTTACCGGTTCCGATGTCAAGGAGTCCCGCGCGGTGGTGGGACTGCGTGCGATGGGAGCCACCATCGCCATTGGGCATGACCGTGCGAATCTTGAGCTTGCTGGCGAGGGAGAGCTGCCGGACGCAGTGGTCATTTCCTTCGCAGCTATTCCGAAGACGAATCCGGAGCTGGCCGGTGCACATGAGCTGGACATTCCGGTGCTCAAGCGCTCCGATGTGTTAGCGCTGTTGATGCAGGACTCCAAGGCTCTCCTGATCGCCGGTACTCACGGCAAGACCTCGACTACGTCGATGACCGTCGCCGCTTTGCAGGCAGCTGGTTTGGATCCGTCTTTTGCCGTTGGCGGTCTGATGAGCAAGGCCGGTGTCAATGCTCACCAGGGCAGTGGCGATGTCTTTGTTGCTGAGGCCGATGAGTCGGATGCCTCGTTGTTGACCTACCAGCCGGAAGTGGCCGTAATTACCAACATCGAGCCCGATCACCTTGACTTTTTCGGTGACGACGAGACCTACTACGCCGTCTTTGACGCTTTTGCAGAGCGCATTAAGGATGGCGGTCATCTGGTCATCTGTGCTGAGGATCCGCATGCGGCCGCATTGGGCGAGCGCGCGGTGGAGCGCGGCATTAACGTGCTGGCTTATGGTGGGGAAGAAGCCTTGGCTCAACACCCGACGCTGCCGGTCGGTGCCGTTTTGCACGGCTGGACTCCGGTCGGTGGTGGTGCCCGCGTGGAGGCCACTGTTGGCTCGACATCGGTGAGGTTTGAACTTCATCAGCCCGGCCGTCACATGGCGCTCAACGCGCTGGCTGCAATGGTCGGTGGCGACTGCGTCGGGGCAGATTTGGGGCGTATGGCGCGCGGTCTCGGTGAATTCACCGGTGTTCGTCGCCGCTTTGACTACCACGGCAGTATCGGCGAGGGCCCATTTGTTGGCGCTCGTATCTACGACGACTACGCGCATCACCCGACCGAGGTCTCCGCAGTTCTGGGCGCAGCTCGGGAGTTGGTCACCGAGGCCGGTCGTGGCAAGGTCATCGCTGTGTTCCAGCCTCACTTGTACTCGCGTACTCGCAACTTTGCCGAAGAGTTCGCTGCCGCCCTGTCTCTGGCGGACAAGGCCGTATTGCTCGATGTCTTCGGCGCCCGCGAGGAGCCACTGCCGGGCGTCGACGGCGCGCTCATTGCCAACAAAATGACCATCCCTGTGACGTATGAGCCGCATTTCACCAGCGTCCCGGCTCGCGTTCGCGAAATCGCCGAACCGCACGATGTCATTCTGACCATCGGCGCTGGCTCTGTGACGATGCTTGCCGACGAAATCGTGCGCGAGCTCAGCGGAGACAACGACGAACAGGTGGAGTCGTAGCACTGTGAAAACCAGCCGAAAGCAATCTCAGCAGACCGACGGTGCAGGCCGGGGCACAACAGCGTCGCGGCGTCGGCGTTCAGCGCGCGCCCCGCGACGCGGCTGGCTCATCGGCGGTGGCCTGGTCGCGATTATCGCCATCGTTGCAGCGGTGGTGTGGTTTTCGCCGTGGCTGGTTGTGAAAAACATCGATGTTGAGGGCGTCGTCCACGGGGATAAAGACGCGATTGTCGAGGCCAGTGGTATCTCCGAGAATCAAAAGCTCATTCGCTTGGACACGGATGCCTCAGCGCGCTCCGTGGCGGGGCAGCCGTGGGTCGATAGCGTGACGGTCAGTCGTTCGTGGCCGCAGGGCGTGACTATTTCGGTACGGGAATTCACCCCGGTGGTGTTTGTCCGTGCCACTGACGGAGAGCATCTGTTTTCCGCAAATGGTCAGGAGTTCGTCACGGCAGCCCCGCCGGCGGGTGTCATCGAGGTTGTTGATGCACCTCGCGTGGATGAGCCAACAGACGGCAAAGTTGACCCCGAACCGCGCGTTATCAAGGCGGTTTTGAACGTCGTCAAGGCGTTGCCAGAGCCCGTTGCACACCGTGTGGAGCGGATTAGCGCTCCTTCCGAGGCAGAAATCAAGCTATTTCTGACCGATGGATACGAGGTGTACTTCGGGTCCTCGGATAATGCGGCAGAAAAGGCACGCGCGACGGAGATTGTGCTGAACCGTGGCGAGAAGATTTGGAATGTCTCCAACCCCCGACTACCCGCTGCTAAGGGAGAGTAGAGAATGGTGGTGTCTGGAGTGATTTCTGTGGCTAAACACTATCCCTCAAGTGCAGGTTTAAGGTAGCGACACGCGCTAAAAGGTCGCTGAATTATTTGCAGTTTTCGACCACAATGGGGTCAACAGCTTTTCGGCCATGATGCACTTCTTCCGTGCGGTGTCATGGAGAGCTGTACTGCCCGGCGGTGCCAATGCTGTCGTGCGGCCCATGTGCAACGTGGCTAGATGAAATTATTTAGGACCTATAGGAAAGGGCGAGAAACGCGCAATGACCTCCCCGAATAACTACCTCGCCGTTATCAAAGTCGTCGGTGTCGGCGGCGGTGGCGTCAATGCTGTCAACCGCATGATCGAGGAGGGGCTGAAGGGTGTCGAATTTATCGCAGTCAACACCGACTCGCAGGCCCTGATGTTCTCCGACGCTGATGTCAAGCTCGACATCGGGCGTGAGGCAACTCGTGGTCTGGGAGCTGGCGCTAACCCCGAGGTTGGCCGCACTTCTGCGGAAGACCACAAGGATGAGATTGAAGAGACCCTCAAGGGCGCCGATATGGTCTTCGTTACCGCAGGTGAGGGCGGTGGCACCGGTACTGGTGCAGCTCCGGTTGTCGCGAGCATCGCCAAGAAGTCCGGTGCCCTGACCGTCGGCGTGGTAACCAAGCCGTTCGACTTCGAGGGCAAGCGCCGTGCGCGCCAGGCCGCTGAGGGCATTGAAACCCTCAAGGAGGTCTGTGACACCCTTATCACCATTCCGAACCAGCGTCTGCTGCAGATTGGTGAGCAGGATCTGTCCATGATGGACGCGTTCCGCTTTGCCGACGAGATTCTTTACAACGGTGTCCAGGGTATTACTGACCTGATTACCATTCCGGGCATGATTAACGTCGACTTCGCCGACGTCCGCTCGGTAATGGCTGAGGCTGGCTCGGCTCTGATGGGCGTTGGCTCCGCACGCGGCGACGACCGTGTGATGAATGCCGCGACTCAGGCCATTAACTCCCCGCTGCTGGAGTCCACCATGGATGGTGCACAGGGTGTGCTTATTTCCGTCGCCGGTGGCTCCGATCTCGGCCTGATGGAGGTCAACGCCGCCGCGTCCATCGTGGAGGAAAAGGCTGATCCGGATGCCAACATCATCTTCGGTACCATTATCGACGACAACCTCGGTGACGAAGTTCGCGTCACTGTGATTGCTACCGGTTTTGAGCAGGGTAACGGCAACCCGCTGGACAAGCCAGCTGCAGGTGCCGCTGCACGTCCGGCTGCACAGGATGCCGAGGCGCGTCCGGCCGCTGAGCAGGCACCGCGACAGGGCAGCGCACTGCCGGGCGGTGACAACCTCGGCGCTCCGGCCCCGCGTGTGGAGGAAGAGCGCCCGGTCGCACAGCCGCGCGAGCGTGAGGATCGCGACCGCTTTGTCCCGCGCACCAACCCGAACAGCGGTGGTCTGTTCACCGATAACCCGACACCGCGTACGCAGGAAAACCGCAACTACCGTGGTGCTCACCGCGATGACCGCGACGACCGTCGTGGCGGCTACCAGGCTTCCAGTGACCTGCCGGAGTGGGGCTTCTAAGAAATCATGACTGAATCCCGCCGCAGCCGAAAAATTCTGACGAATCGGCGCGGCGGGTTTTCGCTGCCACCATATGATTCCTTCAATCTTGGAGATCATGTCGGCGATGACCCGTCCGCAGTCGAACGCAACCGCCAGCGCTTGGCCGATTCTCTGGGAATCGACCGTGCCCGCTTCGTCTATATGGAGCAGCTTCACACCAACACGGTCACCGTCGTCAACGAACCACAAACTGAGCCTGTCCCGGCTACCGACGCCATCGTCACGACCACGCCGGGTCTCGCGCTGGTAGTACTCGTTGCCGATTGCGTTCCCGTCTTGCTTTCCGACGATCATGCGGGTGTCGCCGCTGCGGTACACGCAGGGCGGACCGGCGCCCGCAACGGAATCGTTCGTAAATCTGTCGAGAAGATGATTGAGCTCGGTGCCACGCCCGAGAATATCCATGCGCTTCTCGGTGCGGCAGCTTCTGGCCACAATTACGAGGTGCCTGAGTCGATGGCCGATGACGTCGATAAGCATTTACCCGGAGCGAAGACGCGAACGAAGCAGGGGACTGCCGGTGTCGACGTGCGCGCCGGCCTGATGCGTCAGCTCTATGACCTCGGTGTACGGCATGTCAATGTCGAGCCCAGCTGCACTATTGAAAATGAGCAGTACTTTTCCTACCGGCGGGAGGGGAAGACTGGCCGTCAGGCGGGCATCGTAATCCTGCCCGAGCAGGGCTAAGTTTCAAAGTTGTAATTTTGGCGCGCCAAATTTGCGCGTGTCTATGTGATATTGCTGACCCAGCCGGTAGGTTGTGGGTAGCACAGACTTAAATTCGCACACTAAGAAGGACGTAGCAGAAGATGGCTGATTTCTTCCGTGGGGTTTCAAATTTCTTCGGTCTTACCCCGACTGATGACGCGGCTTACGACGAGCACTACGACGAGTTTGACCGCCGTGACGAGGAGCGTTTTGATGACTCCTATGCCGACTCGCGTCGTGCGGAGCGCCACCGCTACGAGCTGCGCGAAGAGGCTCCACGTGAGACTGCAAGTGTGAACTCCCGCGAGGAGGACTACCGCTACGGCAACCTGCACTCCGTTGCTGAGACCAAGGAACCGGAGCAGGTCTTCATCAAGCCGGAAAGTGGTTTCCAGGACAAGTACTCCAAGGCTCCGGACATCGGTTCGCACTTCCGCGACGGTGACATTGTCACCTTCGATCTGAGTGAGCTTGACCCATCTGAGGCTAAGCGCTATGTCGACTTCGTTGCTGGACTGGTTTTCGGTCTGCGCGGTCGAATCAAGGCTGACGGCTCCGTGTTCACCCTGTACCCGCATGGCTGCGATGTCAACGAGGGCCAGTTCGACCGGATGTCTGGCTAGTCAGCCGGCTCGCATGGCCTGTTAGTGTTTCGTATTTCGATTAATTAGCTAGACTGTTTATTCGTGTCTTCACTACTGCTAGTTCTGCTAATCCTGCTGAAGCTTTTCACCTATCTGCTGTTGGCTCGCATTGTGATTGAAATGATTCAGTCATTTTCTCGCTCTTGGCGACCAGGCAGGGTGTTTTCGTCGATTGGCGAAGTTGTTTTTGTCATTACCGACCCGCCGGTGAAGCTGTTGCGCCGACTCATCCCGCCTATGCCGATGGGCAACGTGATGGTGGACATGTCTGTGCTTGTTTTGTTCTTCATCCTTATGATTCTGCGAATGGTGCTGCAGGTAGCTCTCGGCGCGGTGGCGTAAATATCGCTAACTGTTTGCTTGGGATCCACAATGTGGATTTCGGTGGAGCTGTGTTGTTTTGACTGTCCCGAATGCGATGTTCTCGGGCATTGAATTGCCGCCGGGGGTGTTAATCGGGGGCAACAATAGGAACCCGTTGGGGATTGTAATCCCCAATGGGTTTTTATTGTGTCGGGGGTAAAGTTCTGTGGCTAAAGGTGCAGGGTAAGGGCGAGGTTTAACGTTTTACTAGAACTTTGCCATTGGTTAGAACGTGGGGGATAGAGTCCTGCCCAAAATAAATGGGGTGAGGACTGTGACTAGAGCAGGTAGGATTGGCCGGGTAAACAGTACTACTGGAAATAATTCTCTTAAGATTTCTTAAGAACTGTCCGCTCAAAGTGTTAGGGGAACTCACCATGCCGTTGACTCCGGCTGATGTGCATAATGTGGCTTTCAGCAAGCCTCCGATTGGCAAGCGTGGTTACAACGAGGACGAGGTCGATCAGTTCCTCGACCTCGTGGAGGACGCACTGGGTGAGCTCCAGGATGAAAACGCTGAGCTGCGCCAGCGGGTTGAGGACCTTGAGGGTCAGCTAGAGCAGGGTGGCGGCGCAGACTACGCTGCTTCCGGTGCTGCCGCTGCGGCGCCGGCTGTCGATGAGGACAAGCTGCGCAAGGAAATTGAGCAGGAGCTGCGCGCTGAGTACAACGAGCGCCTGAGCGCTCAGCAGCAGGAGATTGAGGCTCACTACCAGGATCGTCTGGATGCTCTTGAGAAGCGTGCTTCTGAGGCAGAGGCTTCTGCACAGCAGGCTTCCTCCGCAGCTGCGGAGCAGCCGCAGGCAGTTGCAGCAAGCACCGGCACCGAGTCGCAGGAAGTTAGCCTCCGCGCTGCTCGTATCCTGCAGGCTGCTCAGGACACCGCTGATCGCGTCACCACTGACGCCGACGCTGAGGCCAACAAGCTTGTCACCGAGGCTCGTGAAAACGCTGACCGCACCGTGGCAGAGGCCAATGAAGAGGCCGAGCGCACTATCACCAACGCTCGCAATGAGGCAGAAGCAACTTTGGCTGATGCCAAGAAGCGCAGTGAGCAGCTGTTGGCTGATGCCCGTAACGAGTCTGAGTCGACCCTCACTGACGCTCGCCAGCGCAGCGAGCAGATGATCAGCGACGCAGACGCTCGCTCTAACGCCACCATCACCGCAGCGCAGCAGAAGGCAACCGCGCTGCAGGACGATGCAGAGCGCAAGCACCACGAGATCATGACCACCGTCAAGGAGCAGCAGACCGCTCTGGAGGGGCGCATCGAGGAGCTGCACATCTTCGAGCGCGAGTACCGCACTCGCCTGAAGACCTTCCTGGAGTCCCAGCTCGACGACCTGAACTCTCGCGAGTCGGCTGCCCCGGCCGACGGCTACAACAACTAATTACGTAGCCAACACGTAGAAAACCACCACGCTCGGCTCCCCAGGGAGGGGAGGCAGAGCGCGGTGGTTTTTGCTATCTTTCCCTGTGAACCAATCGCATTCTTTGTTCCGGTCAGGGTTGTAGTAGTTGCCTGAGACACTGCTATACTGACACCCATACGCGCAATGAGCCGGCCATCACCGGGGAGCGTTTCGGAAGAACAGTCCAGTAGAAAATGGGCCCAGTAGAACCGAACGGTTTGGCACCGTTACAAAGCCTTATTAAATAAGCGGGCTATCGCGTGAAGCCGCATGGTTCTTGTTCGCAAGAACCGTCGTAAAGCGTGATGCCAAGCGGGGTGGTACCGCGCGAGACTCCTTTTCAGCGTCACCAGTAACAACGCTGAAGGGGCTAGGCATGCGTCCCCGTGGTGAGTATTAATGATGTTCGACCACGGAAGTGACGTAGAAACGGTGTCTAATTCGAACGATGTAAATGCCTCTGCTGAGGCCACTCCGGCAGGTGGCGCGTATCCGCGCACTGCTGACTTTGGTAAGTACACCTCCAGCCCGAAGTTTCCGGAACTGGAGGAAAAGGTTCTGGAGTACTGGGGCAAGGACAGCACTTTCCAGGCCTCTATCGATCAGCGTAATGGTGCTGACGAATACGTCTTTTATGATGGCCCGCCGTTCGCCAACGGTCTACCGCACTACGGTCACCTGCTGACCGGTTACGTCAAGGACATTGTTCCGCGTTACAAGACCATGCGTGGCTACCAGGTTGGTCGCGTCTTTGGCTGGGACTGCCATGGTCTGCCGGCTGAGCTGGAGGCAGAGAAGCAGCTCGGTATTAAGGACAAGGGCCAGATCGAGGAAATGGGTCTGGCTAACTTCAACAAGTACTGCGCTGAGTCGGTGCTGCGGTACGCGGGCGAGTGGAAGGAATATGTCACTCGTCAAGCGCGTTGGGTTGATTTCGACGGCGGATACAAGACCATGGACATGAGTTACATGGAGTCCGTGATCTGGGCCTTCAAGGAGCTCTACAACAAGGGCCTGGTCTACCAGGGATTCCGCGTGCTGCCGTACTCCTGGGCAGAGCACACCCCGCTGTCCAACCAGGAGACCCGCCTGGATGACTCCTACAAGATGCGGCAGGACCCGACGCTGACCGTGACCTTCCCGTTCACCGGCGCCAAGGCAGGCTCGGCAGCGGAGAAGACGCTGGCGGATAACCCGGTGCTCGCTGACACTGCGGCTATCGCATGGACCACCACGCCGTGGACGCTGCCGTCCAACCTTGGTCTGGCCGTGAACCCGAAGGTCACCTACGCCGTAGTTAAGGTCGGCGAGGATTCCTCCGTGCCGGAGTTTGCAGGTAAGAACTTCCTGCTGGCAGAAGCACTGATTGGTGCCTACGCCAAGGAATTGGGCAAGGAACACGAGGTCGTGGCTACCTTCGCTGGTGCTGACCTGGAAGGTCTGACCTACCAGCCGATCTTCGACTACTTCGCAGATCACCCGAACGCTTTCCAGATCATGGTGGCCGACTATGTCACCACCGAGGACGGTACTGGTGTGGTCCACCAGGCGCCGGCCTTCGGTGAAGACGATATGAACACCTGTAATGAATACGGCATTGATGTCATCATTCCGGTGGACATGGACGGTAAGTTCACTTCGCAGGTGCCGGAGTACCAGGGCAAGTTGGTCTTTGACGCCAACAAGGACATCATCCGTGACCTGAAGGCCGCTGGCCGCGTCGTCCAGCACCGCACCATCGAGCACTCCTACCCGCACTCCTGGCGTTCGGGCGAGCCGCTGATCTACATGGCACTGCCGAGCTGGTTTGTGTCCGTTACCAAGATCCGCGAGCGCATGGTGGAGCTCAACCACAACGAGATTGAGTGGATGCCGGAGCACGTCCGCGACGGTCAGTTCGGCAAGTGGCTCGAGGGCGCACGTGACTGGAACATCTCCCGTACCCGCTACTGGGGATCGCCTATTCCGGTGTGGGTTTCCGACAACGACGAGTACCCGCGTGTCGACGTCTACGGTTCCCTCGATGAGCTGGAGGCGGACTTCGGCGTTCGCCCGACCACACTGCACCGCCCGGAGATTGACGAGCTGGTTCGCCCGAACCCGGACGACCCGACCGGTAAGTCCATGATGCGCCGCGTCCCGGATGTCTTGGATGTCTGGTTCGACTCCGGTTCCATGCCGTTTGCGCAGTTCCACTACCCGTTCGAGAACAAGGAGTGGTTCGAGTCCCACGCACCGGCCGACTTCATTGTGGAGTACATCGGCCAGTCCCGCGGCTGGTTCTACCTGCTTCACGTCCTGTCGGTTGCACTGTTCGACCGCCCGGCGTTCAAGAAGGTTGTCGCTCACGGCATCGTGCTGGGCGATGACGGCAACAAGATGAGTAAGTCCAAGCGCAACTACCCGGACGTCAACGAGGTCTTCGACCGCGACGGCTCCGACGCCATGCGCTGGTTCCTCATGTCCAGCCCGATTCTGCGCGGCGGCAACCTGATTGTCACCGAGCAGGGCATTCGCGAGGGCGTGCGCCAGGCGCTGCTGCCGATCTGGAACGCATACTCGTTCCTGCAGCTCTACGCTTCCAAACCGGCCGAGTGGTCGGTAGACTCCGACATCATCCTGGACAAGTACATCCTGGCCAAGCTTGCAGCAACCGTCCGTGCTGTTACTGAGTGCCTGGACAACACTGACATTGCTTCTGCCACCGATGAGGTCCGTCAGTTCTGTGACGCACTGACCAACTGGTACGTGCGCCGCTCCCGCGACCGCTTCTGGGCCGGCGATGTCAAGCACCCAGAGGCCTTCAATACCTTGTACACGGTGCTGGAGGTTCTCACCCGCGTGGCTGCTCCGCTGCTGCCGATGGCCACCGAGGTCATCTGGCGCTCGCTCACTGGCGGCCGCTCGGTGCACTTGGAGGATTGGCCGGACGTCGACAAGCTGCCGACCGATGACGAACTCGTTGAGTCCATGGACATTGTCCGCAATGTCTGCTCGGCAACATCGCGCATCCGCAAGGCCAACCAGCTGCGTAACCGCCTGCCGCTGAAGAATCTGACCCTGGCATTCCCGGATGCCGAGCGTCTGCGTGAGTACACCGACATCGTTTCCTCCGAGGTCAACGTCGACAAGGTGGAGTTCACCTCCGACGTGGACTCGGTGGGACGATTCGAGGTCTCCGTCAACGCTCGCGTGGCCGGTCCGCGCCTGGGTAAGGACGTCCAGAAGGTCATTAAGGCTGTGAAGTCTGGCAACTACGAGGTTGTCGACGGCACGGTTGTCGCCGATGGTATTCCGCTGCAGGAGGGTGAGTACACCCGCAACCTGGTCGCGATCTCGCCAGATTCCACCGCTGAGGTCGACGGCGTCAATGGCCTGGTTGTGCTCGACACTGAGCTCGACGAGGACCTGGAGTCCCGCGGTTGGGCCGCTGACCGCATCCGTGGTCTGCAGGATGCCCGCAAGAACGCTGGCCTTGAGGTCACCGACCGCATTTCGGTGAAGTTGCAGGTGCCGGCCGAGCGTGAGGAGTGGGCCAACCGCCACGCTGACCTCATCGCCCGGGAAGTTCTCGCAACCGCTTTCGAGGTCGTCGCTGGCGGAGAGTCCCTGAGCTACGATGTGGCGGACGGCTGCTCGGCGGATATTGCCAAGCAGTAGGGGAGAGTAATCTCTATGCCGACTTCCGGGCGGTGGGTTCTGCACATCGACATGGACGCGTTCTTCGCGTCCGTCGAGCAGCTCACTCGCCCGACTCTGCGCGGGCGGCCAGTTCTCGTCGGCGGGCTGGGTGGTCGAGGTGTGGTCGCCGGTGCCTCCTATGAGGCCCGCGCGTACGGCGCGCACTCGGCTATGCCGATGGCTCGCGCACGTCGTCTCATGCCACCGACCGCAGTGACGGTCAGCGCGCGCAAGGGCATCTACGGGCCGGTGTCGCGCCGCGTGTTCTCTGTAATCCGCGAGCGCGTGCCCGTGGTCGAGCAGCTCAGCGTTGACGAGGCTTTCATGGAACCCGAAGAGCTGCAAGGCGCCTCGAAGGAGCAGGTCATTGCCTGGGCGGAGCAGCTGCGGGCAGATATTCGGCGGGAGACCGGCTTGGCCTCGTCGATAGGCGCGGGCGCGGGCAAGCAGTTCGCGAAAATTGCGTCAGGCCTGGCGAAACCCGATGGCGTGTACGTGCTGGACCCCGCACGCAATCACGAGCTTCTACACCCATTACCGGTAGAGAAGCTCTGGGGCATCGGCCCTGTCACCGCTGCAAAATTGCACACGCTGGGCGTGGAGACGATCGGTGATTTTGCCGCCATGTCCCAGCGCGATGTCGAGGTTTCGCTGACATCCAAAACCGGTGTGATGCTGTGGCAGCTGGCGCAGGGGACGGACGATCGGCCGGTTAAGGAGCGAGATGTCGCCAAGTCTGTATCGGCGGAGTACACCTATCCTGAGGATCTGGAGTCGCAGGCCCAGCTCCACGCCGCCATCGATCGCGCGGGTGAGTCCGCTTTTCGACGGCTCAAAAAAGATGGCCGTGGTGCTCGCACCATCACTTGCAAGGTGCGTCTGTCTGACCTGAGCATCCATACCCGATCTGAGACGCTCGCCTACGCCACACAGGATTTCGACACCCTCATGGCGGTGGCGCACCGAATCGCGTTCACGCCCGCGGAGGTCGGCCCAGTGCGACTGGTGGGCGTCGGTTTCTCCGGGCTGGATTCGCACATACAAGAAGTCCTGTTTCCTGAGCTCGACCGCGCTATCACCGTCGAAGATCGAGTACCAGCACCTGCGCTTTCCGACGCTCCCGCCGGCCTGGTCGAGCTATCTGGAACCGGTGCGTTGCCGACCGTTCGGCTTTCCGACTCCAAGTGGGCACCCACCTCGGACGTACACCACAGCGAGTATGGACATGGTTGGGTGCAGGGTTCGGGGCACGGGATTGTGACTGTCCGCTTTGAAAGCCGCACCAGTGGCCCCGGGCGCATGATTACGTTGAAGGAAGACGACCCGGAGCTGCGTCCGTGCTCCGCGGTGTGCAGTTTGGACTGGCCGGAGTGGCTGGCATCCGACGAAGCAGCAGCTCTCGACTTGCCGCAACCTGAGCGGGAAAGCGAAGACGATCTCGGCCCCGACGCGGATGCTTGATATGGCTGACTGCCTCAGTGCCGTTCGCGGCTCTCTGTTTATGCGCTGTCCGTAAACTGGGGCACTATGACTACCGCATCCCGCATTGCAGAGCTCGAGGCAGCTCGCCGCGCCTCGTTGCGCAACACCGATCGAGATCCGAATCCGTCGACCACACTTCCCGACGACGGTCTGGATAACCGCCAGCGCATGCTGAACGGTCAGTGGTATATCGCCGATCATCCGGAATCACAGGCTCTGAACGTGCGAATTGGCCAGGTGGCCGCTGAATTTGAGGTCGCATTCCGCGAAGACCAGCAGGCAGCACAGCAAGTGCTAGCACCGGCACTGGGGTCTTTCGGAGAGAGCAGCACCGTTCGCCCGCCGATCTACCTGGACTACGGCGATAACATCCACATCGGCGACAACGTTTTCATCAACTTTGGGCTCACCGCACTTGACGTGGTGAAGGTGACAATCTGCGACTATGCGCAGCTCGGGCCCAACGTACAGCTGCTTCCACCAGTACACCCACTGGGAGCTGAGGCCCGCGCCGCTTATCTAGAGTCTGGAGATGAAATCATCATCGGACGCAATGCCTGGATCGGTGGCGGAGCCATCATCCTGGGCGGTGTTCACGTCGGCGACAATTCTGTGGTCGCCGCGGGTGCCGTGGTGACTAAGGACGTTCCCGCGGGCGTAGTTGTGGCTGGAAACCCGGCGAAAATCATCCGCATCATCGAGGCGTGAATTAGAACAGCGTCTGCGGATGCACATTCGCAGCCAGCGCGGCGGCGAGAATGATGCGCGCCTGCGGTGCATGCACGCAACCAGCGCTAATCACACCGTGCCGAGCCAGCGTCGCACCGCCACCGGCACCGCCGTAGGCGGCGTGGACATCACCGCGCGGAACGCGCGTTGCCATCACGACGGTCACATCAGCCGCAATGGCCCGGTCAATGGCAGCGGCAAACTCATCGGAGACATTGCCCGACCCCAGGCCCTCTACGACAATGCCGCGTGCACCGGCGGCGACTGCCGAATCTAGCAGTGATCCATCTGCACCCAAGTAGGCGGGGATAATCTCTACCTTCGAGCCCGCCAAAGCCGCCAGAGGCAGCGGATCTGGACGAACCGGCTCCTCCGGTGCATTAGTGGCAAAAGCCAAAGGATCGGTTGTGTGCCACTTCGTCGCACCTCGTACCGGCAAGACTGCGTGGCCAAAGACAATAAGAACGCCAATTCCCTGCGCAGAGGCATCGGAAGCAATGGTCACGGCCTCAAAGAGGTTCCCCGGTCCGTCGGTTTCCGGATGATCATAGGGAAGTTGTGCACCAGTAAAGACAACCGGACGCGAGTCAGCATGGAAAATATCGGCAGCCATGGCCGTTTCCTCCATCGTGTCCGTGCCATGAGTTACGACGACACCGTCCACGGAGTCGTCATCAAGCACTTCGTGAATAGCGGCGAGAACACGGTCAACGTCGGTGAACGCGAGATTCGACGAGTCCAGCATCCCGAGCTCACGAACCTCCAGCTCTAACATGCCCTCTGGATAACGCTGCGCGACCGCTGCGACGAGCTCCGTGCCCGAGATGGTCGGGGTTAGCGCACCGCTGCGATCCGTGGTGCAGGCGATGGTGCCGCCGGTGGTGATGACAACGATTCGGCGAGGGGAGACCGTGCTAGACGAGGCCGAGCTAGCCGGGGAATGATCCTGAGTCGACATGTCCACCATCTTACCTAGGCGATGTTTTGGCCTTGTGTAGGATTATGGAAGGCGTGAAGCCAGCGAATCTTCATGCAGATTTTATTGGAGTAGTGCACATATGAAAGTCCCCTGCAACCAGCGCGTTAGCGGAATGCGTTGGCGCACAGCGCGTGGTGTGACAGTAGCGGCGATTGTCTCGGTCAGCGCACTTGGGCTCGCTGCCTGCGGTGGCGGCAATACTGCAGCGCCGACGACTGAATCGAAGACATCCAGCTCGGCGGAACCCGTCATCATGCTGCCGACGCGCGCAGAGCTTAACGACGTCCTCGCACGCCTTATCAACCCCGATTTACCTATCGAGGAAAAGGCGCTGACCATCGAGGACGGAGATACTGCCGGCGATTTCTTCGACATTGTCACCAATAGTGCCAATGAGCAGGAAATTAGCTTTGATGTCATTGATCCGATCACGCCTGGCTTCACGACGAAGCAGGCCGTAGCCGGTGTCAATATCCTCCGCCCGGAGGAAGATCCGATGCTCGTGGATCAGGTGGACTTCATTTACAGGGATGGCCGTTGGATGCTGAGCAAGGAATGGGCCTGCAACCTGGCGTCGACGCTTGATCCGGAGCACAAGCCGGGGTTCTGTCTCGCGCCGGGCGAAACCCCTCCGCCGCCGCCTGAGCCGGAGGAAGAAGCCCCAGTTGAAGAGGCTCCGGTCGAGGAGGCCCCAGCACCGGTCGAGGAGCCAGCCCCGGCTCCGGCGCCCGAACCACCCGCTGAGGAAGTTCCGCCACCCGCGCCTGTACCGCCGGCTGAGGAGGTCCCGCCTCCTGCGCCGGCTCCGGCTCCGGCGGAGGACGCGCCTCCTCCGCCTCCACCGGCTTAGGCGCCATCGGGCCAGGTATCACAGCCTAGTCCGGTCGGGTGCACTGGGCAGACAAAAGAAAGTGTCTAGGTTTATGACAGTTCCGCCCATTTTTTGGGCAGAAAAGTGACATAAACCTAGACACTTTCTCGTCTTCTAACCTTGCGCTGGCCAGAGCTATTTCTTCTGGGCTACTTCTTCGACCCGCTGCCGTCCTTAAACTCCAGCCCGCGGTGCGTCTGCTGAGTGATGCGCACATCGGAGTTGCCGTCGCCGTAGGTCACGGAGGTCACAAAGTCGATGTTGCCCTTCATCGGAAGCGGCTTAGTCAGGTCGATGGTGACGCGGTCGGCAAGCATGTCAGTCGTGGCCTCGACAACCTTCAGTGCACCCTCGCCGCCAGTGTCCAACTCGGTGACTGTCGGAACCTGCTTGACATCGACCTTCAAATTAACAATGTCGCCCGCACGGCTGAGCAGGGTATAGGTCACTTTCTGCGTCATCGTGGTCTGGCCTTCGACCTCGCTTTCGACCGTCCAGGTCGCATCCTTTCCGATGTCCTCGGAGGGGAAGACGATAGGTACGGAATGCAGCTGCTGCAGCGCCATCTCCACGCCAGCGCGAGCGGTGTCGGTCGCCTTCTCCGGCGCTCCCAGTTTGAGTTCCTTGACCTCACCAGTGGCCGTTGTTGACCAATCAGAGATGAAGCCCTGCGCGGTCGCGATATCCTCATTCAGCTCATCGTTGGAGCCGTGGGGTTTACCCACCTCTGACGTCACCACACGAGTATCGTCATCGCTGGTAACAGTACTAGTCAGGGGGATTTCCAGGCGGGTGTCCGGGAAGGTCTGGTCGCTATCGGCGTTTCCGCCACGCTGCGCGAAGCCCTGCGTCACCGCCACGGTCGACTCCTGCTCTGCACCGTCGTCCTTCCAGCGCACGCTCGCCAGCTCACCGCTACCAGCACTGGTCAATTCGACCTTGGGTTGTGCAACGTCCACGGGTTGCGTTTCCACCGAGCTTTCCGACGAGCACGCGGCCAATGACACCACAGTGGTAGCGGCAACAACAGCGGTGCCGACCCTCGCCAGCAGGCCATGCTTGGTGTGACCAGGCTGGTCGCTGCGGCTAGGTCGACGGAACCACGAGGAGGTGGTGTCTCCTGCACGTCGTAAAGCAGTGGAGGCCGGAACAAACTGAGATTGGAAACGTCGAGTCACACCGGTTAGCGTACCGGTTTCGCGGTGGATAGGAACCACCCGGGCGGTGTCAGTTGGCTGAATATGGGTTTGTTAGGCCATTATGGGACAGTGACTAAGAAGGAAACGAGGACATATTTCCCGCGGCGGGGGATTCTCGCTGCGGTTATTGTGTCAGTTGCGATTATCGATCAGCTGACCAAGATTATCGCTTTGAAGACTCTCGATGGCCGTCCTGCGGTGCAGGTCATTGGCGATCTCTTCGAGTTGCGGCTCGTTTTTAACCCCGGTGCAGCCTTTTCCTTTGGCACGAACGCCACCTGGGTTTTTACTACGTTGCAGCTGGTTTACATCCTGGCTGTGATGTGCTTTTCCCATTGGTTGCGCAGTCCTATATCGGCGACTGCGGCGGGGCTTATTGCTGGTGGTGCGCTGGGCAACCTCATCGATAGGCTGTTTCGGGAACCCGGTTTCTACGTCGGCCACGTCGTCGATTTCCTGTCGGTTAAGGGTTTTGCCGTATTTAATATCGCGGACTCCGCGATTACAGTGGGCGTTATTATCCTCGTTATCTGGATGGTTTTTTCCAAGGAGCCGGATCTCTTCGCTGATCAGATTGCAGCGGAGAAGAAATCTTCCCAGACGGATCAGAAGCAGTCGGCGGAGGGAGGACAGCAGTGAACGACAATGCAGTAAATACCGGTGCAGCACTCGGGGGAGCGCACCAGCCCGACCGAGAAACCCGGCAGATGCCCGTTCCACCGGGCTTGGCCGGTATGCGGGTAGACGCCGGTGTGGCTAAGTTGCTGGGGCTCTCGCGCACAGCGGTGGCTGATTTGGCAGCGGCCGGGGACATCACGGTCGATGGCGTGAGCGTTGGTAAGTCCGACCGATTGGAAGAAAACGCTTTCCTCTCTGTGTTGTTGCCGCCGGTGGAAAAGCCATTGGTTCCCAAAGAGGAACTCGTCGAGGGCATGGACGTGCTCTACCACGACTCCGATTTGGTGGCTGTTCACAAGCCTGTCGGTGTGGCCGCACATCCGTCGGTCGGTTGGGAAGGCCCAACGGTTATCGGCGGACTGGCGGCTGCTGGTTTCCGCATTTCTACCTCCGGTCCGCCCGAGCGAAAAGGCATCGTGCATCGCCTCGATGTTGGCACCTCTGGCGTGATGGTTGTCGCCTGCTCCGAACGGGGCTACTCCGTGCTCAAGCGGGCGTTCAAAAACCGTGAGGTGTCCAAGACCTATCACGCTCTGGTTCAGGGGCATCCGGATCCGCTGTCGGGGACAATTGATGCGCCGATTGGCCGTCATCCTTCGGCGGGTTGGCGCTTTGCCGTCCGCCAGGATGGCAAGCATGCTGTGACGCACTACGAAACGCTTGAGGCCTTCGCCCCAGCAACGCTGCTGAAGGTGAATCTAGAGACTGGGCGCACGCACCAGATTCGCGTGCACTTCTCTGCGCTGAATCACCCATGCTGCGGCGATCCCATGTACGGTTCCGATCCGGCATTGGCCAAGCGCCTGGGGCTCAACCGCCAGTGGCTTCACGCGGTCTCGCTTGGTTTCCACCATCCGGCAGATGGGCGCTGGATGGAAATCGAATGTCCATACCCAGATGATTTGAACCACGCATTGGAAGTTTTGAGGCAGAGCGCATGACGCAGACCCCATCGGGATCCAAGAACCCACCACGCCGTGAAACTCGTGCGAAAAGCACTGGTGACGGCAGTATTTCGCCAGTGATGGCACTGATCTCTGGTTTCTGTGTTGTCATATTGGTGATTGTTTTAGCAGTCGCTTCGACTTCCGATCGGGTAAGCAAGCCGCAAAATCTCAACGGCGATGCGCTCGGCCCGGACCCGTGGGAAGCAACCGAGCAGTACGTAGAGCGTGCCGACGAGTCCCTCGCGAATATGAAGAAAGAGGACTACCGGCTAAAGACCGGCCAGCCAGTCGTGGAGGACCCGAAGTTCTGGGCGATGGTGACTTTTGACCGGCTGCTCGATGCGCAAGAAGCGGCACAGGTCTATGAAAAAGAGCCCTCTCTGCGAGTGTCGACTGCAATCATCGGCGGTGTGAGCACCCGGTATTTGCCGCAGCCGAGTAAAACAGCGAGCGAAGAAAAGCTGCTGCAAGATCAGCTGGAGTTAGCAGCTGCTTACGCAGACGTCGCGATTGACGACGAACGGCTCGGCTTCAACGGGTTACTGGTCTATGGTGACGCTGAATCGTTGATGGATGTCAAGAAAATGCCCGATGTGAAAGCTGTCGAGGCGCTGCCATCAGATGCGGCGCGTGGCCGTTTTGGTATTCGCCCGGTGCTGAGTTCCGGCTTCACGGATAAAGATCCGCTCTTTGCGCCGGGGCTGAGCCAGAACTAAGCGGTCAGAACTAATAGAAGCCAGAACTGAGTGCCCAAATCCAAACGACTAGGATGAAGCGGCTAGAACTCTGCCGCCAGTACGCAGTCAGTTTCAACGAGAACGAAAAGGAGTCAGTCAACAGTGATTCAGGCATTCGGTGCGTACCTTTTGTGGGCGCTGTTTCCGCTCTATTTCCCCTTGCTGGAACCAGCAGGGGCCGTAGAGATTTTGGCGCACCGATTCGTCTGGACCCTTGTCTTTATGGTCATTGCCCTCAGCTTCATGCGCGCATGGCCAGAGCTGAAGGCCGCGAGTGCCAAGACCTGGGGCACTATTTTTATTGCCGCACTGTTGATCTCCGTCAACTGGGGTGTGTACGTCTACCTGGTCAACAATGGGCAGGTGGCGGAGGCCGCGCTCGGCTACTTCATCAACCCGCTGGTCAGCGTTTTGTTGGCGATGATTTTCTTCCGTGAAAGCATCTCGCGGTTGCAGCTCGGCAGTGTCATCCTGGCAACCATTGCGGTCATTGTTCTCACAATCGGTGTGGGACATCCGCCGTTGGGTGCGCTGGCGCTGGCGTTCAGTTTCGGTTTTTACGGACTAATGAAGAAGCGGGTATCGCTTTCCTCTGCAGCTTCGCTGACGGCCGAGTCCGCCGTAATCACACCGATTGCGCTGGCCTACATCCTCTGGTTGACCTACAACGGGCAGAGCACCTTTACCTCCGAAGGAACTGGTCACGTGCTGCTCATGATGAGCGCCGGTGTTGCTACCGCCATTCCGTTGCTTCTCTTCGGCGAAGGTGCCAAGCGCCTGCCGTTGGCCACATTGGGCCTGATGCAGTACCTGACTCCAGTTCTCCAAATCACCCTGGCAGTCACTGTGCTGGGCGAGCAGCTCGAACCGGAGCGCTGGATCGGGTTCTTCATCATCTGGGGTGCCGTCGCGCTGTTCATCTGCGATCTCATCCTGAAGATGCGGCGCCAGAGGCGGGTTCGCCGGGAACTCCGCAAGGCCGGTGTTGAACCGGCCGCGGTTTCCGACGATGCCGCCGACCAGACGGATGGGGCGGTTACCCGGGACGTCGTAAAGCCGGCAGATAATTAGCAGAAAAGTTCGCGCAGGTGCTCGTTGAGGAAGATTCCCTGCGGGTCGACCTTTTCCCGTAGTGCCTGGACCTCGCCGAACAGCGGATAACGTTCCGCGAAATCCTCCGCGCGGAGCGTGTGCAATTTGCCCCAGTGCGGGCGACCTTCGTGGGCCTTGAAAATCGGCTCGATGAGGTTGAAGTACTCTCGATAATTTTCCTTCCAGTAGCGGTGGATGGCGATGTAGGCACTGTCGCGACCGTACGCAGTGGATAGGGCCACATCATCGGCTTTCGCGGAGCGCACCTCGATGGGGAAGGAGACTTTCATCCTCTTGCGGGCAATCGCGTCGCGGATTTCCCCGAGGACATCGGAAGCGGCCTCGAGCGGGACGGAGTACTCCATCTCGGAAAAACGCACTCGGCGCGGCGAGACAAAGACCTTGTGCGCCTCATTGGAGTAGCTGCGCTCTGGCACGGTGTTGGTGGCAATCCGGTTGATGGTATCGGTCGTAGCGGGAATGGCCTTAGCAATCTCGCAGCACGCCAAGAGTCCCATGTTGTTGACGACTTCGTCGTTAAGATACGTACGCGCGCTGCCCAGGCGCTGCTTCAGGCTATTGCGGCTCGGGCGGCGGTGGCGCTGCGGTTCAATGCGAGTATTGTGCTTGACCAGCGTCTCGCGCTGTCCCGGGAACCAGAAAAACTCCAGGTGGTCAGCTTCTTTGCAGCGCTCGGCGAAACTCTTGCGCAGGGAATCAAACTCTTCGCGGTGCTCGTCGGCGTGCAGATCAAACGCTGGCACGACGGACATCGTGACCTCCGTAAGCACGCCGAAGACACCCAGTCCCAGCCGTCCGAGGCGGTAGAGCTCGCCGTCGATTCCCTCAGCGTCCGGATGGCAGTGCCTGACGACGCCATCCGCGGTGACAATCTTGAATCCTTTCACGGTGCCTGCGAAGCCGGTGAATCCAAGCCCGGTGCCGTGTGTGCCAGTAGAGATAGCACCGGCCAGCGACTGCGGATCGACATCGCCCTGGTTGGGAAGTGCCCAACCGAGCGGGCGCAGAATACCTGGAGTGTCGCGCAGGCGAGTGCCGGCACGCAGCGTGGCGGTCTGGTTGGCGGCGTCGAGTTCGACCAGACCAGAGCAGCGGTCGAGTTGAATGCGGTGCCCATCGGTGGTGGCCACGGAAGTAAAAGAATGACCGGCCCCTAGCGGGCGCACCGTAGTTCCTTCGGTCTTCGCCGCTTTAATTACCGAGATAACGCCCTCATCATCGTGCGGCTGATGAGTGTAGGACGGGGTGCACGATTGCGTGTGCGCCCAATTGCTCCAATGAGAGTTGGCGACGGCTTTTGCCTGCGCACGCCGACGTACGCGTGGTACGCGGGACTCAACTGTAGAGACTGTGAAGCGGGCGTTGTTGCGTGAATTGCTCATGTGAAGATCAATCCCTTTCCTCGGTACGTGGGCCAGTGGGCGATGATGGCGCCATCTCGAACTGCAATGACTTCTTGTGTGTGCTCGGCTATTTCGCCGGCCTTGGCGTGGCGGAACCACACGGGATCTCCCAGCGAAATTGCGTCGGCGGTCTTGCCGAGCAGCGGAGTCTGCACCTCACCTGGTCCTTCCTCTGCCGCGTAGCGCAGGCCAGTGGGGTACCAGGGGGTTGGCAGCCGGTCAGCTCCCGCCGGTCCAGAGGCAATTCGACCACCGCCGGACACCGTGACCACGCCCTTCTTAGGGCGTCGCGTCGCCGGCAACACAAACCAGGACGCCGGGCGCAGATTGAATGCGCGATAGTTATCGAAGAGGGTTGGTGCCAGGAACCCCGACCCCGCCGCTGCCTCGGTGACTGCGGCCTCGGCGCACGTCGACTCCAGCGACCCCGTGCCACCACCGTTGACAAACTCCAGCGGCCCCGCCACTTTCTCGACTGCAGCGACAACCTTCGCGCGGCGCTTTGCCAATTCCTTCTTTGAGACGGCCTGCATCACTCGAATTGCGCGCGCACGCAGGGAGTTTCCGGCATCGCCCACTCCGGCAATGTGTCCCTCATACATCATGATTCCCGCCAGCTGCAGCTCCGGACGGGCAATAATCTGCTTGGCAAACGCCGCTGCCTGCTTCGGCGAGAACAGGCTTGAGCGCAGCGTACCGATATGCACGCCGGGGAGGGGACGAAAGGATGCGTCGACGTCCATACACACGCGGATTGGCGCATTTTCGCTTGCCGACGACGCCAGCGCCTCTAGATGCTCGGGACGGTCAACCATGACGCAGATGGCGGCACGCGCTGCATCATCGTCGGCAAGCTCTGAGATAGCGCGGGCGTCAAGAGTTGGGTAGGCGACGACGATGTCGTCACTAATGCCTTCTCGGAATAGGTACAGCGCCTCTGCCAGTGAATATGCCAGCACGCCCTGGAAACCGGGGAAGGCCAGGGCGTGCGAAATAAGCTGTGGAATGCGAATCGATTTCGAGGCCACGCGGATAGGCATCCCGTTTGCACGGCGGAGCATATCGCGGGCATTGGCTTCGACCGCCGCGAGGTCGACGACGACTGCAGGAAGGGAAGTGCAGTTAAGCAGCGTGTCGGTAGCTAGTGGCGGGCGGGCTGTCTGGGACGTCTGCGGCGGCAGCGCCTCGGGTAAATGAGACGTCGGTGTCGGAGCCGGGCGGGATGTACCCGAGGACTCCGGGGCAGAAGCTCGAGAAAGTTTCATGCCCTAAAACGTAATCATTGAAAACCTGTACTGTCTTTGATTTTGAAAAGAAAGTCAGAATTTTCCAGGTCTGCGCTTTTTTTAGACCAGCCAGCTGTAGCGGGCGGCATCCATGTTGGAGGTGATGACATCGCCATCGATGAGGTAGCCGGCGGCAACGGGGCGGCGGTCGATGGTTGCAAGAACCTCGTCAAGCTCGGGCTTGGGGAAGTAGGTGAAGTGGCCATCGGAAAGTGGTGCGAACACTGTATTGCTCCTTTGGTTCTTTGCTTGGGATTAACACGGAAAGGCTAGCGGCCGCGAGGAAATATGAGGACTTCCTCACGAATCGTGGTGTTGAGTATTGTCAACTGGTTTTGAAAAGTAAAGGAAGTGGAGGGGTGATGTTAAACACGTCTTTAGACATACAAATGCCGAGATAAAGGTGTCTGTAGCACTAATGCAAACCGTCCAAATGGTGACGAATTGCAGGCTGCGAGGGGTGTCCCTGCACGGTAAGCTCACCATCTTTCATCACGACAACCCAGTCAGCCAGCTTCTCCACATCTGCAGCACTGTGCGTGATGAATACGACGGTTCGCGTGCCAATGCCATCAGCGATGAGGTTCTGCCAGGACTGTCGGCTCGTCGAATCCAGCGGTGCAAAAGGTTCATCGAGTACCAAAATCTCTGGCTGCACCGCTAGTGCGCGGGCGAGTGTAACCTGCGCATTCTGGCCACCGGACAGGGACGGCACTGGGGTCGTGGAAACCGGCCGAAGACCCGCCGCGGCCAGAATCTCCTGCGCACGCTCGCGGTTATCAGTGGCCGATGCGGATGCGGAATGGGGCCGGGAATGCAGTGCCATGGCGATTGCTTCCAGCGGCGTCGTTGTCGGAGGAAGCGATTGATCCTGCGGCACAATGACGATTCCGCGCTGCCGAAGCGGGAGCGGGGAAAGCTCCGTCGTACCCGCATAAACATCAGCGCCTTCCAAGGCTCCGGCAATGAGTCCGGCAAGAGTCGATTTTCCACACCCATTCGGTCCAATGACAGCCGTTACTTTCCCCGCTGGGAACTGGTAGGTCTGGCCTTGCCACCGCACCTCGAGGTCCTCCGGGCAGCGAGAAGGAAGACATATTTGGTTCAGGCGCTGGCGGGCCATCGGTTCCAGCCGTACGGGCGTGGGTGCAGGGCGCCGTCGTAAAGCGTAGGGCAGTAGCGCGATAACGAGGAAGATCAGCGAAATCCCAATCAATAATGCAGCGAGCACAATAGCGCGATCGGGATGAAGCTCCCGCTCCAAATAGATGCTTGAAGTCAGCGTGCGGGTGATTCCTGGGTAGGTGCCTGCGAACGTGACGGTGGTGCCGAACTCGCCAAGCGAACGAGCAAACGACAGCGCTGCTGCGGACAGGATTCCAGGAGTAATGGCAGGCAGAATGATGCGGCGAAAAATTGTGGTCGTTGGAATGCCGAGGCTCTCCGCGGAAATCAGAACTGATTGTTTGAGACTGCCTAGGGATGTATCAATCGCAATGGCAGCGTAAGGGAGAATGACAAAAACGTGAGCAATCACGACCGCCGGAAATGTAAATGGCAGCGGAAGATTTAGGGCTCGCGTGGCACTGGTGAGCGCAAGACCTGCGACAACCGGAGGCAGCGCCAGTGGTAGAAAAACTAGGAGACGGACAATCCATTGGCCCTTCGGAAGGGCATGAATGACTGCGCCGAGAGGAACCGCCAGGATGACCGCAATGAGGGTCGCCTGCATGCCAGCCCACAGGGAAATCTTCAGTGCATCGATGGTCTCAGGCTCAGTGAGAATGCTGGAGAACTGAGACCACGGCACCTCGAAGAGCAGTGCGACGACGGGAAACAGCAGAAATACCGGGCACAGCAGTGCAATGAGCCAGACGACGGCTGGCAGCGGGCGAGACGATGGGCGGAAAGAGGTGGGCATAATGACGAAAATCGACTACTGAGTCGCGGAGTCCTCCGCTGTTTCGGTGGCTGGCGTGAAACCATGGCGTGACCACAGCTGCGCAGACTCAGCGGAGGCGAGATACTTCACCAGTGAAAGAGCGGTTTCTTTTGTATCACTGTTGTTGACAACTGCAGCCATGATTTCGTTTGAGTGGCTGTCCGCTCCCGGGATGTCAAAGACATCGACAGAATCCGAAAGCGCCTGTGCGTCGGTGCGATACACCCACCCGGCATCCGCCACGCCAGACAGCACCTTACCTGCGACATCGCTGACAGAATTCTCACGGCTAACCGGAGTGAAATCTAGCCCCAGAGAGGAAATGAGTTCCTCAGCGATTTTCCCGCAAGGAACCTTGCGATCACAGGTGACAACCTTCGCTGCGGACAGGGACGCGTCAGCACCGGTGATGTGGGCGGGGTTTCCCTTAGGCACGATGAGCACCATCGAATTAGAAGCAACTTTGACAGGATCGCTCACGACACCTCGTTCGACGGCCTCGTCCATGGTTGCGCGGTCAGCCGTGATGAGTACATCGCCGGGAGCACCATCTTCCAACTGCTGAAGCAGAGAGCCGGAACCGCCGTTGATGAACGCCAAGTGAGTATCAATGCTCGCCGATTGCGGCAGGTCAGCATTGAGAACTCGAGTGGATGCGGCTCCGAAGACCGTTAGTGTCTCTTTTCCGGAAGCCTGCGATGAGCTCGTCTCTGGCGCACAGGCTGCGCTAGTGACCAATATGGTGACGGCGGCTGCCAGAACCTTCTTCGAGCTCATCACACAGACTTTCTTAATCAGGCCATCAGCGGCGAATTACCGACTGTGGCGATCCAACTGCTCCGCGTGGGAACGGATTGGTTCCCATGCTACCTCTCGGCGTGCCGGGCGAGTGCGGACATCACGAGAACGGTAGACCACATAGGGGCGGTTGGTGTAGCCGATAGGTGCAGAGAATGCGTGGACCAAGCGAGTAAACGGCCACACGGCGATGATGGTGAAGCCAGCCAGGACGTGCAGCTTAAACTGCCATGGCACATCGGCCATCAGCTCAGGCTGGGCATTGAAAATCATGATTCCACGCAGCCACGGCGAAATAGTTTCGCGGTAGTCGTAGCCATGCGGACCGCCGAATACCTGCAGCGACACCGTCGCGATAGTGCCCGACAGAATTGCCAGGGCCAGCAGCAAGTACATCACCTTGTCGGACGTGGACGTTGCCAAGAAAACCGTGCGGTTGACAACACGTCGGTAGATGAGCCCCGCCAGTCCCAACACCACGGCGGCTGCGGCAATCGTGCCGGGGATCGTAGCAATCAGGTGGTAGAAACCATCTGAGATGCCCATGGCGCGAGTCCACGATTTCGGAATTGCCAAGCCCATCAGGTGTCCAATGATGACGAACATCATGCCCCAGTGGAACAACGGCGATGACAGCCGCAGCATCTTTGATTCATAAATCTGCGATGAGTGGCTGGTCCAGCCGAATTGGTCTGTGCGCCAACGCCAGATGATGCCGATGACGAACGCGCTGACGGCCAGCCATGGAAAGGCTGTCCAGAGGAACAGCTCGAAGTTATTCATGACTTAAATCCTTTGAGTTTCTTGCATGCCGACGTGCGGCAGCGGAGTCCCAAGACCAACGAGTTCAGCCGGGGGACCTGTGCGGATGAGATTGATGTAGGCGTCGATAGTTTCCTGATCGATTTCTGGCAATGACATGCACAGCGCCGTCACCACGTGCGCGTACATGGGGGAGATATCATTCAGCGCGGTTCGCAGAACCTCCAGACCGTCTCGATGGGAAGCGAGCATCTCTGTCACGATGCGGTGACCAACGTCGTCGGCAAGCGCGCCGGCCTCCAGTACCACGCAGAGGTGGTCTGGGAGCTCTTCGCGCTCCTGCTCAAAGCCCAGTGCAGCCAGTTGCTCCTTGAAGGCAAGGAGCGCTACACCGCGCTGACGTGTATCGCCGACGGAGTAGTACGACAGGTTCATCGAGCACCGACGGCGCTGATCGAAGGTCTCCACATAGTGAGCCTGCAGCTTTTGAAGCGGCATCTCGGCAGCTTCCGTCAAAAATGCACTGAGCTCGTCGCCGACCTCTGCCGGAAGTGCAGGCAGCTCCCGTGCGACCGCCTCCCACCGCTGTTCAGCATTCTCATGTGGGTAGTCCAACAGCAGTGAGCACGCCATGTACAGCAGTTGGCGCTGCTGGTTGGTCAGCGGCACTGACTGTACGAACTGATCGGGGATACGTCCGAGAAAATTACGTTTGGCCATGGTCTATCCGTTCGGCTTCTTAAACATGGCCTGCGGCCCCTCATCGCCCCACGACACCAGAGAAACCTTGCGCGTATCGCCACTGCCCGTGCCGCAACCGGAACCACATGCCTCCGGTGCACCTTCGCCCGGACCCAAATCGCGGAACTGATTCATCAGCTTCTCCGGGGTGCTGTCGCCGAATGGATCGAGCGATGCGATGCCACGAGGCGTCTCTGGCGAGGTTGTCGGAATGACATAGCGGTCGTCGTACTTGGCGATTGCGAGCAGACGGTACATGTTGTACAGATCCTCACCCGTCATGCCGACGGACTGCGCAATCTCCTCCTGCGGTTCTCGCCCGAGGTTGATGTCTCGCATGTAGCTGCGCATCGCCGCTAGACGACGCAACGAGAGTTCCACCGGTCGAGTATCACCAGCCGTGAAGATTCCCGCCAGGTATTCCAGCGGAATTCGCATATTGGCCAAGGTGGTCAGCAGCACCTTGTGGTCTTCGCCGTCGATGCCAGACGCGGTAATGGTGTCGACAATCGGGGACAGCGGCGGGATGTACCAGACCATTGGCAGGGTACGGTACTCCGGGTGCAGCGGCAGTGCCAGACCGTAGGTAAAGATTAGGTCATAAATCGGCGACTCCTGCGCGGCTGCAATCCACGATGCTGGGATTTCCTGCTTGTGAGCAGCCTCGATGACCTCAGGATCGTGTGGGTCGAGCAGCAGACTGCGCTGTGCTTCATACAGATCCTGTGGGTCTTCCACTGATGCGGCTTCAGCCACGCGGTCAGCATCGTAGAAGATGACGCCGAGGTAACGCAGCCTGCCGACGCAGGTTTCCGAGCACACGGTTGGCTGACCGACCTCAATACGCGGGTAGCATAGCGTGCACTTTTCTGCCTTGCCGGTCTTGTGGTTGAAGTAGACCTTCTTGTACGGGCAACCGGAGACACACATGCGCCAACCGCGGCAGCGGTCCTGGTCGACCAGAACAATGCCGTCTTCCGTACGCTTGTACATCGCGCCCGATGGGCAGGAGGACACACAGGTCGGGTTCAAGCAGTGTTCACAGATGCGAGGCAAGTAGAACATGAAGGTATCTTCAATATCCTTCTTGACCTCCAAGTTCATCTGCTGCAGCGTTGGGTCGCTGTCCATCGTTGCAGTCGAACCACCGAGGTTGTCATCCCAGTTCGATGACCACTTGACGGTATCAATGGGACGGCCATCCAGCTGTGAAACTGGGCGCGCAGTCGGCTGAGTCTTCTGGCCACGCGGTGCCGACAGCAACTTGTCGTACTCGTAGGACCAGGGCTCGTAGTAATCTTCGATGCCCGGCAGCAGTGGGTTGTGGAAGATAGTGGCCAGCTTCTTCAAGCGACCACCGGCCTTGGGCTTGAGCTTGCCATTGCTGGTGCGTTCCCAGCCGCCCTTCCACTTTTCCTGGTCTTCCCAGGTGCGTGGGTAGCCGACGCCAGGGCGGGTCTCCACATTGTTAAACCAAATGTATTCAGTGCCCTCGCGGTTGGTCCATGCCTGCTTACAGGTCACAGAACAAGTGTGACAGCCGATGCACTTGTCCAGGTTCATGACCATCGCGATTTGTGCCATGACGCGCATTAGAATTTAACCTCCTGGCTGCGACGACGAATGCGGGTTACCTCATCGCGGTTATTACCGGTTGGACCGATGTAGTTGAAGCCGTAGGTGATGTGCCCGTAGCCGCCGGCCACATGCAAAGGCTTGATCATGATTCGAGTCAGCGAGTTGTGAGTACCGCCGCGGCGACCTGTGCGCTCATTGAGGGGTGTACCAGTGGTGCGCTCCTGCGCGTGGTTCATAATGGCCGTTCCCTCAGGGATACGGTGCGTGACAATCGCGCGTGCTGAGACCACACCATTGCGGTTGTAGAGCTCAATCCAGTCATTGTCGGCCACACCGATCTTCTCGGCGTCCTCGGCGGACATCCAGACAACCTGGCCACCACGCGAAATCGACAGCATGTGCAGGTTGTCGAAGTACTGCGAGTGAATCGACCACTTATTGTGTGGCGTCAGGTAGCGAACTGTGACCTCTGGATCGCCGGATTCACCAGTTAGCAGCTCACCTGGGCCAACCTCACCATTGAGGTGGAGACGGTCGAGCGGCGGGCGGTAAATCGGTAGCGCCTCGCCGTAGTCCAGGAACCAGTCGTGGTCGAGGTAGTAGTGCATACGACCGGACAGCGTGTGCCACGGCTTGTCGTAGGCCAAGTTGATGGAAAACGCGGTGTAGCGCTTACCGTCCTTCTTGATGCCCGTCCACTCCGGCGATGTGATGACCTCCGTTGGGCGCTCCTTCACCGAGTCCCACTTGATGTGGGTCTGCTCGGAGCCACTGACCAGGTCGGTCATATCTGCACCGACGCGCTTGCCCTGGTTGCGGAAGCCCTCGAGGGCGACCTCACCATTGGAGACACCGGAGAGATGCAGAATCATCTCTGCAGCCTTGATGGCCGAGTCCAGCTTTGGTCGTTTACCAGCCGACTCCGTCATCGACGTGCCGTTGATAATGGCCAATTCCTTGGCCTGCTTGGATACGTCGTACGCCGTGCCGTGTGTGCCTGTACCAGCCTTTTCCGTCAAGGGGCCAAAGTGTGTCCACTTCTCGTAGACCTTGGTGTAGTCGCGCTCAACTGGAATGAGCTTGGCCATGGTCTTGCCCGGCACAAGTCCCTCAGTATCCACGTCCGGGACAATGCCGTTTGGCATGTTCAGCTCGTCAGGGCTGTCGTGGCCAAGTGGGGCAGTGATGACATCCGTCTGTGTGCCCAGCCACTTTTCCGACATGGCCGACAGTGAAGCCGACAGGTCGCGGAAGACCTCGAAGTCACTGCGGGCCTCCCACGGTGGGTTGATTGCCGCGTTGAAGGAGTGGATAAACGGGTGCATATCCGTTGTCGACAGATCGTGCTTCTCATACCAGGTAGCCGCCGGCAGAATAATGTCGGAGACCAGCGTGGTTGAGGTATTGCGGAAATCCGTCGTCAGCATCAGGTCGAGCTTGCCCTCAGGTGCCTGGTCACGCCAGATAATAGAGGCTGGACGCTCGCCTTCTGGCAGCTCCGTTGCCGTGGCATCGGAATCCACACCGAGCATGTGACGCAGGAAGAACTCCGTGCCCTTTGCCGACGAACCCATAAGGTTGGTACGCCAGTTGAGCAGGATACGCGGGAAGTTCACCGGGTTATCCGGATCTTCAGCTGCAAACTTCATCCGTCCGAACTGCAATTCATCGACGATGTAATCCGAGACGGCCATGCCCTTGGCCTTCGCCTCGTCGGCAAGCAGCAGCGGATTGCGGTCGAACTGCGGGTATGCGGGCATCCAGCCGCGCTTCATGGCCTCGACCAGGGTCTCAGACGTGAACTTGTCGTCCACAGCGCCGTGATTAGCCAGCGGCGAGGCCAAGCGATTAGCGCGAGTGTTGTCATAACGCCACTGGTCGGTGGTCAGATAGTAGAAACCCGTGGTAATCATCTGACGTGGTGGTCGCTGCCAGTCCAGGGCGAATGCGTACTGTGCCCAGCCATTCATTGGACGCAGCTTTTCCTGGCCGACGTAGTGAGCCCAACCGCCACCGTTAATGCCCTGCGTGCCACACATGGAGGTCAGCGCCAGGAAGGTGCGGTAGATGCTGTCGGCATGGAAGAAGTGGTTGACGCCAGCGCCCATGATGATCTGGCTACGGCCGCCAGAGTCAGCAGCATTCTGCGCGAACTCACGCGCAATACGGATTGCAGCGTTTGCTGGGACGCCAGTGAGCTCCTCCTGCCATGCCGGAGTACCCGGCACGGAGGCATCCTTGAAGTCCGCCGGCCACTGACCAGGCAGATTCAGCTCTTCGCGGTTTACGGCGTAGTGCGCCAGCATGATGTCGTAGACCGTGGTGACAAGACGCTTGCCGACGCGCCGGGCGGGGACACCTCGGTGAACAATTCCGGCACCGATTGGGCCATTTTCCTCGGATTCGCCAAGGCCTGGCAGGTCAAAGCGCGGGAAAACCACTTCGACCGGTTCGAAGCCGTCAGTGACGTCTGCAACGGACATCACCGGGTCGACGTTGTCCAGGCGGAGGTTCCACTTGCCCTCGCCATCTTCGCCGTAGCGGTCAGCGAGAGTTCCGCCTGGGTCAACGACCTTGCCGTCGGCTTCCATCATCAGCAGACGGTGCGTTGCATTCTGCGAATCGTGCAGAGCCGCTTCCTCGATATTGGATGCGGTGAGGAACTTACCGGGTACGAAGGTGCCGTCGTCACGCGCGTCGAGCTCGACTAGGAATGGGGCATCGGTGTACTTGCGCATGTAGTCGAGGAAGTATGGCGTCTTCTGCTCGACGTGGAAGGACTTCAAAATGACATGTCCCATGGCGAAGGCCAGTGCGCCGTCGGTACCTGGGTTGATGCGCATCCACTCGTCGGCGAATTTGGTGTTATCAGCGAAGTCAGGGCTGACGACGACAACCTTGGTGCCGTTGTAGCGAGTCTCGACCATGAAGTGGCTATCCGGAGTACGGGTAACCGGAATGTTCGAGCCCCACATCATCAGGTAGCTGGAGTTGAACCAGTCACCGGACTCTGGAACGTCGGTCTGGTCGCCGAAAGTCTGTGGCGATGCCGGTGGCAGGTCGGCGTACCAGTCGTAGAAGGACAGTGCGACGCCACCAATCATCTGCAGGAAGCGAGTACCTGCGCCGTAGGAGACCTGCGACATAGCCGGAATTACGGTGAAACCGGCAATGCGGTCCGGGCCGTACTGGCGAATGGTGTAGACGTGGGCAGCGGCGGCCATTTCAATTGCTTCCTCATACGGAATGCGGATGAGGCCGCCCTTGCCGCGCTGGCTGACGTAGCTCTTGCGCTTCATCGGGTCTTCCACAATGGAACGCCAGGCCAGCACTGGGTCGCCGAGCTTTTCCTTTGCATCGCGGAACATCTCTACCAGCACACCGCGCGCGTATGGGTAACGAATGCGCGTCGGCGAGTAGGTGTACCAGGAAAACGATGCACCACGCGGGCAGCCGCGGGGTTCGTACTCCGGCATATCAGGGCCAGTGGTGGGGTAGTCAACTGCCTGTGACTCCCACGTAATAACACCGTCTTTGACATAGACCTTCCACGAGCAGGAACCCGTGCAGTTCACACCGTGGGTGGAACGAACCATCTTGTCGAAGGACCAGCGGTTGCGGTAGAACTCATCGGCGCCGCGGCCACCTTGGAGGAACAGTTGCTGACCGGACTCAGAGACTTCGCCCTTGCGGAGGAAGCTGCCAAAACGCAGCAGCGAGTTGGCCTGGTTAGAGCCAGAACCGGCGTGAGATGGGGAGGAATCTTGTGCCATGAGAGTTTTCCTAATTAGTAATTAACCGGGGAACGGAGCGTTCGGGCGGGCGTAGTAGATCCACACCAGCACGGTCGTGAAAGCGAAGAAGACCACGCAGCCCCAGAAGAAAGCCACCGGAGCCATCACGGAGAGCAGCACACCGACGATGAACGGGCCAAAGGCGCCGATCGCGCCGGTCCAGCCAATGACGCCGCCAGCCTGACGCCTCGGCAGAATCATCGGCATCTGCTTGAAGGTGCCGGCGTTACCCAGACCAGTGAAGAAGAACATGATCAGCATCGAGCCCAGGAACCAGCCGTACTCATCGGGGCTGTCCGGGGTCAGGAAGATAGCAGCGACACCGGTGAAGATGGTCATGCCCGCACAACCAATGAAGGTCCAGATTGCGCCACCGTACTTGTCACACAGCGGACCCCAGAGGGCGCGGACGAGAGCACCAATCAGCGGGCCAAGGAAGGCGTACTTGGCGCCCTGTGGCAGATCGGCCAGGGCATAGGTTTCAGCGAACTTGGAGTTAGCACCGAAGACATCATTGGTCAGTAGCGCCAGCTGAGCGGCAAAACCGGAGAAGGCGCCGAAGGTTACCAGGTAGACGATGGTGAGAATCCAGGTGTTCTTGTTGCCGAAGATGTCAATCTGTTCGCGGAAGTTCGCGCGAATCGGCACATCCTTCAGCATTGTCCACGCGACAATGCCCATGATGATGGTCCAGGGAACCAGGACAATGGCTGGGTTATAGACGAATACGTCGTGGCCTTCGTCAGTGCGCATTGGTGCGACAAAGCCCAGGCCAAGCAGGCTGAAGCCCATCAGCCATGGGCCGACCAGCTGAATCAGCGAAATACCGAAGTTACCGATACCCGCCTGAATACCCAGAGCAGTACCGGACATCCTCTTGGGGAAGAAGTAACCGGTTGATGGCATGAAGCCGGAGAAAACACCGCCGCCGATACCGGAGAGGAAGGACAGCGTCAGCAACCACCAGTACGGAGTGTCAGTGTTCTGAACCGCGAAATACCAGCCCAGCATCGGAATGACGAAAAGGAACGACGACAAGGTGACCAGCTTGCGCGTACCGATAATCGGCGGCAAGAACATGAACACCAGGCGGAAAAGACCGCAGGATAGGCCGGCAATAGATGTCAGCCAATACAGCTGGCCAGCGGTGAGGTCGAAACCGATCCGGTTGAGCATCGGCGCGATTGCGGAGACCAGGTACCAGGTCGCAAAGCCGATGATCAGCGCGATGGTGGAAATCGTTAGCGTCTTCCACGCAATTTTGGAATCCCAGTGTGCTGGATTTTCGGGATCCCATCCCTTGATGACTTTGCCGCTTGTGTCCAGAGGTTCCAGCTCTGCGGCCGCATTTGGTGTAGAAATTTTCCTTACCTCTTCCTTGTCGAAGTGAAGAATGGAGAAATTGAAGAATTAAACAACAAAGTTGTTGCGTAAATGCATCGTTTTTGTATTGAGGAACGTAAGGAATCTAGGTGTAAAAATAGAAAAATAATGTAATGCGCATCTAGAATATTCATTATAGTCCAGGGGTTGCAAACTTAATTACATAATTAAGTCTGACACTAGAAACCCAGTTCAGCAAAGGTTTTCTGCCTACTAACGGGGGTGTGTATTTTCATGCCCTTATGGGGCATCTTCTGTTATTGAGCACAATTAAGAGCAGTTGAAAAGATTGAACGTTGCTCGAAAGGGGTTAGCGATGCATGAGTCCAGTGCAGCAGGTCAGAGTGGAGAGCAATTCAATACCGCGGTAATTGTCTATGATGATCGCATTAAAAGCGGGGAAAGAACAGATAAATTCGCCTCGCGTATATCGGACTATCCTCTCAATGTCGTGAGTTACGCGGTCATCGAAGAAGATGAGGAGAAGTTCCGTGCAGCATTGACCGAGGCGCTCAATTCGCAGGCCCGAGTAATCCTCACTCTTGGCGGAACGGGACTGCGCGCCGCCAATCGAGTCCCCGATGTCACCAAGGAATTCATCAACAAAGAACTGACCGGACTGGAAACACAGATTCTGCTGGTCGGCCTGGAGAACACGTCTCGCGCGGGCCTTTCGCGTGCGGTCATCGGCACCACCGATACCGGAAAACTCATTGTCAATTGCCCAAGCAGCAGCGGCGGTATCAAGGACACGCTCGGCGTAGTCATTCCGCTGCTAGAGCCAATCTTCGACCAGCTCGATGAAACTGACTAGACTGCCGCAAGTATTCTACTCAGTTGCAACATCGCCGAGTAGTTTCGCGCGCAACTGAGCCACATCCGCTGGCGTGTCGTAGTCTTGCGCGCACCAATGCTGCTCGGCGCTGGTCAGCTGGATATGTTTTGCCGACGCCCCACGAATCAGCCGTCGAACCGACACATCGCGAGTACTCGGAAGCAGTCGAAGCGCACGCGCCAGCTCGCCCTTCCGCCACAGCGCACAAAGCGGTTCACCGTCGACGACTACGACACCAGTGCTTTGCGACGTCGTTTCTACCTCTAAGGCAATCTGTTGCCATTTGTGCCACAGCACCTCTAACAGGCATG
The DNA here is from genome assembly GCF_014335085.1 of Corynebacterium sp. LK26. Lineage (NCBI taxonomy): Bacteria > Bacillati > Actinomycetota > Actinomycetes > Mycobacteriales > Corynebacteriaceae > Corynebacterium > Corynebacterium sp. LK26. The sequence continues at coordinate 171,055 of NZ_PDHB01000018.1, forward strand.
AGGTAAAAGGCGCGTCCACAGCGGTGACAAACACAAACTCGTTTTCAGCACTGAAGGTGTCAGCATCCGCATCTTCCAGGAATGCCAAGCCAGCTTCAATGCCTGCAACCGGGCCTCCATATGGTGGGTTTTCGCACGTTACGCGCACAGAAGGCGGAACGGATAAATCGCTTGGCGTAACCACCACAACACGGCCTACGGTCGGCTGAGTCTGAAGTTCAGCCAGGCAGAGGTCAATCATTCTGTGCTCTCCAATGCGAACTTGCGCCTTATCTGTGCCCATGCGACGGCTCTCGCCACCGGCAAGGACAATGGCATCGCAACGAAAACCCGTCTCGGGTGTCGCGAATGATTCGGTGCCTGGCATGGTGCTCTCGCTACAGCGTCCGCGACCAGTCGCCGGAGCGACCACCCGACTTGGCGACAATGCCGCACTTGCGGATGTACGCCGAGCGGTCAACGCCTTTGACCATGTCAATGACATTGAGCGCGGCAATGGAGACAGCCGTTAGCGCCTCCATCTCCACACCCGTGCGATCAGCCGTACGAACCGTGGCCTTGATAGCGACGTGGTCTTCGCAAATATCCAGGTCCACTGAGCAGCCATGAACACCGATGGTGTGTGCCAGTGGCAGCAATTCGGGTACCTTTTTTGCGCCGGAAATACCCGCAATGCGAGCAACTGCCAGAACGTCTCCCTTGGGAACGGAGCCGTCGTTAAGCGCACGGAGAATCTCGGGCGAGCAGGCAACTTCGCCGATGGCGGTGGCGGTGCGGATGGTCGGCTTTTTCTCTGTGACGTCGACCATGTGTGCCTCCCCGCGGGAGTCGAGGTGGGTGAGGGCAGGGGCGGTGAGGTTGGTGCTGTCGGTCATGGTGAGGAATTCCTGTCAGAAAATTGTAAAAGGTTTAGGCGAGGAGGACGCGGACGGTGTCGCCAGTGTGCAGCTGGTCTTCCTGGTTGATCAGACAGAGCCCATCGAGTGAGGCAAGCGAGCCGACGAAATGAGATCCGAGAGTCGTGCCGGAATACGGTGTCGCTACGGCACCGTCAGCGGAGTAGCTCATGCGAACTGGGACCGCGACATTGCGGCCGAATGGGCGTGGAATGGGGAAGTCTGCACCGGCGGTGGCGTCCACAAATGGGCGATCGAACAGTGAAGTTGCCGGCGCCAATCCACGCAGGGCATCGATTGCAGGTTTGCAGAAAAGCTGAAAGCTCACCCAAGCGGCAACAGGATTACCTGGTAGGCAGAGCAGCACTGTGTCATTCCACTGGCCGACACCTTGCGGTTTGCCCGGCTTCATATTGATGGGGCCAAACCAAATGTCGCGCTTTTCGCCGGCATCACGAGTGACATCAAATGCGCCGACTGAGATGCCACCAGTTGTAATGATGAGGTCATGGTCGGCGGAAAGCTGATCGAGTAGCTCGGCGAAAACCTCGGGGTCATCCGAGCAGTGTGCGACAGTCGGGGCCAGCGGGGAAGGAATGTGCTGGGTGCACAACTGCGCAATCATCGGCAAGTTGGAATCCGGCAACTGACCAGCCTGCAGGTCTGCCGTTGGCGACACCACCTCATCACCAGTGCTGATCACGGCAATGCGAAGCGGCGCGACGACCTGTACGTTCTTCACACCTGTAGAGATAAGAGCAGCTGTGGTCCCGGCATCGATGACGGTACCGGCTGGAGCCGTCATCGCACCCGGCGCAATATTCGTACCTCGACGACGAATGTGATCGCGCTCGGGATTGTAGGAATGAACAGTAATTTCGCTCGGCAGTGGTACCGGACCTGGCGCAACATTGGTGTCTTCCACCGGAATTACAGCAAGGTCAGCGCCATCAACGACGGGGGCGCCAGTCATAATGCGCTGCGCGGTGCCGGCAGCAACCGGCTTTGGCGCATCACCTGCGGGAGTATCACCTGATACCGGCAGAATCCACGGTCCCTCACCAGCCAAATCGGCTTTATTCACCAGGTAGCCGTCCATTGCCGAATTGGAAAATGGCGGAACCGGAAGGCCAGCGATGGCATCTTCGGCCAGCACCAATCCGGCCGCATCAGCAATGGGGAGTGTGACAGTTGCACGTGGCGGGCAATGGGAGACCACGTCACGCAAATACTCTTCGATGGGCTTCACTGATTAACCTCCGATTGCTGACATATTTCGCTTGGGCTGCAAGAATCCGGGCTCATCAATGCCATGACCTGGCAGTTTCGCCCACGTATTCTGGCGCCATGCGGCAATAACCTCATCATCCGTGCCGCCCGCGCGCATGACATCGCGCAGTGACACCTCCGAATTGGCAAAAAGACAATTTCTAACAGCACCATCCGCAGTAATGCGTGTGCGGTCACAATTTCCACAAAATGGCTGTGTCACAGATGCGATGACGCCGATTTTTCCGTTGAGCTCGGAATTCTTGCGGCTGGTTGCCCGCCAAACTTCCGCCGGCGCGGAACCCCGCGGAGTTTCCGCTGGGGAAAGCTCAAACTCTGACTCCAGCGTCGCCAAAATATTTTCGCGCTTGACCATAATGTCGCGATTCCACCGCGCCGGTGGGCCAAGCGGCATTTGTTCAATAAAACGCAGCTCTAGCCCCTTAGCCAGGCAATAATTGGCCAGCTCTTTAAGCTCGGCGCCATCATTAACGCCTGGCATGACGACGGAATTTACCTTCACGGGCTGCAACCCGGCTGCAACTGCGGCATCGAGGCCCGCGAGAACGTCGTCAAGCCGATCGCGCCTGGTCAGCGAAGAGAATACCTCTGGATTTACCGAGTCCAGCGATACCGTGACGCGGTCCAGACCAGCATCTTTCAGCGACTGCGCGCGGTGAACCAGGCCGAGCCCGTTAGTGGTAATTGCGGTAGAGACTGGTGTCGCTGCGATGAGCTTTTCCAGCGATTTGCGAAGTAGCGGTTCACCGCCGGTAAACCGCACCATGGTGATGCCGAGACGCGAGGTGGCAATCCGAATCAGACGGATTATTTCCTCGTCGGTGAGGATATCGTCCCGGTTAATCCAATCTGCGCCTTCTTCCGGCATGCAATAAACACAGCGCAAATTACAGCGATCAGTAAGTGAGAAGCGAAGGTCACGAATAGTCCGCCCGAATTTATCCGTCATCGGTTCGACCGCATTTGTTGAGGCGGATGCATTTGCAGATTCCGTCACAGTATTCCTCCTCTCACATTGAGTATTCCGGTAACTCCACGTTGCGTCATAAGTTCAATTGCTACTGCCGACCGCATTCCCGATGCGCAGTAGACAAGGGCGGGGCTTGGCAGTTTGTATTCTTCATCTGCGCGAATTGTGCTGAGCGGAATATTGCGCGCACCTTCGAGGTGCCCTTCGGCAAATTCCTCTGGTTCGCGGACATCAATGAGTGGCAGGCCCGTGGCCAGTGCCTCGGCTGCGTCGCGAACACTGGGAATCTCGTGTGTGACTGGCCCCGTGTGTTGCACCTTGGTTGTGACCTCCGGATTAGCCGCAAGAGGGAAGTACCGCCAGTTCGAAAGTAAGCCATCGAAATAGCCGACTTTTCCAATCATCGGTGCGCCAACACCGCTGATAATTTTGATGACCTCCAGGGCCATTGTCGTGCCGACAATTCCCACAGTCGGGCCCAAAACACCGGCTTGAGCACAGTTGGGAACTTGTCCTGCTGCCGGCGGATGAGGATAGAGGTCTTCATAAATGGGGCCACGTCCCGCCCAGAAAACGGACATTTGCGCATCGAATCCGAGAATCGAGCCCCACACATGCGGAATCTCATTCTGTGCGCACGCGGCGGAGACAATATGGCGAGTAGCGAAGTTATCGCTGCCATCAAAAACCACGTCTGCGCGAGCGCACAATTCCACGGCAAATTCCCAGTCCAGGCGGCGAGAATGCGTTTCAACCACCGTGTCCGGATTAATTGCCGCAATATGTGCGCTAGCCGAATTGACCTTATTCTTCCCAATATCGTCGGTGGTGTGAATAATCTGGCGATGCAGATTACTCAGTTCCACCACGTCATCGTCGACAATTGTGATGTGGCCAATTCCCGCAGCTGCGAGATATTGCAGCGCAGGTGAGCCGAGGCCACCTGCACCAATGCACAGCACATGGGCCTCGGCCAAGGCTTTTTGCGCGCTCAGCCCGAAACTCGGAAGCGATAACTGGCGGCGATATCTGTCAGAAAGTGCCAGGTCAGAGCTGGAAAGTTCAGAATTCGTCATAACGGTTCACTGAGAGTCCGCAATCTATGAAGTGATGTTCTCATCGAGGCCGACCCAGGTGGAGCGTCCGTCGACAAGCACTTGCTCCTTCCAAATGGGCACTTCGGCTTTGACGCGGTCGGCGATTCTGCTGCAGGCGCGGAATGCATTTTCGCGGTGCGCAGATGCGGCCAGGACACAAAATGCTAATTCGCCAATTGCCAGTTTGCCAGTGCGATGAGCTACCCACAGGCGTACGTCGGGGAAATCAACAGCGACGAATTGGACGACTTCAGCCATAAATTTCTGTGCATCTGGGTGCGCGGTATAAGTCAGCGATTCCACGCTATGGCCATTGTCATGATTGCGAACAATGCCATCGAAAGTAACTAGCGCGCCCATTTCATCAGTGACAATCTGCTTTTTGGTAGCCGCTGCAAGTGGTTCCAGGGCGTCGTCGTGTAAAACGACATCGAGAATGCAGCCAGAATTGTGGGTGTTCATAGCGCTATCCGGTTCCTCGGTGAGCAAGATCAACAATGTGGTGGACAATGGGGCTCAGCACGGCAATTCCGTCTTTTACCGCTCCCGAAGAGCCCGGCAATGTCATTACAAATGTGGAGTCGGCAATGCCTGCCACGCAGCGGGAAAGAATTGCAGTTGGTGTCGATTCCAATCCGCGCGCCCAAAAAGCGTAGGAAATTCCCGGCATTTCTTTCGTGATATGAGGAGCGACGGCCTCCACAGTCTGATCGTCCGGGGTGACGCCCGTTCCACCAGTGGTAAGCAACACATCTGGTGCAGCATCGGCGGATTGCAGCAGTTCAGTCACAGTATCTGCGATGTCGGCGTCGGCCACGACCACTGGCGCTGGCGTGGAAAAGCCTTTGTCTCGAAGGAAATCCACCAGCACGGTTCCCGTTTTATCTTCGTATTCTCCGGCAGCGGCGCGGGTAGAGGCGACAACGACAATTGCTGAGCGCTTTTGTGCATCCGTGTTCGTCGCCGATGAGCTCGACGAGGAGCAGGGAACATGCGAGTTTGTCATCACAGTCCTTCATGCCAATCCGAATAAAATTACGCTTTCGAGACTACCTATATGCTGCAGTGTGAGGGGTCTCCGAAAAGGCCTTCACCATCGCAGTTTTACTAGTATTTAATATACGCAATATTTCATCGCTGATTGTGTAAGGCAGTGGAGTTCAATGATTCAAGTTCGCTTGTACGCCGCCGCAATGGCCGCAGTTGGAAAAGAGTCCGTGCAGCTGGAAGACAACTACGCCACTGTCGCTGACGTCATCGACGAGCTATCTCAGCGCTACCCGGGAACTACGGACTCAGGGCTAACACTGAGCCAGGTCGCGGAGCAGTGTTCGTTCCTCGCCGACGGCAAGCGCATCGACGGCTCTGCCAGCGTCAGCGGAGTCGAAACTCTGGACGTGTTGCCGCCATTTGCTGGGGGATAACGGACGCGACGAGGTTGTCGTCATCAAGCGTGACGACGGTGTGGGTGGCGGAACCCCTCTGACCAGCGGTGTTCGAAGGAATCGTGTTCAATCCGGGGGATTGTCTACAATCTGGACTCATGGCTAACTCCTCCTTCGTGCACCTCCACAATCACACCGAGTACTCCATGCTCGACGGTATGGCGAAGATCGATTTGCTTGCCGACGAGGTTGCGCGACAGGGAATGCCTGCGGTCGGTGTCACCGACCACGGCAATATGTTTGGCTCGAATGCGTTCTATCGGCAGATGAAGTCCAAGGGCATCAAGCCAATCATCGGCATTGAGGCATATATGGCGCCGGAGAGCCGTTTTAATAAAAAGCGCATTCAGTGGGGTGAACCGCATCAGCGTCGAGACGATGTCTCGGGTCGTGGCTCCTACTTGCACCAGACCATGTTGGCTGCGAATGCGCAGGGCCTGCGGAACCTGTTCTACCTGTCGTCGATGGCATCGTATGAGGGACAAATTAGTAAGTACCCGCGTATGGATGCCGAGTTGGTGGCAGAACGCGCCGAGGGCATTATCGCGACCACTGGGTGTCCGTCGGGTGATGTGCAGACGCGTCTGCGTCTGGGGCAGTTCGACGAGGCTCTGCAGGCCGCCGGGATGTGGCAGGACATCTACGGCAAGGAAAACTACTTCCTTGAACTGATGGATCACGGGCTGGATATTGAGACCCGCGTGCGCAGTGAGCTACTGGAGATTGGCCGGAAGCTGAACCTGCCGCCACTGGTTACGAATGACTGCCACTACGTCACCCGTGACCAGGCCAAGGCTCACGAGGCCATGCTCTGTGTGCAGACGGGCAAGACGCTCAATGACCCGGACCGTTTTAAGTTCGACGGTGATGGCTACTTTATTAAGTCCGCCGAAGAAATGCGCGCGACCTGGGATCACCTAGTCCCGGGTGCCTGCGATAACACGCTGCTCATCGCAGAGCGCGTCGAGGACTACGACGAGCTGTGGGAGGAGCACCCGCACGATCGCATGCCGAAGGCGGACGTTCCGGAAGGGGAGACGCCGACGACATGGCTGCATCACAACGTGATGGAGGGGCTGCGCAAGCGCTTTGAAGGGCGCGAGGTACCGGAGGAGTACATCCGGCGCGCGGAGTACGAAATTGAGGTTATTGACGGTAAGGGCTACCCGTCGTACTTCCTTATCGTTGCGGAGTTGATTCGCCATGCCCGTGAGGTGGGCATCAAGGTCGGTCCGGGGCGTGGTTCCGCTGCCGGTTCCCTGGTTGCATACGCGACGTGGATTACCAATATCGACCCGATTGAGCACGGTCTTCTCTTCGAGCGATTCCTGAACCCAGAGCGTCCGTCCGCGCCGGATATCGATATCGACTTCGACGACCGCCGCCGCGATGAGATGATTCGCTACGCGGCAGATCGCTGGGGCGAAGACAAGGTGGCGCAGGTGGTCACCTTCGGTACGGTGAAGACCAAGCAGGCTCTGAAGGACTCGGCGCGTGTGCAGTTCGGTCAGCCGGGTTACCAGATTGCAGACCGCATTACTAAGGCGCTGCCACCTGCGATTATGGCTAAGGACATTCCGCTGAGCGGCATCGTCGACCCGGAGCACCCACGCTACGGCGAGGCCGCCGAGGTTCGTCAGCTTATTGAAACCGACCCGGATGTGGCTCGAATTTACGAGACAGCCCGTGGTCTCGAGGGCGTCGTTAGGCAGACCGGCGTGCACGCTTGTGCCGTGGTGATGGCGTCGGTGCCACTCTTGGATCACATCCCGATGTGGAAGCGACAGACTGACGGCGCGATTATCACTGGCTGGGACTATCCGGCGTGTGAGGCCATCGGTCTGTTGAAGATGGACTTCCTGGGTCTTCGAAACCTGACGGTTATCGGTGACTGTATTGAGCACATCAAGTCCAACCGAGGCGAGACAGTTCTGCTCGATGACCTTCAGACCGATGATCCAAAGGTCTATGAGCTCCTGTCACGCGGTGACACCCTCGGCGTGTTCCAGCTCGATGGTGGCGGAATGCGTGAGCTGCTCAAGCGCATGCAGCCAACGGGCTTCGACGACATCGTGGCATCGCTGGCGCTGTACCGTCCGGGGCCGATGGGTGTGAACGCGCACTTTGACTACGCGGATATTAAGAATGGTCGCAAGCCTTATAACGCCATCCACGCGGAACTGGATGAGCAGCTGAAAGAAATCCTGGAAGAAACACACGGCCTGATTGTGTACCAGGAGCAGATCATGAAGATCTCGCAGAAGCTGGCGAATTACACCGCGGGCCAAGCAGATGGTTTCCGTAAGGCCATGGGTAAGAAGAAGCCCGAGGTGCTGGCCAAGGAGTTCGTGAACTTCGAAGGCGGCATGTTGGAAAATGGTTTCTCTAAGGATGCTGTCCAGAAGCTGTGGGATATTATTCTGCCCTTCGCTTCGTACGCGTTTAACAAGTCTCACGCGGCGGGCTACGGCCTGGTGTCCTACTGGACCGCGTATCTGAAGGCCAACTACACCGCTGAGTACATGGCGGCGCTGTTGACCTCGGTGGCGGATGATAAGAACAAGCTGGCTATTTATCTGTCGGACTGTCGCCACCTTGGCATTAAGGTGCTGCCGCCGGATGTCAATGAGTCGGGTATGGACTTCGAGCCGGTCGGTGAGGATATTCGCTTCGGCCTTGGCGCTATCCGCAACGTCGGCCATGATGTGGTCGCGTCGATTGTGAAGACGCGCGAGGAGAAGGGCAAGTTCACGTCGTTCTCGGACTATCTGGACAAGATTGAGACGCTGCCGTGTAACAAGCGCATCACCGAGTCGCTGATTAAGGCCGGCGCTTTCGACTCGCTGGGGCACCCACGAAAGGGCCTTGCGCTCATTCACGAAGAAGCCATTGACTCGGTGCTGTCGACCAAGAAGGCTGCAGACAAGGGACAGTTCGACCTGTTTGCGGGCTTCGGTGGGGAAGAGGACACCGGATCGGAGAGCATCTTTGAAATCCGTGTGCCGGATGAAAAGTGGGATCGCAAGCACGAGCTGACCCTGGAACGAGAAATGCTGGGCCTCTATGTCTCCGGTCATCCACTCGATGGGTTCGAAGAATCGCTGGCCGCGCAGACCGATACCGCTTTGACCACGGTCGTCGGTGGGGAAGTCGCTAACAACACCGAAATCACTATTGGTGGCATTGTCTCTAGCGTTGACCGTCGCGTGAATAAGAACGGTCAGCCCTGGGCGATTATCGGTATTGAGGACCACAACGGCGCGCGCGTGGAAGTCATGGCTTTTGCGAGGACCTACGCGATGATTGCCACCAGCATTGCTGAAGACGCCATTGTGCTTATTCGTGCTCGCGTTCAGTACCGCGATGACCGCATGAGTGTGGTCTGTGATGACCTGAAGCTGCCGGATCTTGGCCGTAATGGCTCCACTTCGGCGCCGCTGCGTTTGACCATGCGCACTGATCAGTGCACTCCGGAGATGATTGCCAAGCTGAAGTCAGTACTGCTGGACAACCCAGGCGACTCCGACGTTTACCTCAAGCTTGTCGACGGCGATTCCCACACCACTTTGGTTCTCGGCGAGCACTTGCGGGTTGACCGGGACGCCAGCTTGATTGGTGATCTGAAGGCGACGATTGGGGCCAGCATTTTGGGGTAGCTTATCGTGGCCCTGATTGTCGCAACCGGTTGTATGACCGAGTAGAGTCATAGCTCATGAGTGAGAATTCCGTGCCTGCTTCCCAGACCGAACGCCGACTTGTCCACGCGGCCGATATTCAGATTGCGCAGGCACGAATTTCTTCGGTTATTGCGGCCACTCCGCTGCAGTTCAGCCCACGTCTTTCCGAAATCACCGGCGCTAAGGTATTCCTCAAGCGGGAAGACCTCCAGGACGTGCGCTCGTACAAGATTCGCGGTGCCTACAACGCCATGGTTCAGGTCACCGACGAAGAGCGAGCAGCAGGCGTCGTTGCGGCATCTGCAGGAAACCACGCTCAAGGCGTGGCATATGCCTGTCGTCAGCTGGGTATTAAGGGGCGCATCTATGTGCCCAATGCCACGCCGAAGCAGAAGCGCGACCGTATCGCTTACCACGGCCGCGATGCCGTTGAGATTGTCGTTGTCGGGGACTCCTTCGATGAGGCCGCCGCTGCGGCGCGTGCTGACGCACAGCGCACTGGTGCCACCATGGTGGAGCCATTCGACTCCTTCAACACCATCGTCGGACAAGGCACTGTCGCAGCTGAAATTATTGCGCAGCTCTCCGGTCAGGGGTTGACTCTGGATACCATCTGCGTACCGGTCGGTGGCGGTGGTCTGCTCAGCGGTGTCACCTCTTACCTGTCGGATATGTCGCCGAACACCCAGGTCATGGGTGTGGAACCTGCGGGTGCGGCCTGCATGCGCGCAGCCCTGGAGAACAACGGCCCGATTACGCTGGGGCACACCGATCCGTTCGTCGATGGCGCCGCGGTGGCCCGTTTCGGTGACCTGCCATGGCACATCCTGGAGGCCAACCGCAACCGCGTTCATCCGATGATTGCGCCGGAGGGCGCGGTCTGTGAGGCGCAGCTGGATCTCTATCAGAACGAAGGGATCATCGCTGAGCCGGCCGGTGCGCTGTCTGTGGCAGCTCTGGAGCAGATGCAGTTTGAACCGGACGAGGTTGTTGTCTGCATCATCTCGGGCGGTAATAACGACGTGCTGCGCTATGCCGAGATCATGGAGCGCTCGCTGGTCTACCGCGGCCTCAAGCACTACTTCCTGGTCAACTTCCCGCAGAAGCCCGGCCAGCTGCGTATGTTCCTCAGCGATGTTCTCGGCCCGGATGACGACATCTCGCAGTTCGAGTACCTCAAGCGCAACAACCGCGAAACTGGCGCGGCTCTTGTCGGTATTGAGCTACGTCGTGCCTCTGACCTCGAGGAATTGCTGGCACGCATGGATGCCTCGCCGCTGAAGTGCCGCCGACTGGTACCCGGCACACCAGAGTATGACTTTTTGACCTAGACTTGCTGGGTCCAGCTGGGAAACTTCCGAGGAAGTCCTCCCAGCTCCGTTAATTAAATGAATCTTTTCGAGCAAGCTTTGTAGCGAAGGGGAGCGTCCACCCACTATGACTGGGGCAAGCAGTGTCGACCAGGGTGTCCGAGTGGAAAATACCGTGATTGTCGAAATGTGGCTGGCTGCCGCAGAGCAGGACCTGGCCACCCGGATTCCAGGGCTGTTGGAATCTGCCACACAGGCCAAAGTTGAGCCACTGTTTGTCTGGTCAGGGCTGGCGATGGACGAGGTTGAGCGTATCGACCGCTTCCTGGGAACGCTCCTGGCCCATCATCTGGCGGGCGGTACTGCCGCCGATATTGAAGCCGCGAAGAGTGTCGTTGACAATCACCCGCTGGTCACCCTTGCCTCGCTGGTAGGACGCGCCGCGCGTGTTGCGTCGGCAAGCGAAATGTGGCTGGACTGGCCTGCGGCTCTGCAGTTGGATCCAGACGCTGACACTACCGGCGCGCTCATCGAGCACCTCGCCGCCGCAGTGCCGACAATGCTGTCCAATGCTGGTTTGCCTAACGACGTCGACAGCAACCAAGCCGACGCGGATCCGCTGCAGCGGGCAGCGCAGGTGCTTTTGCTGCACGCGGGAGTGCAGCTGTCAGTGATGCCACTGATTATCGAGCGCTGCGAGGAACTTGCCGGGGTAGCGGAGCTATCCGACCCTTCATCAAATGACTTGGTACAGGCGCTGTCGAAGGTTCACCCGCTGCTCGAGGAGCTGCTGACCGAAATCGCAGAGGCGGAAGATGGTGTCTACCCGCTGGCGCTGCGGCAGTTGGCCAGGACGGCACCTCGTCAGGCACACAAGTTGTTTAAGGCAACCCTCGGCTACGCCATTGCCACGGCTGCCGATCCGGCCAACTGGGAGGCCCGGGAAGAACTCGGCCAGCTCGATGCGGGGCTGCCGCCCATGCTGGTGGCCGCTGCGCGTGAAGAGCTGCGTATGCGTCCGGCGGGTACTGCGAATCGTCGTGAAGCGGTGGGCGTGGTGGCAACGACCGGCCGCCCGCAGCTGTACTTCGATGAGCTGACGCAGACCGTTGGCGTACAGCTACCGACGCCGCTGGATCCGGCGGGACGGACCTGGCGTGTCACCTTCGGCGGCACGGTAGCAACGACGCCGGTGGTGGGCCTGCAGGATTCGCTGCCGCGTCCAGTGGTGACCATCGATGAGCCGGTGCGCGATGTGCTGGTGGAAATCGGCGATGAGAAGCACTGGCGAGTCCCTGCGATTAGCACTGAGGACCCGATTCTCATTTTCGGTGCCGACGGTCAGTCGGTCACAGACAAGGTCTCGCTACACTCGACGTCCGCTACGGTGGTCTACCCGGTTGATGCCACGCTCGTTGACCCCGTCACGGGTGCTGAGGTGCCATTGCTATCGGACCCGCGCCCATTTAACTGGGAGTTGTGGCAAGTCGCTGAGATCGATCTTCGCGATGTTCATGCAGTTCAGGTTCGTCGGTCTGGGGCGACTGGCGAGGTTCGCTCGGCATCACCGCAGCGGCAACCGCGAATGACCATGCCCCACGCGCGTCTCGACGGCACGGTGTCTGCCTACGGCACCCCGGTTTACGCGGGTGGGCCGGTCGCTGTGTTCCCGCCGACGCTGTCCGGTAAGGACGAGTCCTGGCGTGCTATCGTCACCGATTTTGGTGGCTATGGTGCGTTTACCACGGATTCCGTCATGGTCTATGACCTCGAGGTGCCCGCCGCGGGTGGCGAGGTTGAGATCCTTACCGATGATGATTATCCGTGGGTCGGCGAGTTCGTGGTTCGCCTGGTCAATCCGCGTGGCCGCAGCTTCCAGAAGCACTTCGCCATTGCGGAGCAGGCGGACCTCACGATCACTTACAGCGGTGGTGGTGACGGCTTCCGCATCCCAACCATCGACGGTCTGAGCCCCGCCGACATCCGCGTTGTCTCCGGCGACAAGCCGCTTGACGCCGAGCCCGCTATCGTGCGCCTCGGGGCGGACGAAGTCAGCGGTACCGTCGAGCTTTCCACCGACGAGGGCGCATGGCTGCAGTTGCAGGTCACGCCAGGCACGCTGCAGTTTGAGGTTCCGCTTGCCGACGAATCCGTCGCCCGCCGCACCACTACATTGGTCACCCGCCCGAAGCGTGTCGATGCCTTCGGCAAGATTGTCGTCAATGCCCCGGGCGAGTTGCGCCATGCGCATGTTGCAGTTTCCAGCGGTGAGCGCGACATCTGCCGCGTCCCCATCAAGCGATTCGGCGATACTGGCTACGCGGAGTTCGGCAAGTTTGCCGACCGTATCTCTCTGCTGAAGGCCCTGCGCATTAGTTTGGACTGGACACGTGTGACGGGACGGAAGCGCCTGTCTGTACCGCTGGTGGAGGCCTCCTCCCGCGATGCCATCCGCCAGATTGCCTTCAACGATGAAGCCACTGACATCATCGAGGTTGATGTTGCTGACGATGTTTCGCACTTGCCGATGACCCTGTGGCTCTGGGCCGCCGGTCAGCCGTGGCGCGAGCCCGTCGCCCTGGAAGTCGTGGAGGGTGAATGCGAGCTTCCCGCCGAACTCCGCGGCCTCGGCCCATTCGTCGCGCAGGTGACTCTCGGTGTGGAAAAGGAACGCCACCCGCAGTGGCCGGCGGCCGGGTCGACCATTCTGAATCATGTCGATGATGCAGAGGCTATCGACCTCGATGGCGAGGACACCGATTCCGTTGCTCGCGCGCAGGAACTGTGGGGCGAGCTAAATCAGGATCAGCTCGCACGTTTGTGGACGCTACTGGCGACCTTGCGGGCTGGTCGTGCAACCGACATGGCGCAGGCGAATCCGCTGCTGGCCGCACCTAGGTTGGGTGCGATCTTGTGTGCCGAACCACGCGCCGGTCTGGCAGCGTTGAACCGTTCAGTCATCGCGCTCGACGATCAGCCGGGTATGTTTATCGCCTCCGGACTCGTGCTGGGAGACTTCAGCGCTACTAAGCCAGTGCCGGGGCGTCGCCGTGTGCCGTGGCTCGGTGCATTGGCAGCATTGGCGGATCTCACTGATGAGAGCGTGGACCGTTCTCGTCAGCTGGATTACCTGCGCACAACTGGTGGCCAGGGACTGCTGGACATTGCTGCCAGCGGCCAGGACACCACCCTGGAGTCCGCTACTATCGACCAGAGCTCGGTGCAGATTACCTCGCTGCCGGAAGCACAGGCCAGCGCTATTCTGTCGCAGGTCTTTGATCCTTACCGCATGGTCCCGGGTCCGCTGACCGACGATGACGCTCGCTTCACCGCAATCTACGAAGTGGTACGCAATCGTGCTGAGATTGTGGAATCCGGTGTCATGACCCAGCTTGCCGCCGCCTCTCGGGTGTTGTTTAAGACGGTATCGAAGGCGTCTCCACGACTGCGCAAGGCGGTCAATGTGCGCTTCCACAAGCTCGACGGCATCGATGCGGATGATCCTTCGCTGCACTGGACTCTGGTGCCGGGAACGTCACTGCTTATTGCAGTGGCTGCCCGCGTATTGGCTCGTACTCAGGCTGAGAACTCTGATGCCAGTGTCGCCGCTGTCCGTGAGCTGATTCCGATGTGGGCTCAGCTGGCGGACCTGGTTCCGACGTTGGTGATGAGCGATATTCTCATCGCAGACGCGTTGGTGGCTCACGTCCTCCACGGTGATGTCACCGAGTTGCCGTGGCCAGCACCCGAGTCGGGTGCGGCGGATGAGGAAGAGTCCGACACCGAGGCTGAAAATCCGGCTGACTAGCTGAGCGAGACGACAGCGTAGCCCCACGCTGGAAGCGAGATTTCGGGACCAGCAGCTTCGTCATTGATGATGCTGGCTGCTGCGTCCTCAAAAGTGTGTAGCAGGTGGGCGGAACCGAACTCGGAATCCAGGCTGACGCTGGTTTCGGCGTCGGAGAAATTCGCAACCAAAGCGACAGTTTCAAAGGCATCCGAGTTTCGGGCACCCATTTCGCGCTCATCCTGGCTGCGCACAACGACGAGGCAACGATTGTCCTCGTCATACTCAGTCACTACAGATGCCGACCACGGAGTGCGAAGCGACGGGTGTGACTTCCGCAGCGCGAAGAGATCGCGGTAGGCCGACAGAATAGTGGCGTGCGAGCCCTCCGAGACCTCCTGCCAATTGAGCTTCGAGCGATTAAAGGTCTCTGGATCCGATGGATCGAATACCTCCTTCGGATCCCACCCGGCACGGGCAAACTCACGTAGGCGTCCCTCGCGCGTGAGCCGCTGCAGCTCCGGATCTTCATGGGAGCAGAAGAAAGCAAATGGGGTAGAGGCACCCCACTCCTCACCTTGGAAGAGCATCGGGGTGAAAGGACTGCATGCGATAACTGCTGCCTTTAAAACCTGCTGCGCCGGGGTGAGGTTCATCGACGGACGGTCACCGACAGCGCGGTTACCCGTTTGATCATGCGTGGTTGTGTACGTCACAAAAGCATGCATGGGCTGGACAGACAGGTTAAAGGGGCGGCCGTGAGTACGACCGCGGAATGTCGACATTGTGCCCGTGTGCCAGAAGCCGGTTTCCAAAGCGCTAGCCAGCGCTTCCACCGAACCAAAGTCCGAGTAGTAGGCGTGGTCTTCGCCAGAGATCAACGTGTGCAGCGCATGGTGGACGTCATCATCCCACTGAGCGTTGAGGCCAAAGCCACCGGCAGCCCGCGGGCGGACCAAGCGCGGATCATTTTGATCGGACTCTGCAATCAAGGAACGCGGAATACCAGTCTCGGCTGCGACAGTGTCTGCGACAACCTGCATCTGCTCCAGAATGTGGAATGCCCCCTCATCATGCAGAGCATGGACTGCGTCCAGGCGCAGACCGTCGACGTGGTAATCCACCAACCATTGGCGCACTGCATCCAAAATGTAGGCACGCACCTCATCAGAGTTGTCGCCGGTGAGATTGACAACCTCACCCCAACCCGTCGAACCACCAGCGGTGTAGGGCCCGAAAAATCCCACATAGTTGCCGTCTGGACCGAAGTGGTTATAGACCACATCCAAAATGACGGCCAACCCCTTGCGATGGCACGTATCAATCAGCTTTTGTAGGCCCCGCGGGCCACCGTAGCCCTCGTGGACACTGTGCCAGGACACACCGTCATAGCCCCAATTACGGTCACCGCCGAAAGGCTGCACTGGCATCAGCTCAATGTGTGTCACTCCCAGCTCAATCAGATGGTCTAGATGTTCCACCAAACCTTCGAAATCGCCAGAATCGCTGAAGGTACCCACATGCAGCTCATAAATCAGACCTCCTGGCAGAATCCGACCCGACCAGGCCGAGTCCTTCCACTTATAGGCACTCAAGTCAACGACCTCGGAGAAACCATGCGGACCATCCGGCTGGGACTGTGAACGCGGATCCGGCAGCGGTATTGTCCAGTCACCGACAGCGGGGGAGGAGCCGTCCCCCGATTCGCCATCAGGCGCGCCGTATCCCGCATGTGCCCGCAGCGAAAAGGCGTAGCGATCCCCCGGTGTGCGAGCCACGTCAGCTTCGAACCAACCGGAGTTGGCGCCGTAGCCATTGGTGGCATCAGCGATTGGATGCATATCAAAAATCGCAGGCGCGTCAGGATTGCCCAACAGCAGACGGACTTCGGAAGCGTACGGGGCCCAGACTCGGTAGTTGCTCATGAGCACCATGGTAGGTCAGTCAGCGGATTGACACAGTGAAACTTTTTCGACCACTGCGGATTTGAGGTGAGCCCAAGGTGAGGTCGAGATAGTAGCGACCGACGGTGATTGGGTGTGCACGAAGCCCATACGCAACAATGGACACTATGACCACCGAGCCATCCACTTCGACCGAAGCGACGCAGAATCAGCGTGACATCGAGCTGATTGTCCCCGCCGACGGTGACATCGTCACGAATGAAATCGAGATTAAGAAATCGCGCTTCATTACGTGGATTGCGCGTGCCGACGACGAAGATAGCGCCCGAGAGGTCATTAATTTGGCCAAGGCGGAGTACCCGGATGCTCGCCACCACTGCAGCGCATACATTCATGAGGTCGTCGGAGGAAATCGGGTGGAGCGATCCTCAGATGACGGTGAACCTGGTGGCACGGCAGGGCGCCCGATGCTCGATGTGCTCCAAGGCTCTGGAATGACGAATGTCACCGCCGTAGTAATCCGCTATTTTGGCGGCATCAAATTGGGCACGGGCGGGCTTGTAAGGGCTTATTCGGATTCGGTCTCAGAGTGTCTAGAAAAAGTCACGCGCATGCGTCGAGTGCAAAGAGCCCTGAGAGTAGTGAGTGTCTCCGCTGCAGATGCCGGTCGCATCGAGGCAGAATTGCGTGCTCGCGGCTATGAGATTGTGGAAACGCGGTGGGGGCAGCACGTGGAGTTTTCCATCGCAGTGACTGCCGATGGGATTGCCCAGCTTGACGGCGAAATGCAGGCGCTGACTAAGGGAGCTAGCGAGCCGTCTACGGACGGTGGCGAAATCTGGTGGGAGCTGCGCGCCTAACAGCCACTAACCCTGGTTCGGGGACTCCTCGCCGTTGTGTGCGCCGCGATGACGCTTGAGAATTTCCACCAGTTCGTCCTTGTTTTCCGCAATCTTTTCTGGCCGACCGAAGACGCAGACTGCCGCGACAGTAGCACCGTCTTCCTCCACTGCGATAGAGACACCGTCAACGCCACCGCCTTCGGCAATACCCGGGGCAGCACAGACGCCGGTCTCTGCGATTTCCCCGGCCTGGCGGAGGAAATCATCCACATAGACCTGGTCTTCCGGCCGCGCGGAGTTCAGGTAGGACCACAGTTCGCGCTTTTCAAACCGACTCATCAAAACCCAACCTGCAGAGGTGCGCAACAGCGAGCGCGGCAGGAAGTTCTCCGTCAGGTACTGGTAGCGCATGGATTCACCGACGGTTTTGAGGTAGAAAAGCTTGCCACCAACCGGCAGTGCCAGCACGGTAATCAAGCCAGTTTCGTTGTGAATCGCCTCGAGCTCAGCCGTCGGAACGTTGACCATGCGACGACCGGCCATGACATTGAGCAGAAACGGCGCCATGCCGAGCGTGTAACGCTTGTTGGACTCGTCAAGGTAACCTGTCACAGTCAGACCGTTGACAAGGCCCTGCGTGGTACTGAGCGGATAGTTCAGCGTGTGGGCGATGTCAGTGAGGGTTAGACCTTCGTTAGAGCGCGCAACGAGTTCGAGGATCGCCGCAACGCGGTCGACCATGCGGTGGCGGGGGCGGACAGTTTCTGTCATAGGACTAACACTAGCAATCAACCTACGCCATTGTGTTAATTACCTACCCAAATAGGAATATCTAGCAGGTTTGCTATAGCTGTAGAAATTTTTCCCGAATTGTACGCCCTATCGACCTATGCGATGCGTCAGGGCGACCAGAACGCTCTAATATGTACTCCATGAGCTATCTTCAGCCCCAACCTCAGAACCCCATTGAGCTCCGCAAGAACGCGGTGCGAAAGTACTCCCGCAATGCCGTTGTATGGGCAGGCAGTGGTGTCGTCGGCGGTGCAGTGCTCGGACTTCTAGCCGGAAGCATGTCTCTATTCCTCATCCTGGCAGTAGTCGGCCTGGTCGGTGGTTTTCTCAATTGGCAAAAGGTTCAGCGGATTGTGAACTACAAGGATCCGCAGTAAATGCCTGCTCAGCAGCAATTGTCTACCGAGCCAGTGCGTATTGATGCCTGGATTTGGGCGGTCAGGTTGCTGAAAACTCGCTCATTGGCCGCAGATGCGTGCCGTGGCGGCCACGTCAAAGTCAACGGCGAAGCCGTGAAACCCTCAGTTCTGGTCGTTCCAGGGGATAGAGTGCGACTGTGGGCAAACCACCGCGAACACATTGTTGAGGTCACCAAGACGGTGAAGAAGCGGGTCGGAGCTCCGGTGGCCAGGCAGTGCTATATCGACCACTCTCCGCCGCCGCCCCCGAGGGAGATTCTCGCATCGATGCCGACGCGCGACCGCGGTGCCGGGCGGCCTACGAAGCGCGATCGCCGTCAGCTCGATCGTCTTCGGGGACGTCGCTCATAGGCATCCCGGCCTCCGCTAGTTGCTGCAACCGTGCGCGCAAACGGGCTGGTCGACGCTTCGGGTTATGGCTGGTATCCGCAGTGGCCTTGATGTGCTTTTCACCGCGAGCCGCTAGTAGTAGGTCATCGATAACACGCACATGGCCTGGGTTAAAGCGGTACTTCATGGCCTTGCTTACCGCGCTGAGGCGCTGCGGATTAAGTAGCTCTCGCAGCTGCCCGACAGTGCGAATGCCATTGCGCTCCAGCAGTTCTTCTGCCCAGCCGTAATGTTCTGATTTCGATCGGGGCGCATCTGGAAGCAGCATCGTCAGCACGCCGGGTAGGGTTTCCTCAGTCACCACAATGTCATCGGCTGTGGTCTTTGCCGGAGCTGAGGGCTGTTTGCCCTCTCCCTGCGCGGAATCGTCCGGCGTGGATTCCTCCAGCACGGCAACGACTTGGTCGAACTGCTGATCCGCGAGCTCAATAAGGCCAGCGGCCAGCGCAAAAGCTCGATCAATCCGCGGGTCTGTCGCTCCCTCAGGGGCCTTATAGCGAATATCGTGCTCAAATTCCGCCCACGCATGCTGCAGCACAGTGCGCAGTTGCACCTCAAACTGCATATCCGCATATGGAGCTAGCTCTGACGGCGCCGCCGTCGACACCTTGCAGATCAAGTGCTGGGAGCCGTATCCCAACCGGCCGCTGATTCGTGTCTCCGCGGTTTTGTCAATCCTACGCAGCACAGTCAGCGAATCTCCCAGCGCATCCATGATCGCGGGAATCTCCGTCGAATGGTACGTGGTTACACGCACACCGATGATGTCGTGGATATCGTGCCACGGGTCAGGGTAGACGTAGTTGCCGTCCGCTTCACGACGCAGGGCCTTCTGCCGCAATGAGCGGAAAGACTTCACCCGCGCCGTGACATTGTCAAAGGCCAAACCGGCATCGGAGAGAATCTCTTTAATCGCATCGACAAAGTCCTGCGCGGCGGTGGGGTGCCGAGTTGCCCACGAGTCGTACTTCGACTGCAGCGCACGTGTAACCTCTCGATCCTCCGCCAACTGAGCCTTGCGGGTCTGATCGCGGGAACCGTCGGCAAGCGAATCCTTCATTCGATTAGTCGTCATCGTCCTCGCGTACCAGCAGTGCTACTGGGAAGGAGCTGAACAGAGAAGCCACGGCGATGGTGCCGGACCAGGTATGGCCGGTGAAACGGTCGGTCCAGAATCCCTTGGGAAGTGTCACTGTAGTGTCGCCCCAACCGCCTTCGCGTTGCAGCCCCAGCGGACGGCGCGTCACCAGCGCGATAACATCTTCCGGCTCGCCCTTCGGTCCACGTGCTGCACCGACCAAATGACGCTCGCCGACACCCACGGCGAATACTGGCTGGTAGGCGCCGCCGACGAAGGACTCCGGGCGTTCCGCACGCAGCTTCACTCCGTGGTGAGTCACCATCAGCTTTGCGACGTCCGCATCGGCATCCGTAAAGTCCTCCGGCAGCTCAGCTGGGTGCTCTGGACTCTTAGTTACCGACGTGACCTCATCGCGGGCAACCTTATCCAGCGCCGCGACGCGCGCATCGTAGTCGACGAAGCGGCGGTTGTCGGGATCGACCAGGGAGTCCTCTGTGAACTCCGTCCCCTGGTAGGTATCGGGGATGCCGGGGCCGACAAGCTGGAGGAGCTTGCGCGACAGTGACGTGGTCAGGGCAGCTGGCGCAATGGAGCGGACGAACTCTGTGATGGAGTCGGTCAGGGGGCCGTCGAGAAGCGCGTCGATCCAGCTGCGGATGCCGAGTTCGAACTCCTCGACCGGCTCCGTCCAGGAGGTGTGCACATCTGCCTCGCGGATGGCCTTAATGGCGTAGTCGTGGAGGCGGTCGCGCAGTTCATCGGTAATTACGCCGTCGGTCGGCCAGACTCCGATGATGTTCTGCAGCAGGAAGTAGCCGGTGGCATCGTCCGGGGCGGGGGTGATGGCCATCCAGTTGCGGACATTTTCAGCCCAGTCGCCGGAGACATCGGAGAGCTGGAGGATGCGGGCTCGGACATCTTCGCCGCGCTTGGTGTCGTGCGTGGACAGCGTGGTCATGGTTCGTGGCCAGAGGCGAGCACGTTCCGACTGCAACAGGTGGAACTCCGCCGCCGACATGCCGTAGCGACCCAAATCACCGCCGACTTCGTTCAGGCTGATCAGGCGGCAGGCGCGGTAGAAGGTGGTGTCTTCGACACCCTTTGCCATGACCGCACCACAGACCTGCGCGAACCGCGTGGCGGCCTCACCACCGGCTACCAAACCTGCCGAAATGAGGTCGAGAGCAAAGACACGCGAGGGGAAACGCGCTGCCATTTCACCAATGACCGTGGAAGCCACTCGTGACAGGGAGACATAGTCCGAACGGTAGACAGGCATGGCAGCGACCAGCTTGCAGATGGTGTCGATAAGTACCTCATCGCTGACGCTGGTACCGCTGATAGACCAGTTATCGCGGCGCAGGGCACGTGCTAGACGACGAACCTCCGCAGCCAACTCGTGAGCAGCGACATCGTGCTTGAGAGCCTGCGCAGTTGCCTGCACGGCAGTCTTGTCCCAGGTTGAACCGGACTGCTGCAGAGCCAACATGCTCATGGCGTCTCGGGAGTCGCGGTTGACGAAGACATTGTCGAACTCACGCAGGGCGTCGTAACCCGTGGTGCCGTCAACCTGGAGCCTCGGATCCAGTGGCTCTTCGGCACCCAGAATTTTCTCGATAACCAGCCACTTGTCATCGCCGAGTAGACGGCGCAGCTCACTGAGGTATCCGAATGGGTTGCTGAGGCCATCCGGGTGGTCAATGCGGACACCGTCAATGATGTCCGCTGCCAGCAGCTCGCGGATGATGCGGTGTGTGTGCTCGAATACCACCGGGTTTTCCTGGCGGATGCCGGCCAGACCGTTGACGCTGAAGAATCGACGGTAGCCAATGACCCCGTCCTTCCAGTACATCAGGCGATAGGCCTGGCGATCATGTACTTCCTGCGGGGTGCCGTCCTCGGTGCCCGGGCGCACCGGGAATGCATTGTCGTAGTAACGCAGAAGTGGCTCGTCACCAGACGTGTCGAGCTCCAGCTTGTCGATATCCTCCGGGGAGCCCAGAATCGGCAACCCCATCTTGCCGTTGGCACCGTTGTCCTCGTGCCAGTCGATGTCGAAGTATGGCTCGAACTGAGAATCCTTGCCATAGGTCAGAACGTCCCACCACCAGGCATTGAGCTTGGGCTCCTCAACACCGAGGTGGTTCGGTACCAGGTCGATAATGATGCCCAGACCGGCTTTGTGCGCCACCTGCGCGAGCTTCTGCAGCTCTTCCATGCCGCCGAGCTCCGGGTTCACCGTCGTCGGATCGATGACATCGTAGCCATGGTTAGACTCCGGTACGGCGGTGAGGATAGGCGACAGATACAGATGTGAAATTCCGAGGTCTGCCAAGTAGCCAACCTGTTCAGCCGCGTCAGCGAACGTGAAAGCGCGCCCGTTTGGGTCGGCCTTGGGGCCACGGAGTTGGAGACGGTAGGTGGACGTAATTGGTCGGCGACTCATGTTCCCCTTTATACCGCCCACCAGGAAAAGCTGCTGCCTGACCGCTGTGGCTGCAGCTAGCCCCAGAGTCTGCGCCCGCCGTCCGAATGCGAATTTCTTCTCGTGAACGTTGCCTAGAAGGGTGGCATTCCGTCATCGCCGGGCAGGGAAGTAGAACCGAACAACGGAACCGACTCACTGGAGTTGTCCCCGGCGCTGGCGCTCGGTGTCCCGTCCGCAGTGTCTCCTGCTTCGGACGCTCCATCCTCTTCCGGATTCAGCCCAAGTGCGGTGAAGAGCTCCTTCTCAGTCCAAATCTGGATTTCCTGGCCTTCGGCCTGCAGCTGTCGAGCCCTCTTCTCCTTCGACGTCACCGAATCCCACGGACCGGCGACCAAAATGGTCGTTTTCTTCGTGACACCCTTATTGATATTCGCACCTGCAAAGGCGATCTTATCCCACAGAAAACCCTTGTCATACGGTGCAAAATCGCCGGTCAGTGTCACCCGCTGCTGGTACAGCAGGCCGCTTGGATCCGCGTCCGGATTCGGGTCTGGAATGGTGTCCGGTGTCTTTGCCGCATCCCATTTCGCATTGCGACGCGGCCGACGTGACGGCGCGGAACTGCCGGACTGCGCACCAGCACCAGCACCAGTTCCCGCGTTGGTCCCGGCGCCAGTGCTGGCGACACCAGCCGGGTCATAGCGCACCATCCGCACTCGTCCACTGCCAATCTGGCCCAAGCTCAGCGAGACCTTCTGGCTCAAATCAGCCACCGATGTTGCGCGCTGCTGCTCCATCAACCACAGCGCTACCTCAGCACATGCGACCGCATCTGCCGTCGCATCATGATGATTCTCCAGCGACGCCCCCGCGGCCTCCGCCAATGTCGGCAGCTTCAAATTGGGCAGCCCCAACTGCATCTGCCGAGCCCACATATAAGTACACGCAAAATTCAACTTCGGTGCTGGAATGCCTTCCGCCCGGCACGCCCGCGACAGGGCTGTGAAATCAAACCGCGCATTGTGAGCAACTACGTCCAAATCCCCAACGACGTCAACAAACTTCGCCAGCTGCTCCGGAAATGACGGCTCACCGGCCACATCCGCCGCCGTGATGCCATGAATCGCGACATTGGCTTCATCAAAATACTCCAGCCCCTTTGGCGGACGGCACATCCAGGAATAACGCTCCGTCACCTTCCCGCCACGCACGACCGCAACGCCAAGCTGAATAATCGAGCCGGTGTCTTCGTTCGCTGTCTCTACATCGAACGCCGCAAACGGTGCGATGTCTGACACCGCAACCTCATCCCCAGTAGGAAGCGGTGCAAAAGGCACGGAGTGCTTTACGACGTCGCCCGCGCCCTCAACCACACTCACGCCTTCGGTGACCGCCGCGCGCTGTGCCACCCACGGCATCAACGTGGAAGTAAAAGCATCTGCTGAGTTGTAGAACTCAGGATTCTTGGCTATCTCCGCCACGAGGTCTGCCAGCAACTGCGCTGCTGCCTGACGATGAGGCATCACACGGGCCTTTGGCAAAGCTACCCCGAGGTCTACCGTGCCGGGGAAAAAGCGGTTAGCCGGAGTGTAGACACCGTTTTTACTTGCCGATGCGACCTCCGCAACGTCGGCAAGCGGGAGGGGCTTCGCGGGGGCGGTGCTAGCCGTGTTGATGGTGTGGGTAAGGCGGAGCCCATCTGCGGTAATAGTCACCGTGTCGCCGGTGAGCTCGAAGACGACGGCGGGCTCGGAGGATGGCGTGGTCGTAGTCATGCACTAGATGGTAGCGCCGATGGCGGATTGAGCCCCATAGAGGCTGCGGTACCTGCGGCTCGCGCCGAGTACATGTGGCTTCCGAGAATGTGGAAATGCCCACAAAAATAGGAATATTTATGGAGCGTTCGGACAGTGGGGGTGTCTGTACCCCTGAAAACCACATGTTTTGGGGGGTTAAATGTCCGGATGCATTTTGAGCGGGCGCTCCTTATACTTTTCGACGAACGGCGGTAACTGGTCGTTCGAGCTTTCGAGCTCAAGCGAAAGGCAAAGCGGAAACAACGTATGCCAGTGAAGCGATGAAATAAGGAGTAAACATTTTGAGCACGCATCCTGTGCACCCTGGTTCTATCTTGAACGATAATTTCCTCGAGCCGCGACACCTCTCTATCTACCGACTGGCTCTTGCCATCGGCGTGCCAAGCTCAACTCTGGAGCGCTTTCGCACCGGCCGCACTGCGGTCACTACTGACCTCGCAAATCGACTGTCCGACTACTTTGACACCGAGCCGGAGTACTGGTTGAACTCTCAGGCGGAGTTCAATATGCGCGCATCTGCGTAAGAAGACTTCACGCCAGCTCGGCTCCCGCAGTGCTGTGTTGACCCAATGCGAGTTACTGACTGCGTTTATGGCTGGCGGCGGTGGGGCGATGCGAGTTACTGACTGCGTTTATGTCAAAAATGGCCCGAAAAATGGCCTGAAAGTGTCATAAACTCACACAGTTTCAAATTTGCAGCCCTCAATTTTTGCTACGTAACCCTGTTTTGAGTTGAACTCAGAGCCGAAAATCCCCTGTCAGTGGAAGAAAAGTCTTCCGCCGACAGGGGATTTTTGTGTAGGACCCAACGCGGACGCGGCTAGTGTCGCTCGATCAGCACGATGGTCGAACGGGCCGGCACGCGTAGCTCGCCTTCCGGCTCAACGATGCGCTCGCGAGTCGGTCGACCCGTAATCTCTGTGGTGTCGATGATGACTTCCCAGCTGTGTGCGTATTCGGTGCCCGGAATTTGGAACATGATGTCCTCGTGGTGGGCGTTGAAGCACAGGAGGAAGGAGTCATCTTCAATCCGGTGACCTCGGCGATCAGGTTCAGTGATGGCATCGCCGTTGAGCCAGACCATCAACGACTTGCCGAAGTCGAAGTTCCAGTCATCGGTAGTCATGACACGACCCTCATAGGTCAGCCAGGCAATGTCACGATCATCGGTTTCCGCACCGAGCGGGCCACCGCGCAGGAAGCGGCGGCGCCGGAAGACTGGGTGTTCTGCACGCAGTTCAGTCAGGAACTGGGTGTATTCGACCAGTTCAGAGTTAGTACGAGTCTGATTCCAGTCCACCCATGACAAACGGTTGTCCTGACAGTAGACGTTGTTGTTGCCCTTCTGGCCACGTCCCATTTCGTCGCCATGGCTAATCATCGGAGTGCCCTGGGACAGTAGGAGAGTGGTCAGGAAGTTACGATGCTGACGGGAGCGCAGAGAAAGAACGCGCTCGTCGTCGGTCGGGCCTTCCACACCGCAGTTCCACGAACGGTTGTGGGACTCGCCGTCGCGGTTGTCCTCGCCGTTGGCCATATTCTGCTTCTCGTTGTAGCTGACCAAGTCGTTGAGAGTGAAACCGTCGTGCGCGGTCACGAAGTTAATCGACGCAGTTGGGCGGCGGTCATTGTTTGCATACAGGTCCGAGGAACCGGTGATACGCGAAGCGAACTCGCCGAGCGTGGATGGCTCACCGCGCCAGAAGTCGCGGATAGTGTCGCGGTATTTACCGTTCCATTCAGTCCACTGCGGTGGGAAGTTACCGACCTGGTAGCCGCCTTCGCCGACATCCCACGGCTCTGCGATGAGCTTGACCTGGCTGACAATCGGATCCTGCTGCACCAAGTCAAAGAAGGCGGAGAGGCGATCCACATCGTGGAATTCTCGAGCCAGGGTGGAGGCCAAATCGAAGCGGAAGCCGTCGACATGCATCTCGGAGACCCAGTAGCGCAGCGAATCCATAATCAGCTGCAGGGAGTGCGGGTGGCGCACGTTCAGGGAGTTACCGGTGCCGGTGTAGTCCATGTAGTGCTGGCGGTCACCCTCGACCAAACGGTAGTAGGCCTCGTTGTCGATGCCTCGGAAGCAGATGGTTGGGCCCATGTGGTTGCCCTCAGCGGTGTGGTTGTAGACCACGTCGAGGATAACCTCAATCCCCGCATCGTGAAATGCGCGCACCATGCCCTTGAACTCGCTGACTGCGCCGCCTGGCTTTTGGGAAGCCGAGTAGTCCTGGTGTGGCGCCAGGAAGCCGAAGGTGTTGTAGCCCCAGTAGTTGCGCAGCCCCTTTTCACGCAGGTGGTCGTCCTGGAGGAACTGGTGGACAGGCATCAGTTCGATAGCCGTGACACCAAGGTCCTTGAGGTAGTCAATGATCGCCGGATGAGCGAGACCGGCATAGGTACCGCGTAGCTCCTCCGGAATCTCCGGGTGAGTCATGGTCATGCCCTTGACATGGGCCTCGTAAATCACGGTCTCGTTGTACGGCGTGCGAGGTGCGCGGTCAGCGCCCCAGTCGAAGAATGGGTTGATGACCACGGAGGTCATGGTGTGTCCCAGGCTGTCCTCGGTGTTGCGCTTCGAGTGGTCATGAATGTCATAGTTGAACAGTGATGGGTGACCGTCGAATTCGCCGTCGAAAGCCTTGGCGTATGGGTCGACCAGCAGCTTGTTGGGGTCACAACGCTTACCGTTTGCCGGATCGAATGGGCCGTGTACACGGTAGGCGTAGCGCTGACCCGGCATGATGGACGGGATGTAGCAGTGCCAGATATGCGCATCGACTTCTTCCATCGCAATGCGTGTTTCTTCGCCTTCGGCGCTAATCAGACAAAGCTCCACCTTTTCCGCAACATCGGAAAAGAGCGCAAAGTTGGTGCCAGCGCCGTCGTAGGTAGATCCGAGCGGGTAAGGCTCACCCGGCCATACTTGATAATCGCCGACTGTATTTGCTTGGTTCATGTGACTACCTTAACCGCTTTGTAAAAAACATGAGCCATTTTCAGTCCCGTGTGGGCGCGCAAACCGTCCTATTCGTCGAGCGCACTTCGCAAAAACGACCCCCAGACAAAAAGTCGAGTTGAACGGTTAAGCGTGTAAAGTTCGCGCGAAAATAAGTATTTAACCCTGCAAGTGGGCAATTTGACACTCTAAACGCACCTTGGTGGGCGCCGAATCCCCAATATTCGCGGTCACCAACGCGCGAAGATTCCCAAAGGCCTTTACTTTTGGAATTATGAGTCCACGAACCATTGGTGTAACGGAAGTAGCGTTCCGAGACGCTCATCAGAGCCTCATGGCAACGCGAATGGCTATGGAAGACATGGTCGATGTCTGTGAAGAAATGGACAAGGCCGGTTTTTGGAGTGTGGAGTGCTGGGGTGGCGCAACCTTCGACGCTTGCATTCGCTTCCTCAACGAAGACCCCTGGGAGCGACTGCGGACATTCCGCAAACTGATGCCGAACAGCCGCCTGCAGATGCTGCTGCGCGGTCAGAATCTCCTCGGCTACCGCCACTACGAGGACATGGTGGTTGACAAGTTCGTCGAAAAGTCCGCTGAAAACGGCATGGACGTATTCCGTGTTTTCGACGCCCTCAACGATCCACGCAATCTCGAGCACGCCATGCGCGCGGTCAAGAACGTCGACAAGCACGCGCAGGGCACGATCTGCTACACGACGTCTCCGCTTCACGACGTCGACGGGTACGTTAAGCTCGCTGGTCGTCTACTGGATATGGGGGCGGACTCCATTGCGTTGAAGGACATGGCAGCGCTGCTGAAACCCCAGCCGGCTTACGACATCATCCGTGGCATCAAGGAAACTTACGGCGAGGACACCCAGATTAACGTCCACTGTCACTCGACCACCGGTGTCACCATGGTGACTTTGATGAAGGCCATCGAAGCTGGTGCGGATGTCGTGGACACAGCAATTTCGTCGATGTCGCTGGGGCCGGGACACAACCCGACCGAGTCGCTGGTGGAAATGTTGGAGGGAACCGACTACACCACCGACCTGAACATGGATAATCTGATCACCATTCGTGACCACTTCCGCAAGGTGCGTCCGAAGTACGCAGAGTTCGAGTCGAAAACCCTGGTCAATACCGACATTTTCATGTCGCAGATTCCTGGCGGCATGTTGTCGAACATGGAAAACCAGCTCAAGGCCCAGGGCGCGGGCGACCGCGTCGAAGAGGTCATGCGTGAAGTACCGATTGTCCGAAAGGACGCCGGTTACCCGCCGCTGGTGACTCCGAGCTCGCAGATCGTCGGCACGCAAGCTGTGTTTAACGTACTGATGGGACGCTACAAGGTTATGACGGCTGAGTTCGCCGACCTCATGCTCGGCTATTACGGGCAGTGCCCGGGTGAGCGCAACCCAGAGCTGATCAAGCAGGCAGCGGAGCAGACCAAGAAGGAAGAAATCACGGTTCGTCCGGCTGATCTCCTCGAGCCAGAGTGGGACGACCTGGTCGAGCAGGCCAAGGAGCTCGACGGTTACAACGGCACCGCGGAAGACGTCCTGACCAACGCACTGTTCCCATCTGTCGCACCGGGATTCTTCACCACGCGCGGCGAAGGGCCGAAGAACGTCGGTAAGACTGTCGAACAGCTCAAGCGCGAGGCAGAGCAGGCCTCTGGTGCAGCCAATGCCATTCGCGAGCCAATTCGCTACAAGGTCACCGTCGGCGGTCGCTCGCAGACCGTCCAGGTGGAACCCGCCTAGGAACATCGGGAGAAGAGATAGCAATGTCGCAAAGTTCAGCAAACCAGCCGACTTCGGCGGATGCCGTCGCGCCGGGCGTCGACGCCTCGATGGCGGAGCGCCTGGATTATTTGGATGCTCAGCGTCGCCGTGTTGAGGCCGGTGGCGGTGAAGCCCGGCAGGCAAAGCAGCACGAATGTGGGAAGATGACTGCCCGCGAGCGTATCGACAACTTCGTCGACGAGGGCACTTTCCGTGAAACCGGCATGTTCATGACTCACCGCACCACCGACTTCGGCATGGATACCGCCGATGCGCCTGCCGACGGTGTGGTCACCGGCACTGCCGCGGTTCTCGGCCGGGCAGTGCACGTGGCCTCCCAGGACTTCACAGTCATGGGTGGCTCCGCTGGTGAAACGCAGTCCCGCAAGGTTGCAGCCACTATGCGTGCCGCTGCCGACAACGGCACTCCGTTCGTGTTTATCAACGACTCCGGTGGTGCTCGCATTCAAGAGGGGATTGACTCTCTGTCGGGCTACGGCCAGGTCTTTTACAACAATGTCTGGCTGTCCGGTCTGGTGCCGCAGATTTCCATCATTGCAGGTCCATGTGCTGGTGGCGCTGCCTACTCGCCAGCGCTGACGGACTTCATCATTCAGACTCGCAAGGCACAGATGTTCATCACCGGTCCGGGCGTTATTAAGTCTGTGACCGGCGAGGAAGTCACCTCCGAGCAGCTCGGTGGCGCTGATGCGCACATGGCTAAGGCCGGTAATATCGACTTCGTTGCCGACGATGACGAGCAGGCCATCCTAATTGCGCAGAAGCTCTTAAGCTTCCTGCCACAGAACAACACAGAAGAGCCGCCGGTTGTTGATCCGGTATTCGATGCCGAGCCGGATCCAGAGCTCCGCGACATCGTCCCTGTGGACGGCAAAAAGGGCTACGACGTCCGCGAGGTCATCATCCGTATCGCCGACAATGGCGACTTCCTCGAGTGCCAGGCGGGTTTCGCCACCAACCTGGTCGTCGGCTTTGGTCGAGTTCTGGGCCGTACCGTGGGCTTTGTCGCCAACCAGCCGAACGTGATGTCCGGTGTGCTGGACATCAATTCCTCGGACAAGGGCGCAAAGTTCATCCGCTTCTGCAACGCCTTTAATATCCCGCTGGTCACCCTGGTTGACGTTCCTGGCTTCATGCCGGGCGTCACCCAGGAACACGGCGGCATCATCCGCCACGGCGCAAAGATGCTCTACGCATACTCCGCAGCGTCTGTGCCCAAGGTGACCGTCGTCATGCGTAAGGCCTACGGCGGTGCGTACCTGGCGATGTGCTCGAAGGACCTCGGCGCGGACTACGTATTCGCATGGCCGACCGCAGAAATTGCGGTGATGGGCGCAGAAGGCGCGGTCAACGTGGTCTTCCGAAAGGAAATTGCGGCCGCGGGCGACGAGGAAGAGCAGGCGCGCGTGCGCGACGAGCGTATCGCCGATTACAAGACACGCTTCTCGACGCCGTATGTCGCTGCCTCGCGAGGACTGGTCGACGACGTGATTGACCCGGCGGAAACTCGCCTGCGTGTGGCTGACGCACTGTCGGTTCTGCGTAACAAGCGTGAGGTTCGCCCGGCCAAGAAGCACGGATTGGGGCCACAGTAATGTCGGACAGCATCAGTGAGATTAAGGAGCTGCGAGCGCTCGTCGCTGAACTGACCGACCGGTTGGATGCGACCTCGACAAGCTTGCAGAAGGCCACCGCACGCCTGAATCAGGCAGAAAGCGAGTTGGCTGAACTGCGCAAACGCGTGGACGCAGATATCCCCGAGGACACTGTCATCGCCATTTCGGCAGCGGTGTCTGCGTACCTAGGCAATCGCGGCAAGGTGAAGGCAATTCGTTACAACCGCCACAAGACGTGGGCTGCGCAGGGCCGCCAGATCCAGCAGCAGCGCAACCTGCGTTAGTTGGAAATTTTCGATAACCGACTTATTTGAGCCTGACTCATTGACTTTTGCTACGTGAGGATTGTTGAGCCATGAAATTGAAAGTGACTGTCGGCGGCATTGCCTACGATGTCGACGTTGAAGTAGTTGAGGAGCCCAAGCGTCTTTCGCCCATCGTTTTGGGTGGGTCGTCTAGCGCTTCCGTTGAGCCGGCCACCGCTAGTGTCTCGGGTGTCTCCGCCAATTCGGTGGTGGCGCCACTGGCAGGTTCGGTCAGCAAGATTTTGGTCGAGGAAGGCCAGAAGATTGAGGCCGGGGAGGTGCTGCTCATTCTCGAGGCAATGAAGATGGAAACCGAGATTACGGCCCCGGCTGCAGGCACCGTCGGCTCTATTCATGTCGAAGTCGGCGACGCGGTGCAGGGCGGCCAGGGACTCGTCTCGATTGATTAGTCGCATTAGCCGGGGTGTAAAGATTTTGGGGTGAAATCTTTCTAGCCCCGGTTGCTGGAAATACTTAAGGTTGCCTTAATATTTTCCTTATGAATCCCGTTCTTCTCGCCGTTTTGGTGATGCTAATCCTGGCGGTCTGCCGGGTACACGTTGTGCTAGCGCTGTTTATTGGCGCCTTGGTCGGTGGTCTTTCCGCCGGTATGGGGCTCGATGCCACAATGGTTGCCTTCCAGGAAGGCCTCTCTGGTGGTGCGAAGATTGCCCTGAGTTACGCCATGCTGGGTGCCTTTGCCATGGCAGTGGCGTCCTCTGGGCTGCCCAAATTGCTGGCCGATTGGCTGATTGCCAAGATTGGCACAGAGGATGAAGGCGCTAAATCTAAGGCAGAAGCATGGACCAAGTGGGGTATGGTCGCCGGCATTTTGGCCATGGCGATTATGTCGCAGAACCTCATCCCAGTTCACATCGCGTTTATCCCGCTGATTATTCCGCCGCTGTTGCCGGTGTTTAACCGGCTCAACATCGACCGCCGAATGATCACCAGTGTGATGACCTTCGGTTTGATCACCACCTACATGTGGGTTCCGGTCGGATTCGGTTCTATCTTCCTGAACGACATTCTGCTGGGGAATATCGAGAATGCTGGTCTTGATGTTTCCAATATCAACATCATGATGACGATGGGCATCCCGGCTCTCGGTATGTTGTCGGGTCTGGCCATTGCCGTATTTTTCTCCTACCGGAAGCCACGGCATTACGAAGATCGGCCGATTGCCCAGTCCTCACACGCAGAAACCCAGTCTGACGAACCGGTGTCGAAGTACCGAGTTATCGTTGCTCTCGTTGCAATTGTGGTGACCTTCGTCGTCCAGATTGTGATGAATTCTATGGAGACCGATGCCGATCCATTGCTGATTGGTGCACTCACTGGTCTGGCAATCTTCATGCTCACCGGTGCCGTGCGCTGGCGTGAGGCGGACGACGTGTTCACCGCCGGTATGAAGATGATGGCCCTGATTGGTTTCATCATGATTTCCGCACAGGGCTTCGCCTCGGTGATGTCGGAGTCCGGCCAGGTCGAGCCACTGGTGACCGCTACTGCAGAGCTGTTTGCGGGCAACAAGCCTGCCGCTGCATTCGCCATGCTGGTCGTTGGTCTGGTGGTCACGATGGGTATTGGTTCGTCCTTCTCGACGCTGCCGATTATCGCCATCATCTATGTGCCGTTGTGTGTATCGCTGGGCTTCTCGCCGATGGCTACCGTCGCCATCATTGGTACTGCAGGTGCTCTGGGCGATGCTGGTTCGCCGGCATCGGACTCGACGCTCGGCCCGACGATGGGTCTCAATGCCGACGGGCAGCACGACCACATTCGCGATTCGGTTATTCCGACCTTCCTGCACTTCAACCTGCCGCTGCTGGCAGCTGGTTGGGTAGCAGCTCTGGTGCTCTAGCGCCGCGGCTTGACCGTGAGTGTGATTGCTCCAGCGGGGCTTAATGACCTGCGATTCCCTTAGTCCCCGCAACCCCCGCAATTCCGGCGATAAAGAGCTCGGTTCCCAGTGCAATGCGCTGGCGGCCGAGCTCTTTTGCCTGTGCAGCAGTATCTTCAGAGGAAGTCTCGACCTCAAGATCCTTATCATCGGCGTTCTCGCCACTGGTGTCGCCCTTGTTGGAAACGCCCTTGGCGCCGTTCAGGTCAAGCGCGATGGCTGTCTGCTGGTCGACTGTCGCACCGAGAATGAAGTACACGAGGACAGACGCGGTATCAGCCGCTGAGGGGGTGTTAATGGAGGTTTCGGGTGCATTCTCCAGGGCGTCGGCAAGCAGTTGTTCGGGGCGAATCGTGGCGGTGCCCGTAGCGAGTGCGGCCGAGACGACCTCGGCGCCATCCCGATGAGCGGTGAGGCAGGAGTAGAGCAGCTCGGCGACGGCTTCGATGTCGGCACGCCAATCGCCGGTGGCGGAAAACTCTGTGCAGGGAGCCAAGATGCGGTCAGCGACGGCACCCAGCAGTGCCTGCTTGGAAGGGTAGTGCCAGTACATTGCGCCAGCGGCGGTACCCAAGTGGCGAGTCAGGCGGCGGATCGTGAGATCGCCGAGTCCGTACTCGTTGAGAATGGTAAGAGCTGCGTCGACAATGATGTCCTTGGTCAATTGCACACTGCCTACCGTAGACGAAAGAAGAATCATCTGGAAGATGCCTTAAGGCTGAGATGCGGAGCGTAAATCCGCGACACGACGGGAATTGAACCCTGTTCGACATTCTGTAGCTGCGGTATTAAGTTTGATAACTGAACAACTTCTGAAACGGTGTTCAAGTTTTATCCCCAGCCTCAAGGAGCGTCACCCCCATGACTCAACAGCAGCAGGACATTTTGGAACTCGCCCGAGAAAAGGTGCTCGGCCGCGGTGAGGGGCTGAACTATGAGGAGACCCTGGCAGTTCTCAATCTCGATGACGACAGCATCGAGGATCTGCTGGCGCTGGCTCACGAGGTGCGCTTGAAGTGGTGCGGCGAAGAGGTCGAGGTTGAAGGCATTATCTCGCTGAAGACTGGCGGCTGCCCAGAGGACTGCCACTTCTGTTCGCAGTCGGGTCTGTTCGAGTCCCCGGTGCGTTCGGCATGGCTGGATATCCCGGCGCTGGTGGACGCCGCTAAGCAGACCGCAAAGTCGGGTGCGACTGAGTTCTGCATCGTTGCTGCAGTAAAGGGGCCGGACGAGCGACTGCTCAGCCAGATGGAACAGGCCGTCGCCGCCATTCAGGCAGAGGTGGACATTAATGTGGCCGCCTCTATGGGCATTCTGACGCAGGAGCAGGTGGATCGCCTGGCCAAGGCTGGTATTCACCGCTACAACCACAACCTCGAGACCGCCAAGAGCTACTTCCCGCAGGTCGTGACCACCCACACTTGGGAAGAACGTCATGACACCCTGCGTATGGTCGGCGAAGCCGGTATGGAGGTCTGCTGTGGCGGCATCCTGGGTATGGGAGAGACCCTTGAGCAGCGTGCCGAGTTCGCTCAGGACCTGGCGGAGCTCAACCCGACCGAGGTGCCGATGAACTTCCTCGACCCGCGTCCGGGCACTCCGTTCGCCGGTCGCGAGCCGATGCCAGCCAAGGACGCACTGCGTGCCATCGGTGCCTTCCGCTTGGCTCTGCCGAAGACCATCCTGCGTTTTGCTGGTGGTCGTGAGCTCACCCTGGGCGACCTGGGCGCAGAAAAGGGGCTGCTCGGCGGTATCAACGCTGTCATTGTCGGTAATTACCTGACCACGCTGGGCCGTCCGGCGGAGCAGGATCTGGACATGCTTGGCAAGGTACGACTTCCAATTAAGGCCCTCAATGCAACTGTCTAAGCCTCGGACATCTAGCCCGCGTGCGACGCGGGGTAAGAAAGTCGACTCCACGGAGCTGCTCCAGGCCATGGTGCTGGGAGACGATCCCAAGTTCGATCCTTTTACCGGCGCCGACCTCGAAGCTGGTGAAGTGCGCGAACGCTCCTATGGTGCAAAAGCTGGACTGGAGGCGCCTCGATTCTGCCAGCTCTGTGGGCGCCGGATGGTGGTGCAGGTGCGTCCGGACGGCTGGACTGCAAAGTGCTCGCGCCACGGCGAAGTGGACTCCGTTATGTTGGAGCAGCGATAAAAGGCGCTGGTTGTGCTAGTGCGCCATTCGGGCACGCTAGTACTGGATGTGCGCCGTGAGGTAAGTTAGTCAACTATGACCATGAAAAATACCCGAGTCCCGCACGTTGAAAAGCAGAGCGTGGCAATGGCCTCGGGTATTGTTCTCTTCTCCGTTGTAACGGGAACGATAGCCGGAGTGGCCTGGGCATTCCTGCGCCCCAAGCAGCAGGTGCAAATGCTCCCAGATAACCAACTGGCGATTATTCAGGAAACCGTTGACGCTGGTTTTATCGGGCTGCTCTGGTTTGTTGCTGTCACTGCCATCAGCGGCCTGGTGCTGGGAATTACTACCTTCCGAAACCGTGCCATCACGACTCCTGTGCAGATGCTCACGGCAATTGGATGGGCAGGTTTCTCCGCGTTGATGAGCGCAGCAGTGACGTACCTCGTCGGTCAGTCGGTTGCGGCATTGCTCCAGCCGGATCTGGCGGGAATGCAGCCGGGCGATAAGTTCTCGGTGATTCCAGACTTCAAAACCTATGTAGCACTGCTGGTCGCGCCACTGGTTGCCATGCTCGCACTGTGGTCCCGGGTGCTGTTCCAAACGGACTTCACGGAAGGCAACGAGAGCGCTGCAGACAATGCTGCGGACGCAGATTCGGTCACTAAGTGAGACGGTGAGGTTCTGCGCGGGAGCCGTCGTAAAGCACTAATTCCTACTGAACAGGGGTAGTTATTGGGAAATAGGCTTATACAAGCCTTACAATTTTGGGAAATAGGTTCGTCCTCGATGTCAGTATTCGCCCCGATTAGGGGCTTTTTCGATATTGTGTGGCGAGCTTAGGTCTCTTGCACTTGCCCGTTTGAGTCCGCTGCGAATGCCTCCGGAGACCGTTGCCGGTAACGGTGACGGCGTTTTCTCCGGTCGTAGCCACAGCCCATTGAAGTAAGGACGTAGTTTTCCGTGAATACCAGCCTTGCGGCCAATGCTTCCAGCCTGCCGCGCCTTGAATCGGATCTGTACGAATCGGTAGTCGATAAAGATGGCCGCTACGGTGGCGTAATTGCAGATGAGCGCTGGGCCCAGGAGATTAAGCGCCTCGCCCGCGAACGCAATGCCGTAATTCTTGCGCACAACTACCAGCTGCCGGAGATTCAGGATATTGCCGATTACACAGGCGACTCCCTCGGACTTTCCCGCATCGCTGCGGAAACCGATGCCGACGTCATCGTCTTCTGTGGTGTCCACTTCATGGCGGAAACCGCCAAAATTCTGAGCCCAGAGAAGACCGTCCTTATTCCGGACGAGCGCGCCGGCTGCTCCCTGGCGGACTCCATCACCGCAGATGAACTGGCCGAGTGGAAGGCAGAGAATCCCGGCGCACTGGTAGTCAGCTACGTCAACACCACGGCAGACGTAAAGGCTCTGACCGACATCTGCTGTACTTCCTCCAACGCCGTCGACGTGGTCAAGTCCATCCCGGAAGACCAGGAGATCCTGTTCAACCCGGATCAGTTCCTCGGCGCACACGTCCGCCGTGAGACCGGCCGCGACAAGATCAAGGTATGGGCTGGTGAGTGCCACGTCCACGCCAACATCAACGGTGAGGAACTCGCGCACCGCGCGGAAGAGAACGCCGATTCGCAGCTGTTCATTCACCCGGAGTGCGGTTGCGCGAACTCTGCGATTTACCTCGCAGGTGAAGGCACCATCGAGCCCGAGCGCGTGCAGATGCTCTCCACCGGCGAGATGCTGACCGAGGCGCAGAAGCTGAAGGAGAACAAGCCCAACGGCAAGGTGCTCGTGGCCACTGAGGTGGGCATGCTCCACCAGCTGCGCAAGGCCGCGCCGGATGTCGACTTTGAGCCGGTCAACGACCGCGCTTCCTGCTCGTACATGAAGCTCATCACTCCGGCGGCTCTGCTGCGCTGCCTCGTTGAGGGCACTGATGAAGTCGATGTCGAGCCGGATGTCGCCGACAAGGCACGCGCTTCTGTCGAGCGCATGATCGCCATCGGTAACCCAGGCGGAGGCGAGTAACACGTTTGGTCTGCGCCCATCATTCGACAGTTGGACACTGACGTGTGACTTCCTCGTCATCGGCGGGGGAGTCGCAGGGCTCAGTGCTGCGCGTAGGGCCCTTGAGCTCGGCCTCGACGTGCTGGTTATCGACAGCGTCGAGTGGCGGGTCGGTGCCCGCAAACAGCTGCGTTTCGCCGATGCCGCCACGAATCTCGCACAGGGCGGGCTCGCGGTCGTCGGGCTTGACGACGACCCCAGCGGCCATGTGGCCAATGGGTTCGATGACACCACTGATTCCCACATCGCGGATACTCTCGATGCCGGTGCCGGCCACTGCGATGAAGGGGCCGTGGCTTCTATCATCCGTGCCGGCGCTGCGGCGACCGAGTGGCTGATTGGGCTAGGCGGCACATTTGACCCGGCGCCGGATAACCCGGCCGTATATTCCCGCACCAAAGAGGGCGGACACCACGCGCGGCGCATCATTCATGCCGGTGGTGACGCCACTGGTGCTGAAATTGAGCGCGCCCTAGAAGCCTCAGTTACCGGCGTGCGAGTACTGCAGAACGCTACAGCGCGCCAGCTCATCGTTGGCAAAGACGGCCGCGTGCTGGGGGCGCTGGTAGCGGATCCCCGCGGTGGCGGCGCTATTCGCGCAGGTGCAACTCTGCTGGCTACCGGTGGCGTGGGGCATATTTATCGCGCGACCACGGCGCCCTCGGGCGCCCGCGGTGAGGCTATCGGCATGGCCTCCGACGCTGGCGCGGAGATTCGTGACATGGAGTTTATCCAGTTCCACCCGACAGTGCTCTATGACGAGCGCTCGGCATCAGACGGCACCGGCCGACGCCATCTCATCAGCGAGGCTGTCCGTGGTGAAGGAGCCATCCTCGTCGATTCCCGGGGAAACAGTGTGACCGCCGGCGTTGACCCTCGCGGGGACCTGGCTCCGCGCGATATCGTCTCGCGCGCCATCGCGACTCGCATGCGCCAGCTCGGCGAGGACCATGTCTTCCTCGACGCACGTCACATCGACAACTTCGCCGTCCGCTTTCCGACGATTACAGCGGGCCTGACCGCAGCGGAGATTGATCCGACCAAGGACCTCATTCCCGTGGCCCCGGCGGTCCACTACACCTGTGGTGGCATTGCCGTCGACCCATTCGGTGCAACTTGCGTGCCGGGTCTCTTTGCAGCCGGTGAATGCTCCGCGACGGGGCTGCACGGTGCCAACAGGTTGGCTTCCAATTCGTTGCTGGAAGGACTGGTCGTCGGCAAGCGGGTGGCCGAAAAAGTCGCTGAAACACACGCTGTGCCGGTCGGGGACGAGGAATTCGCAGCGGCGGTTGAAGGCCTGCCGCAGCCACGGCCGGAACTGGAACCGCGCCAGCTTTTCCGGTTGCAGACGGCGATGCAGGAAGGTGCTGGTGTAACGCGCAATGAGCAGAGTTTGCGGCAGGCTTTGGCGGTTATCGATCGGCTCCCGCAATCGGTTCAGGTCGTAGCCGCAAGGAAAGTTGTCGAAGCGGCATTGGCACGACCATATACTTTGGGGTGCCACACTTGGTTTGAAAAGGACAGGGATTAGCTAGCCATGACTCTTGAGAAGGACACTCTGCGCGGGGTGCTGAACGAAAACATCACCCGCGGACTCATTCGGACGGCACTGCAGGAAGATATGAGCTTCGGGCCGGATGTGACCTCGCTGTCGACAGTCTCGGCAGCTGCGCAGGCACGCGCCCGGCTGGTGGCCCGGCAAGAGGGCGTTATCGCGGCTATCGATGCGGTGGAGTGGACGCTGCAGGAGGTCATCTCGGGTGAGTTCACCGTCGAAAAGCACGTTGAAGATGGCACCCTGGTGCGTCCTGGCACAGTGCTGGCAACGATTTCTGCGCCGACTCGGGGGTTGCTGACTGCTGAGCGGACAATGCTGAATATCCTCACGCACGCCAGTGGTGTAGCTACTGCGACGCGCCAGTGGGCTGACGCAATCGTTGGCACCGGTGCGCGGGTGCGCGATTCCCGAAAGACACTGCCGGGTCTGCGCAACCTGGAAAAGTATGCGGTGACCTGCGGTGGTGGAATTAACCACCGCTATGCATTGGGCGATGAGGCACTGATTAAGGACAACCACGTGGTGGCCGTCGGTTCCGTGTCCGGTGCGTTGAAGAGGGTGCGGGCTCAGTATCCGGAGCTGCCGTGCGAGGTGGAAGTCGATACCCTCGCACAGCTCGATGAAATCCTGCCGATGAAGCCGGACATCGTCATGCTGGACAACTTCGAGGTCTGGGAGACCCAGATCGCGGTGCAGCGCCGCTCGCAGATTTCTCCGGCCACCCAGCTGGAGTCCTCTGGTGGACTGACCATCGATGTGGCTCGTGAGTACGCGTCCTGTGGTGTCGATTACCTGGCTGTGGGCGCGCTGACCCACTCGGCCAAGGTGTTCGATGTCGGACTCGACTTCGACGAGCAGTAGCTGAATCAGCCCCGGTTTCGCCTCGTAGCTTCGCCTACAGGCGACGGGCGATCTCTGCCCCAATCTCGCTTAGTGCCGACCCCCAGCGCTCCCGTGATTGCTCATCACAGGTTTCCTGTGCGCGGTAAAGCGCCTTCTCTGCAGCACCGACATCGCCCAAATGCAGGTGGCACTGTGCAATTTGTGCAAGCAGAGGCACGGCCTGGATATTGAGCTTGTCGGACTGGAAAAGTCC
The DNA here is from genome assembly GCF_014335085.1 of Corynebacterium sp. LK26. NCBI lineage: Bacteria > Bacillati > Actinomycetota > Actinomycetes > Mycobacteriales > Corynebacteriaceae > Corynebacterium > Corynebacterium sp. LK26. The sequence continues at coordinate 210,672 of NZ_PDHB01000018.1, forward strand.
CGCCGCTAACTCCAGGTGATCAATGGCGCGCCCCTGATGTCCTCGACGAATCTCTGCCTGGCCGTTCAAGGTGTGCCACATCGCCCAGCGCAAGTGGCGCGGTGGGGTGTCCGCGGTCGGCTCGAAGCCGTCTTTTTCCAGGTTATCCAGCAGATCCAACCAATCCGCGGCCTTGTCCATCAGCTTTGGTGCAGAGCCACGGATGGGGCGCCCCAGACTGTCGGTCTGCGGGGCATCAGCCTTGTCGCCGAGTTCCTCGAACCCCTGCATCAGAGTTAGGGCTGCTTCCCAGAGGTTGTTTTCCTCAGCCAATGCCGTGGCGGCGTCGAAAAGCTGCTGCGGGCTAGAAGTCGCGGAATCACCAGAAGTAGTCATGACCTAACACTCTACTTTGTGTCACCGCCAGTACCGAAGTGGGCGGGGCGCTAGTATTCGTCGTCAAGCGACTGAATGATGATGACGTCAAGGGCATCGAGAACAGGATGGCCTTCCCACACGTCGCGGGGCAGAAGCTCTTCGACGCGCCGAGCATAGGCGGCGGCTCCGTCGGAATCACCCGCGTCGAGACGGTAGCGAACCCCCGCCAGCAGCGCGCGGGCGGCTTCCTCGCCATCGCCGGACTGCAGGTAGCCCTTCGCGGCGGCTTCCACATGGTTGATAGCCAACGTGTCGCGGCCAGCGGAGTAGAAGACGTAGGCGGCATCGTCGTGCCAGTCGGCGAGTGACCAGTCGTCGGAGATGAGCTTCTGAGAACGCAGCAGAAGGTCCTCAGCCTCGTTGAGCGTGTGGTCAATGGCGGCGGAAGCGTCCTCAGAGACAATCTCGCCGGTGAATTCGGAGCCCTCTTCGGAAATGACCAGGTCAATGACATGAATGATGGAACGCGCAGCCTGACGGTAGGCCTTGGCAGCGCCCTTGGTATCGCCGTTGCGTTCAAGGTGCTCGCCGTGTTCGATGAGCAGCTTTGCCGCCTGGCGGGGATTATTGCCGAGCCCCGCGGCTGTGGAGGCAATAGAAAACGCCGCGTCGGTGCGTTCTTCATCGGCAGTAAATGCTGACCAGTGCGCAACTGGTTCGGCAAAGCGCAGTGCCTCGTCAACCTCGTCGGCATCGAGGAGACTGCGGGCCAAAACGAGCTGGATATCCATGGTGATGGGGTTGACTGGCATGCCCTCGGCGCTGGCGAGCGCGCGGCGGGCAAATTCGGCGGATTCCGCGAAATCGCCGTGGGCGTTGAGAAGCGCACAGAGCAGACGCACGCTGCGAAGCACCGCGACCGTGAGTCCTGCATCGAGACCAGCCTGCACGATTGGGCGTAGCTGGCGGATTGCCTCCGCTTCCTCACCAGCTTCCAGAGAGAGAAAAGCCAGAAATTGGCGCGCTTCAATCGTCGTGGTGACGGGTTCCGACTGAGGAGCCGCTGCGACGCTGGCAGCGATGCGGGCGGCCCTGCGCAGCTCACCACGGCTGTGCGCGAGCTGCGCCTCCAACAGCTTCCGGTCGTCGAAACTGCTTCGCTTTGGTGCCCAGCGTGCGGACCATTCAGAGAGCTGACCGGCGATTTCCGCCCGGCGCGCCAGCGATGCTGCGGCGCCGGCAACAGCCGCGCTGACCAGGTAGTAATAGGCCTCGCCGGGCTGTGGAGTGGTGGCGACGATGTCCTTAGCAAGGCTGATCAGCTCAGGGATTTCGGAGTCCTCGGGGCGCCGGCCGGTGATGGCATCACCTGGGTTGGCGTCGATGAAGGCCTCAGCCTCGGCGAATGCTCCGTAGGAGCGTGCGTGCAAGATCGCGGGGCGGATGTTGGCCTCAGTTGCCCAGCGCAGCCACTCGGCGCGTGCAGCAGCGGCTTCTTCTACCAATTCCAGTTGGTCGGCAACTGCATGCCTAAGTGCGTGGAATTCGCCAATGACATCGGGGGAGTTGGTAGGCGCGTCGGCCAACCAGTGCGTGTGGGCGAACTTGGTGACAGCGCGCCAACTGGTGACGTGGTCGAGCGTGGCACCGGCCTTGCGGGAAATAACCAGCAGCTCCGGGAGGGAGTCCGGCAATGCCTTTAGCGGATTGGGCAGGGGAGGAAAGTCCAAGGGATCGGACGAGTTCTCCGTTGCTGATGCGTTTTCCGAATTCACTGACACGTGGTCGGCAGCGATGCCGGCATCCCAATCGCCAACTTGAATTTCAGACTCAGAGTTTTCTTCTTCCCACCAGACCATTGGACTATCTTCGCCCGTGGCATCGGGAAGATGCAAAACTGCTTTGCTTTTCAGACCTGTACAGCCGGATGCGCTGTTAATCCGGGTTTGAAAAGCTACGCATTAGTTCACGAACTTCATCGCGCACCGGGTGATCCGGGCCGACTAGGTCGCCGATGCGAATCGCGAACCGGCGGGCGCGTTCCTCATTGTTATCACTAGCAGCAGCACGCACCGCGATAGTCAGTGTGCGGGCCGCGTCGGCAGGGGCGTGGGCTTCTAAGAAAAGCTCGGCAGCTTCGTCGGAGTACTTGTACACGCCGTCGTTGTCCCACACAGACCAGCACAGCAGCGCCTGCGCTTCGTGCCACTTGGCCGATTCCCAGGACCCAACCACGTAGCCACGTGAGCGTTCCATCAGGTGGTCGGTCAACTCACTTGTGGCGCCCACGTTACTGAGTGATAGTGCGGCATTCATCAGAGTTTCCGCAGGTGAAATCGGTGACGAGTATCCGGCACGAATATCGGCCAGCGCGTCGAAGAGCACTGCCGCATGTTCAGTATTTCCCTCTTGGACTGCCGATTCCGCCGCAATAGCACAGGAAAAATCAGTACGCGCGGAATCCTGGGTAGGCTCAGACCACTTTGCAACCGACTCCGCTTCCTGGCCGGCATGGTGGAAATCTCCGAGCTCGTACAGTGCCGTTGCCTTCAGCAGCGCGATTTCCATGGTGACTTCACAGTTGGGGTAGTCTGCCGACACATCCTGGGCGCGCTGAGTTAGCTTCAGCATCTCCCCGGCATCGGGCTTGTTGTGTGCCACCTCGAAGTTGATGTCTGCCATCTCACGAACCGCGAGAATATAGTCAGTGTCCAGTCTGTGCTGGTCCGCGACTGCCACGTTGTTTGACAGCATTCGGAACGCGGTATCGCTATTACCTGTCTCTATCGAGTACCGTGCCAAATTCTGCCTCAGCTCAAGGCCCGCGATTACGGAGCGGTTACCGATTGCATTGAGCTGTGAGGCGCAAAGTCGCGCTGCGTCGACGACTTTCCCGGCTCGGTGCAGCAGTGATGCCTCCGTCAGAGTCTTCGCCAGCGCAATCGACTCAAACTTATCCTCATTTGGCAGTGCACGAATCATCTCGTGCAGCTCCCGTGCCAAGTCCTCGCGGTTGACCTTTCGCAGGGCGCTTGCAATCCGAATCAGCGCGTCAGTCAGTGCCGCCCGCTTCTTCCACTGGCGTGGGCTAAACGGCTCCTCCGCTTCTTCGCTTGCCGACGATTCCTGCGGCCGCGGCCCATCCGCATCCGTGGTCACCGCGCTGTGACTGCTGGTTGGGGCATCCAGATCGTCGGCAAGCACGAGTGCCCGGTACGAGGTGATCTCCCTGCTCATGCGTGCGATGAGTGGGATTTCGGTCTCTGCGGCAGCAGAGGTGGGGCCATCGGCGATAAAGGTGGTGTAGCGGCGGGCTTCATCCGCCGCTAGCCGTGCCCGGGCGCGCCAGTACTCCGGGACGTTGTCGTTATCGGATGCCCATACCATCCAGTTCAGGGCGGCATCGTGCGCAGCCGTCATCATGCCGAGCGATTCGGTGACCTCGCGGACTATGCGGTAAAACGCGCCGACGTGTTCGGTAACGCCGTGGGCTTCCGGGTCAGAAAAGAGCTGTGGGTTGTAGAAATGATGCGCGAAAACTGATTCCAGTTGGCGCGTGGCCAGGGAATTGTCGGCTGCGGTCGCGTCTGCATAGGCTGCGACGAGCTCCGGCAAATCCGGGCTGTTTCCTTCCTGGTTCAACAGCTGACCTTTCTACGACTGGTTACTACTTTCCTTAACACTGTAATGGGTCACTGTGGCGGAGCTAACTTGCGCCACAGTATGAGGGGTTAAATGGGGCAATCGGTATGAACCGGGCGTGAGAAAGATATGCTTAGTTCATACTCAAGGGTGCCTTTAAGGGCGAATAGTAGCGAAAACCGTGGATAAAGTCTTTGGCTTGACCCAGATTTTCAATACTCTGTTGTCATTTCTTTGTCACTCTGAAGTGCTCACGTATGAATCCATCGTGCGAATAGGCGGTTACTAATTAATTATGTTGTCCACTATTGATCTTCGCGGTCAGACTCCCACCACCGCCACTCTGCGTCGAGTGTTGCCGCGCGGTGCGGCAGACGTTGATTCCATGATTCCCACGGTCAAACCCGTTGTCGATGACGTGGCAGCCCGTGGTGTGGAAGCGGCGATGGAGTACTCCGAGAAGTTCGACCGTATTCGTCCGGCATCCATGCGCGTTCCAGCGGAGGTTATCGATGCCGCGGAAGCCGCGCTGGAAGACGACGTCCGCTCTGCTCTGCAGGAGTCCATTGGGCGCGTGCGCGCGTTCCACGCTGCTCAGAAGCCGAATGACAAGACTGTTGAAATTCTTCCCGGCGGCATTGTCCGTGAGAAGTGGATTCCGATTTCGCGCGTCGGTCTTTACGTCCCCGGGGGCAACGCCGTCTACCCGTCGTCTGTATTGATGAACGTCATCCCAGCTCAGGAAGCTGGTGTGGAGTCCCTCGTCGTCGCCTCTCCGCCGCAGGCCGACAACGACGGCTGGCCGCACCCGACCATCCTGGCTGCCTGCAAGCTGCTTGGCGTGACCGAGGTGTGGGCCGTCGGCGGTGCACAGGCCGTCGCACTGCTCGCATACGGCGATGAAAATGAGAGCCTCGAGCCGGTCGACATGGTCACCGGTCCGGGCAACATCTTCGTTACCGCCGCTAAACGCCTGTGCCGCTCGGTCGTCGGTATCGACGCCGAAGCTGGTCCGACCGAAATTGCCATTCTTGCAGATAACGCCGCTGATCCTGTCTCCGTCGCCTACGACCTGATTTCCCAGGCAGAGCACGACATCATGGCCGCCAGCGTACTTATTACCGACGACGCCGATTTCGCCGCCGCTGTCGACCGCGAGGTCGAAAACCGCTACGAGGTCACCATGAACGCCGACCGCGTTCGTGAGGCGCTCACCGGCAAGCAGTCTGGCATCGTGCTTGTCGACGACATGAATATCGGCATCCAGGTTGCAGATGCCTACGCCGCTGAGCACCTGGAGATCCACACCGAAAACGCACAGGCCGTTGCCGAACGCATTACCAACGCTGGCGCAATCTTCATCGGTCGCTTTTCGCCGGTGCCGCTGGGCGATTACTCGGCTGGCTCCAACCACGTGTTGCCGACCTCCGGTACCGCCCGCCACGCCTCGGGGCTGTCAACGCACACCTTCCTCAAGTCGGTCCACATGATTGACTACAACGAGGCCGCGTTGAAGGAAGTTGCCGACAGCGTAGTAGTCCTGGCCAACGAAGAACGACTGCCAGCGCACGGCGAGGCCATCCGCGCCCGCTTTGAGACGCTTCTCGGCTCTGAGAGCAATGGCGCAGAAAAGGGGAACGACAACTAATGAGCAACCAGCCTGAGAACCAGTCACAGCAGTCGGTAGCCAAGTTGGTGCTGGCAGATTTGCCACTGCGCGACGAACTGCGCGGCGAGGAAGCCTACGGTGCTCCGCAGCTCGACGTCGATGTTCGCCTGAACACCAACGAAAACCCGTACCCGCCATCCGATGACCTCATCGCCGACCTGGTGGCGCAAGTGGAGAAGGTCGCCTCTGACCTCAACCGCTACCCGGACCGTGACGCAGTAGTACTGCGCAGCGCACTCGCCGACTATGTCACCCGCCAGACCGGCGTGGACATCACCGTTGACCAGGTATGGGCTGCCAACGGCTCCAACGAGATTCTCCAGCAGCTGCTGCAGGCATTCGGCGGGCCAGGGCGCAGCGCAATGGGGTTTGTGCCCAGTTACTCAATGCACCCAATCCTCTCGTCCGGCACGCAGACGGAGTTTATCGGCATCGACCGCGACCCGGAGACCTTCGACATCGACATGGATAGTGCGCTCGCGGCAATTGCCGAGCACCGTCCTGACGTCATCTTCATCACGACGCCGAACAACCCGACTGGCAACCTGACTACGCTCGCTGACTTGCGCCGCATTATTGAAGCCGCGCCGGGCATCGTCATTGTCGATGAGGCCTACGCCGAGTTCACTGAGGAGCCGTCGGCGACAACGCTGCTGGTTGAGTTCCCGTCGAAGCTGGTTGTCTCCCGCACGATGAGCAAGGCTTTCGACTTCGCAGGAGGCCGCCTCGGCTACTTCGTTGCTAACCCGGCATTTATTGATGCTGTGATGCTCGTACGTCTGCCATACCACCTGTCGACGTTGACACAGGCCGCAGCCACAGTTGCACTTCGCCACTCGGATGCGACGCTGTCGACCGTCGCAAAGCTTGCCGACGAGCGTGACCGCGTCGTAGCCGCCCTGAACAGCTATGGCTACGACGTGATTGACTCGTACTCGAACTTTGTCTTCTTCGGTCGTTTCGCCGATGCCTCGACGGCATGGCAGAGCTTCTTGGACGAGGGAGTACTCATCCGCGATGTTGGCGTGCCCGGTCGTTTGCGTGCCACTATTGGTCTGCCCAGTGAAAATGATGCACTGCTGGCGGCGGCCAAGAAATTGGCAGCGACCGCGCTGGCTTAAGCGAAATGCTGCTGGTACATCCCACTATAAGGAGAAATCTGACTTATGCACGCCAGTGATAAGGACCATCTGAAGGCAGAGCGCACTGAGCGCGTTGGCCGTGTCGAGCGCGCCACCCGCGAATCGAGCATCGTCTGCTCGGTGAATCTCGATGGCACCGGCAAGACCGATATTTCGACCGGTCTGCCGTTCTTCGACCACATGTTGACCGCTTTCGGCTCCCACGGCAGCTTCGACCTGACTGTGCACGCCAACGGCGACACCGAGGTCGATGCGCACCACACGGTGGAGGATACCGGCATTGTGATGGGGCAGGCCTTCGCCCAGGCGTTGGGGGACAAGTCTGGTATTCGTCGCTTTGGTGACTGCTATATCCCGATGGATGAAACGCTGGCACACGCAGTGGTTGATGTGTCTGGTCGCCCGTACTTCGTTGGCACTGGCGAACCAGAGCAGATGTTGACTGCCGTCATTGGTGGTCACTACGCAACGGTTATCAACGAGCATTTCTTTGAGTCCTTCGCCCTAAATGCCCGTATTGCGCTGCATGTTCGCTGTCTCTACGGGCGCGATCCGCACCACATCACCGAGGCTGAGTACAAGGCTGTGGCCCGTGCCCTGCGTGCTGCCGTCGAGGACGACCCGCGCGTCCACGGTGTGCCGTCGACCAAGGGCACTCTGTAGGTCGCAGCTGAAGTAGACGGCCACTGTAGGAAACCGGAAAATCCGCCTTAGCTGGCATTTTAGGGGAATCGATGGTAACAACGTCTGTAGACGTGCTTTTAGCGCAGGTGTCTACCGCATCGACGCTGAGCACTTATTTTTTGTTCATTGTCGCTGGTCTGCTGGTGGGCGGAACATGGTCACTCTATAAATCCGGATCGAGGGTCGGAACAATTGTCCTTGGTCTCTTATCTGTGATCGCGCTCGCCGGCGCAATTTTGTGGTTGATAGGAGTGATGGAGTAAATGGCGTCCCGGGTGATGGACCGCAGGCAGTTGGACGAACTGGACAGCATGTGGAAAGCGCCCGGACTAGTACCTACGCTAGTCGCCGTGATGGCCGCCTTCGGTGGCTGGTCACTCCTCATGCCTGTCATTCCGCAGGCAATTCTTGACGATGGCGGTGGAACCTCGCTCGCCGGTGCCTACACCGGTGTTTTTATGGCCGCTACCGTTCTCACACAGACGCAGACTCCACGTATGTGTCGCCGTCTTGGCTACGGCATGACCATGCTGATTTCAGGTCTGTTTCTGGGCTTGCCGACGATTCTGCACATCTTTGGCACCGATGCTGCTTTGGTGCTCATCATTGCGGTTCTCCGCGGTATGGGCTTCGGTGCGTTGACTGTCGCCGAGTCCGCATTGATTGCCGAGCTAGTGCCAATGAAATTTCTGGGTAAGGCCTCTGGCGTTCTCGGTGTGGCAGTTGGTTTATCTGAGCTCATTTTCTTGCCACTAGGACTAATCATTGCGGACAAGACGGGTTCTTACACCCCTGTTTATGTCTTGGGCGCCGTCATCTCGCTTGTCGGTTCGTTGATGGCACTCTTTATCCCGAAGATTAAGCCAGCGCCGAAGGAGGGCAAGGGCGGCAAGGAAGACGTCGGCGATCCTGTGCCCGGATCTGCAGCAACTCAGCCGAGCCCCGTTGAGCACGTTGCCACATGGAAGCTGGTGGCCATTCCCGCGCTCGCAATTTGCACGATTGCGATGGGCTTTGGTGGTATTTCCGCATTCCTTGCCCCGGCAGCTCGCGAAATCGATCTGGTCTCCGGTGCGGTTGTGGCTGGCCTGTCGCTGTCTGTTCTCGGTGGCGCGCAGATGGTGTTCCGTTATTTCGCAGGAATCTACGCCGACCGGAAGTCGGAGGCTGGAATTCTGCTGATTCCGGCATTGATCAGTGGTTTTATTGGTCTGCTGATGATGTCCGGCGTGGTTCTCTTTGATTTGTCGGCCTGGCTGCTGCTGGTTGCGGCCGTTTTCTACGGCGCGGGCTTCGGCATAGTGCAAAATGAGGCTCTGCTGCTGATGTTTGCCCGCCTGCCGCGTGACCGTACTGCTGAGGCCAGTGCCTTCTGGAACATGTCCTTTGACTCGGGCACTGGTATCGGCTCGTTCGTTCTGGGAGCCGTAGCCGCGGCTGCACTCCGTCCGTACCCGGCTGTCTTTGCCTTTGCGGCAGCTCTGCTGGCAGTTGGCCTCATTGGTGCGGTGCTCGACCGAATCATCGGAAAGCACCGCGTGGCGGAGTACCAGAACACCCGCGCTACGCTGCGTCGTCTGGGGGATGCCGTGAAGCGTCGTACGCCGGAGGCCGCTGTGCGTGTTGCCCGCCCGGCAAAGAATGCAGTGACGCGTTTGACGGTTCGGGACCGCAAGAAGAAGTAACTACATACAAAGAGACGTTTGAAAAAGAGTGGCTGCGCAAGTTCTTGCGCAGCCACTCTTTTGGTTATTAGATGCAACCCCCGGTGTGGGGTCAGCCGTGCCTGTTTATGCGACGGCGACGTCCATCTCGGTGAAGAGAGCCCGCAGGCGGGTTTCGATATCGTCGATAAGCGACTGCAGCTCATCGTCTGTGAGACTGTCCGGATCTGCGACATCCCATTCCACGTAGCGGTCGCCGGGGACTGCTGGTGTCTCGTCGATGCCCATGAGCACGACAACATCGGCGCGGTGGGAAACGCGGGGAGTAATCGCCTTTTGGGTGAGGCGTGAGGTGTCCACGCCACGGTCGTGAAGAGCCGCGACGACGCGAGGGTTCAGGCCATCCTCTGGATTGAGGCCGATAGTGCGGATAAAGACTTCGTCACCAACCAGGTGGTAGGCCAGGGCAGTGGCAATCTGGCTACGGCCGGAACCGCGACTATCGGCAAAGAGAATCTCTTGGCGCGGGGCGAAGTCCTTGCATCCGCTCGCGGCCTTGATGCGTTCGGTGGCCTCGCGTTCGGCGAGGACGGGGAGGAAGTTAGTCACCTTCGCAGAGTTGGACAGCTCTGCAATGACATCGTCGAGGATGGAATCGATGGTCGCAGCATCGCAGGCTGCACCGTAGAGCCGGTGAAGGTCCTCGCGGACAATGGCAAATGATTTACTAAGAACGGATGCGGTAGTCATGGCGTCGGAGCCTCTCTGTGAAAAAGTAATCAGGGGTATTAGGGATAAATCAATAACTTAGTTAACCTGTTGTTAACCTTGAGTTTACCAAAGTATTCGGTGGGCGTATACCAGCGCTTTTGCCTGTCCAGGCAGTTTTCTTGGGGTAAATGGGAAACATCGATTCCCAGCGCCTTAAAATGTCCAACTATGGAACAAGTCTCACCTTCGACGAAGACCCCAACTGTTGCCATCCTTGATTACGGCTCCGGTAATTTGCGTTCAGCTGAGCGCGCTGTGGCCACCGCGGGTGCCGAGGTTATTGTGACCGCCGATCCGAAGACCGTGATGGAGGCCGATGGTCTCCTCGTTCCCGGCGTCGGTGCCTATGCCGCATGCATGGAGGGTTTGCATCGAGTGCAAGGGCCGCGCCTGATTGGTTCTCGACTCGCAGGTGGTCGGCCGGTGATGGGAATCTGCGTTGGTATGCAGGTGCTCTTTGATCGCGGCGTCGAGTACGCCGACGGCATCCACGCAGCGGAGACCGACGCATCCGCAGCTGTCACCGGCACCCCGGGTTGTGGTGAATGGCCCGGTACTGTCGAGCGTCTCGAGGCGTCGATTCTGCCGCACATGGGCTGGAACACGGTTGAAGTACCGGAAGGCTCAAAGATGTTTAAGGGACTGGAAGATCAGCGTTTTTACTTCGTCCACTCCTACGGTGTGCGCAAGTGGGACCTTAATACGGATTCTCGCATCGCTCCGCCGCTGGTGACGTGGTCTGCCCACGAATCCGATCGGTTTATCGCAGCCGTGGAAAACGGTCCGCTGTGGGCCACGCAGTTCCACCCTGAGAAGTCTGGTGAAGCAGGGTTGAAGCTGCTGCAGAACTGGGTGGACACGCTGTAGTTGCCCAATCGGTAGTATCTGCCCTAACCGCACTACCTGGTAGGTGACGGAGTTTCGCCACCTAGACCACCTATACTGAGATAACTAGCAACAAGCATCGTGGTGACAATCGCCACAACGCCCAAAAGTCGAAGAGAGTAGAGCCCCCATGAGTTTGACCCTGCTGCCCGCTGTAGACGTAGCCGATGGCCAGGCTGTGCGCCTTGTTCAGGGTGCTGCTGGAACCGAGACTTCCTATGGTGCACCGCTGGAAGCTGCCATGAATTGGCAGAACGCAGGCGCTGAGTGGATCCACCTGGTCGACCTCGATGCCGCGTTCGGTCGCGGTTCGAACTACGACCTGCTTGCCGACGTGGTGGGCAAGCTCGACGTGAAGGTGGAGCTCTCCGGCGGTATCCGTGACAACGCTTCGCTCGAGGCTGCGCTGGCCACCGGCTGTGCCCGCGTCAATATTGGCACCGCCGCACTGGAGAATCCGGAGTGGTGCCGCGAGGTTATCGCCAACTACGGCGACCGTGTAGCCATTGGTCTGGATGTTCTTAACGAAGAGGGGCAGTGGCGCCTGCGCGGCCGCGGCTGGGTCTCCGACGGCGGTGACCTCTGGGAGGTGCTGGAGCGCCTGGATGCTCAGGGTGCATCCCGTTTCGTGGTGACTGACGTCTCCAAGGACGGCACCCTGCAGGGGCCGAATGTGGAACTGCTGCGCGAGGTCGCCGCTGCTACCGATGCTCCAATCGTCGCTTCTGGCGGTGTCAGCAGCCTGGACGACATTGCAGCTATTGCCACACTGGTCGATGAGGGCGTTGACTCCGCAATTGTGGGTAAGGCGCTCTACGCAGGGCGTTTCACCCTGGAAGAGGCCCTGGCAGTAGCTCGCGGCTAAAGAGAACACTTTCGTGGCCGGGCCGGGGAGACGTCGTCAAGCGAAAGCGTTAACGAGCAAACGGCACCCCGGCTGAGACGGCGGATGAAGGATTTAGAAAGTATGGATGCCCTGGAACCGCGGGCGATGCTCGCTATTGCTGAAGCGGCGCTCGATGAGGTCGAAGGCCTGTTCACGCAGCAGGTGGGCGCGGACCCGGTTGTCATGAAGCCGCGCGGAGATTTCGCGACGGAGACCGACCTGGAAATTGAGCGTCGTCTGCGCCAGCTCCTCACGCAGTATTCTGGCCTGCCCGTCTACGGCGAAGAATTCGGTGGCAAAGTCCCCGAGGAACATACCGCCTGGGTCATCGATCCGATTGACGGCACCACGAACTATTCCAACGGCTTTCCGCTGTGTGCCATGCTGCTCACACTCATGCATGAGGGGGAGCCGGTGGTTGGTATTACCTCCATGCCTCTGCTACGCCGGCGTATTACCGCAGCTAAAGGTAGCGGCACGTTCGTCAACGGCCGTCGCGTCAACATCGACGCCGAGGCCGGCCGCCCGGTTTCGATTGCCTTCGGGTCCGTCATCGCGAGTACCGACGGCACACTCCCGCGCAAGTGGCGCCAACTGCTGCTGTCAAAGGTGGGCGAACGCTATCCGACGATCCGAATTACTGGCTCTGTCGGAGTGGACTTGGGTTCCACCGCGATGGGGGCATTCGGCGGCACCGTGACTTTCTCACCGCATGTGTGGGATAACGCAGCTGGTGTACTTCAGATTTCCGAAGCTGGTGGCGTGGTCACAGACTTGGCGGGCAATCCTTGGCGGCATGATTCCGTAGGCGTGCTGGCGGGAACTCGCGATGTTCATGCCACGCTGCGGTCGATTATTGACCAACTGGGTCGTCCGGAGACTTTCCGGAGCTAAACCGTGGGCGACGCCCCTGAGCTGGGTGGTTGCGCAAACCGTCGAGCCACAACTTTGAGCTAACACGAGGAGAACTTAAAAACTATGTCTCTGGCAGTACGCGTGATTCCTTGCCTGGATGTCAACAATGGGCGGGTCGTCAAGGGGGTCAACTTTGAGAATCTCCGTGATGCCGGCGATCCGGTGGAGCTGGCTCGCCGCTATGGCGAGGAGGGCGCTGATGAGCTGACCTTCCTGGATGTCACGGCTTCCAAGGATGGCCGTGGCACCATGCTCGACGTGGTGCGTCGCACCGCAAGTGAGGTCTTCATTCCGCTGACGGTCGGCGGTGGTGTGCGCAGCGTCGAGGATGTCGACCAACTGCTTCGCGCCGGAGCCGACAAGGTCAGTGTCAATACCGCTGCGATTGCACGTCCGGAACTGCTCAGCGAGCTGTCGCGCCGCTTCGGTGCGCAGTGTGTCGTCCTGTCGGTGGATGCCCGCCGCGTTCCCGAGGGAGGCACGCCGCAGCCGTCGGGCTTCGAGGTGACGACGCACGGTGGTTCACGCTCGGCCGGGATTGACGCCGTCGAGTGGGCACGCCGTGGCGAGGAGCTCGGGGTCGGCGAGATTCTGCTGAACTCCATGGATGGCGACGGCACCAAGGATGGCTTCGACCTGGAGCTGCTGGAGAGAGTCCGCGCTGCCGTCGACGTCCCGGTGATCGCCTCTGGCGGTGCGGGCAAGGCAGAGCACTTCCCCCCGGCAGTGCGCGCCGGTGCCAACGCGGTTTTGGCCGCATCCATTTTCCACTTCGGCGAGGTCAGCATTGCTGAGGTTAAGGAAGAGATGGCCCGCGAGGGGATCGAGGTGCGCCAGTGACTGGTCTAGCCCCGGGCGCTGCAGCTCACGGCGCCGGAGACGATCCGCGTGAGTACACGCTCCCAGCAGATATCGCGAACATCGCCAAGTTCAACGCTGACGGCTTGATTCCGGCCATTGTGCAGGAAGAATCCACTGGTCGCGTGCTCATGATGGCATGGATGGATTCCCACGCGCTGGCGTACACCATCGCTACCAAGCGCGGCACTTACTGGTCGCGCTCCCGGTCCGAGTACTGGATTAAGGGGCTTACTAGTGGCCATTTCCAGACCGTGACATCGCTGGCGTTGGACTGTGATGGCGATACCGTGCTGATGCAGGTAGTGCAGGACGGCGCGGCATGCCACACTGGCTCGCATAGCTGCTTTGACGTGCATCCCGTGTTCGAGGGCTAATCAGTCGATCCGGGTTGCCGAGGTGGGGATTTCGTCGTCAAGCGCGCCCACCTCCGGTGAAGTCCGGGGTTAAGTGATGTGCAATCCGGGGTGCGTGGCACAATAGCGGCTATGACTCGTATCACCATGACCACGCGTGAGCGCTTTCGTGAACTGGCTGCACACCATCGGGTCGTGCCCGTGGTTCGCAAGGTTTTGGCGGACGGCGAAACGGCGCTGTCGGCCTACCGTAAGCTCGCGGCCGATCGTCCCGGCACTTTCTTGCTGGAGTCCTCCGATGTGGGGCAGTCGTGGTCGCGCTGGTCATTTATCGGTTGCGGCAGTCGTGCTGCGCTGACGGTGGATGATGCGGGGGAGGCAACCTGGATTGGCAATGCGCCGTCGGGTGCGCCAGAGGGCGGAAATCCGTTGGATGCTCTGCGTCGCACGCTGGAGCTGCTGCACACGGAGCTTCCGCTTGCCGACGATGCCTCGGTACCCAAGCTCACCTCTGGTCTCGTTGGCTACTTCGGGCATGACATTGTCCGCTACATCGAGCCACAGCTGCCGGATACCACTGACAATGATTTGCAGATTCCTGAGCTCATGCAGTTGCTGGTGGAGGACCTGGCTGCTTTTGACCACCACGAGGGCGTGCTGTGGCTGATTTCTAATGCAGTGAACTGGGACGGCTCGGATGAGCGGATTGACCAGGCGTATGACACCGCCTGTGATCGGGTCAATGCGATGGTGGAGCGGCTGTCGGGGTCCTCTGATCTGCGTCCGGCGGAAATTAGCTTCCCAGAGCCGGTGATTCGTCGCCAGCGCGCCGCCGACGACCACATGGATCGTATTGAGCGTTGCAAGGACCACATCCGAGCTGGTGATGCGTTCCAGATTGTGCTCTCGCAGCGGTTCGAGATGGACACGCAGGCGTCAGCATTTGATATCTACCGCATCCTGCGGGTTTCCAATCCGTCGCCCTACATGTTCCTGGTCAACGTTCCAACCAAGGACTTCTCCGCTACCGCTTTTCAAATTGTCGGTTCCTCCCCGGAATCACTCGTGGCAGTTCAGGGCAGTGAGGTCATCACCAATCCCATCGCGGGCACACGTCCGCGCGGTGCCACGGTGGAGCAGGACAATGCGCTGGAAGCTGATTTGCTGGCAGACGAGAAGGAAAATAGTGAGCATCTGATGCTCGTTGATCTTGGCCGCAATGACCTCGGACGTGTCTGCCGCCCAGGCAGTGTTGTTGTGCACGACTTCCGTCATATTGAGCGCTACAGTCACGTTATGCATCTGGTCTCTACGGTCACCGGCGAGCTTTCCAGCGACGCCACTGCCGTCGACGCGTTCGCGGCCACCTTCCCAGCGGGAACGCTGTCGGGTGCGCCGAAGCCTTCCGCGCTGAGCATTATCGACAAGCTCGAAGACACGCGTCGGGGTGTTTACGGCGGCACTGTTGGATACTTTGACTTCCGGGGCAATACCGATCAGGCAATTGCCATCCGCACAGGTGTGAAGAAGGGCGATACGGTCTATGTTCAGGCTGGCGGCGGAATTGTCAGTGACTCTGACCCGGTGGCAGAGGATGAGGAGACCCGCAACAAGGCCGCGGCCGTGCTGCGAGCTGTCGCGGCAGCTGAGACACTAGTCCCAGCGGAAAGGAGCTAGGTTTTCGATGAAGTCGACAACGATGCTCTCCGGTGGCCTCATTGGTGTGGCCGCAGCGGGAATGTGGTTGTGCAGCCGTAGTGCATGGCTGACGGTCGATACTGTTGATGACAAGTCCGGTCCAGCGACCACAGATTTGGTGGGCGCAGTCTGGGCTCCAGAGTTGACGTCGATTGCGCTGGCAATGGTGGCTGCACTGTTTGCCACCACCATTTTGGGCTCACTGGGGCGCCGTATCGTCGGTGGCCTCGCGGCGCTGCTCGCAGTTGCGGCGTCGTGGACTCCGATGACTCTGCTTGCCAGCGGAGAAGACGGGGTGGATTCCCAGCGGGCACTGGATTTGTTGACGTCGGGAAGCGCCTCACAACGCGCCAGTGATGCGGTGACTGTGGCAGACTGGGCGCAGATCTCAGCGATTGAAGTGCATGCGATGGGGCCATCCCTGGCCTTGCTGTGCTGCGCATTGGCGCTGGTCGGGGCGGTATTGTTGGTGCGTCGACCGGGTACTGTGAAGAAGCAGAAGTCCAGCGCGTATGAGACCCCGGAGGTACGCCGTCAGCGTATCGCCGAGGACCTGGAGGAAGACCCACAGTCGGGTCGAGTTCTGTGGGATGCTTTGGATGCCGGTGTAGATCCTACGGATCTGGATAAGGAGTAAGGCCGTGGCTAACGTTCTGGACAAGATTATTGAGGGCGTGCGGGAAGATCTCGCTGCTCGGGAAGCCAAGATTTCCTACGGTGAAATCAAGGAGCTCTCGCTGAAGGCGCCGTCGCCGATTGATGCCGTGGCGGCACTGGCTAAGCCCGGGGTGCAGGTGATTGCAGAGGTCAAGCGTGCCTCTCCGTCGAAGGGAGAGCTGGCTGACATCCCTTCGCCGGAGGTCTTGGCGGCAGAGTACGAGCAGGGTGGCGCGGCTGTCATTTCCTGTCTGACTGAGGAGCGCCGCTTCCGCGGTTCGCTCGCCGACCTCGATGCCGTGCGCCGCGCGGTCAACATTCCAGTGCTGCGCAAGGATTTCATCGTCACTCCGTACCAGGTCCATGAGGCCCGCGCACACGGTGCCGACCTGGTGCTGCTGATGTGCTCCGCTTTGGATCAGCCGACGCTGGAATCCCTGCTGGATCGCACCGAGTCGCTTGGCATGAACGCTCTGGTTGAGGCGCACACCGAAGAAGAGGTCGAGCGCGCCGAGGCCGCTGGTGCCAAGATCCTCGGCATCAACGCCCGCAATCTAAAGACCCTCGACGTGGATCTCTCCGTGTACGAACGCCTTGCGCCGATGTTGCCGGATCATGTTGTGAAGGTGGCAGAGTCCGGTGTCAAGGGGCCGGAGGAACTGCGCTACTACGCCTCCCACGGCGCCGACGCGGTACTGGTGGGCGAGGGCCTGGTTACCGCGGGCAAGCCGGGTGAGGCTTGCCGACGTCTCGTTGCCGCCGGTGTCCACCCGACACTCCGCAGCGAGTAGTGATAGACCGCAGTTGCGATAAGCAGCTGTACCGCGCTGCGATCTGCGCCTAGTTTGGTTGCGTGTCGCACCTGTTGTGCTGGCACGCCACAGTTTCTTAGGCCTTATGTCCCCGCAACGGGTGGGGATAGTCCACAATAGATAACTGTGAGTGACCAAGATTTCAAGAATCATGATGCCCGCGGTGACCGCCTGCCCACGATGGGTGAGGTTATCGCGGAGACAACGAACCACGAGTCAGATGCCATTGGGCACTGGGGTAAGTGGGGCGGCCAGTTTGTGCCGGAGGCGCTGATGGCCGTTATCGGTGAGGTCACCGATGGCTACGCGAAGGCCCGCGTTGATCAGGATTTTCTCGATGAGCTCGACCGGCTGCAGCGTACTTATGTCGGACGTCCCTCGCCGCTGTACTACGCGGAGAAGTTTTCCGCTGATATCGGCGCTGACGTCTGGCTAAAGCGCGAGGATTTGAATCACACCGGTAGCCACAAGATTAATAACGTCTTGGGTCAGGTTCTGCTTGCTAAGCGCATGGGTAAGAAGAACATTATTGCCGAGACCGGTGCCGGCCAGCACGGTGTCGCAACCGCGACTGCCTGTGCGCTGCTCGGCCTTAACTGCCGTATCTACATGGGCAAGGTCGACGCAATCCGCCAGCGCCTTAATATCGCTCGCATGCGTTTGCTTGGTGCCGAGGTTATCGAGGTCGAGATTGGCTCGAAGACTCTCAAGGACGCGATCAATGAGGCCATGCGTTTTTGGGTTTCACACGCCGATGACACCTACTACTGCTTCGGCACTGCAGCCGGCCCGCACCCGTTCCCAACAATGGTGCGCGACTTCCAGCGCATCATCAGCGCCGAGGCACGCCAGCAGATCCTCGCGGAAACCGGCTCGCTTCCCGACGCTGTCGTGGCCTGTGTCGGCGGCGGTTCTAATGCGATCGGCGCGTTCCACCACTTCATCGATGATGAATCGGTTCGACTGATTGGCGCTGAAGCTGGCGGTGACGGTGTTGAGACCGGTCGCCATGCAGCACCGATTTCGGCCGCCGGTAATCCGGGTGTGTTCCAGGGCTCCTTCGCCGCCCTGATGCAGAACGAGGACGGTCAGATTACAGAGTCTCATTCGATTTCCGCCGGTCTGGATTACCCGGGCGTGGGCCCGGAGCACTCGTACCTGGCCGATATTGATCGCGCGTCCTACCTGCCGGTGACCGATACCCAGGCGATGCAGGCATTCCAGGACCTGACTCGGATGGAGGGCATCCTGCCCGCTATCGAGTCCGCACACGCGGTGGCTGCCGCCCGACTCATCAGCGGTGATCTGAATGAAGAGCTGGGCCGTAAGCCGCTGATTATTGTCAATGTTTCCGGTCGCGGTGACAAGGATGTCGACACCGCTGCTAAGTGGTTTGATCTGATGGAGGAGTCCTAAATGAGTCTGAGTGACGTCTTTGACAAGGTCCGTGAGGAAAACCGCGCAGCATTTATCGGCTACTACCCAGCGGGTTTCCCGACCACCGATAAGTCGATTGAGAACATCAAGGCGATTGTCGACGCTGGCGCCGACATCATCGAGGTTGGACTGCCTTTCTCCGACCCGATGATGGATGGCCCAACTATTCAGGATGCCGCCAACGTGGCTCTGGATGCGGGCTTCCGTACCCGTGAGATTATGCGGGTGGTTCGCGAAGTCACCGAGCACGGCGGTACCTGTGTGGTCATGAGCTACTGGAATCCGATTCTCCAGTATGGTCCGGAGCGTTTCGCCGAGGACTTGGCCGCCGCTGGTGGTCGGGGCACCATTATCCCGGATCTCATCCCCGAGGAGGCCGGCCAATGGCAGCGTGCAGCTGAGGCCAATGGTCTGTCCAACATCATGTTGGTGGCCCCGTCATCGACCAACGAGCGTCTGCAGCTAACTGCCACCGCGTCGACCGGCTTCGTCTACGCCACCAGCCACATGGGTGTCACAGGTGCCCAGGCCAGCGTCGACTCGGCCGCAGGCAAGTTGGTTGCCCGCACGCGCGAGGTCACCGATACACCGGTGTGCGTCGGTTTGGGTGTCTCCAATGGGGCACAGGCCGCGGAGATTGCCGAGTTTGCAGATGGCGTAATCGTTGGCTCGGCACTGATCAAGGCCGCGATGAAGAGCACCGATGACCTGGTAACGCTCGCCCGCGAACTCGCCGCGGGCGTACGAGGAGAGAGCTAGCGCATTTATGAGTTCCACCCTTGTTCTCGCTGAAACTGCAACGACGTATCTGGCCAACATTCCCTCTCCGCCGCAGGGGGTGTGGCAGTTAGGACCGCTACCACTGCGCGGTTACGCGATTTCCATCTTGGTTGGCGTACTCGTCGGCATTTACTGGATGCAGCGCCGCTACGCGGCCAGGGGTGGAGACCCGGAGTTAGTCCTCGACATTGCCATTGCGGTTATTCCTGCGGGCATTATCGGCGGCCGTCTCTACCACGTCGCCACCGACTGGGAGAAGTACTTCGGCCCCGGCGCCAATCCCGCCGATGCACTGAAAATCACCAATGGTGGTCTCGGCATCTGGGGCGCGGTGGCGCTGGGAGTGCTAGCCGCGTGGGCGGTTGCTAAGTGGCGGAAGGTGCCGTTTGCGCCAGTTCTTGACGCGGCCGCACCCGCAATCATCCTTGGACAGGCCATTGGGCGTCTGGGCAATTGGTTCAACCAGGAACTCTACGGTGGCCCAACGTCACTTCCGTGGGGTCTGGAAATTTACCAACGAGTTGATGAGTTTGGTCGGGTTACCCCTGTCACCGGAACGTCGACAGGCGAAGTGCTGGCCGTGGTGCATCCAACGTTTCTCTACGAGATGGTGTGGAACGTCCTCGCCTGTCTGGTCATTGTGTGGGCGGACCGAAAGTTCAAGATGGGCGGCGGGCGCGTCTTTGCGCTCTATGTCGCGGCCTACACTTTGGGGCGTTTCTTCATTGAACTCATGCGCGTCGATGACGCAACGCTGATATTCGGTGTGCGTATTAATAACATCACGTCGCTCGTGGTCTTTTTCTGCGCTGTCATTGCTTTGTGGATTCTGCGGGCCAAGAGCCGCGAAACCGCAGCTGAAGTCAGGGGAGAGCGCGAGGCTGCTGAAGCTCACAGTGCTTCCAACTGACGCATAGCCCGTTAAGGGACTAGGCTGGAGGCCGTGCTTAGACGAACGAAGATTGTATGTACCCTCGGTCCAGCAGTTGCTTCGCTGGAGGGGATTACCGGGCTGGTCAACGCCGGCATGGATGTTGCCCGCCTGAATTTCTCTCACGGTGAGCATGAGGACCACGCTCAGAACTACCACTGGGTGCGTGAAGCATCCGACGCTACGGGACATGCCGTCGGTATTCTCGCCGACTTGCAGGGACCAAAGATTCGCCTCGGTCGTTTTAAGGAAGGCTCGACGTATTGGGCTGACGGCGAGATTGTCCGCATCACCGTCGACGATGTCGAAGGCACGCACGACCGCGTCTCCACCACGTACAAGAATCTCGCTGACGATGCCCGTCCGGGCGATCGCCTGCTTGTCGACGATGGCAAGGTGGGCCTGGAGTGCATCGAGGTAGATGGCAACGATGTGGTGTGCCGTGTCATCGAGGGCGGTCCGGTCTCGAACAACAAGGGTGTTTCCCTGCCGGGGATGAACATCTCGGTGCCGGCTCTGTCAGAGAAGGATATCGCCGACCTGCGCTTCGCTCTGAAGCTGGGAGTCGACTTCATCGCGCTGTCCTTCGTCCGTTCGCCTTCCGACGTCGAACTGGTCCATGCGGTCATGGATGAGGTTGGCCGTCGTGTCCCGATTATCGCCAAGCTGGAGAAGCCAGAGGCAGTCGAGTCTCTCGAGGCCATCATCCTGGCTTTCGATGCCGTGATGGTCGCCCGTGGTGACCTTGGTGTTGAGGTGCCGTTGGAAGATGTTCCGCTGGTTCAGAAGCGCGCTATTCAGATTGCCCGCGAGAACGCCAAGCCGGTCATCGTCGCCACCCAGATGCTCGACTCCATGATTTCGAACTCGCGCCCGACTCGTGCGGAGGCCTCCGACGTGGCCAACGCTGTGCTCGATGGCGCAGATGCCGTGATGCTCTCGGGTGAGACCTCGGTTGGTAAGTACCCGCAGTCCACGGTTAAGACCATGGCTCGCATCGTCACCGCCGCTGAGCGCGAGGGGGAAGTTCCTGCGCTGACCCACATGCCTCGCACGAAGCGTGGTGTGATTTCCTACGCAGCTCGCGATATCGGTGAGCGCTTGAATGCCCGCGCTATGGTTGCTTTCACCACCTCGGGTGATACCGCTCGCCGTGTGGCACGCTTGCACTCTCGCCTGCCGCTGCTGGTATTCACTCCGAATCAGCAGGTTCGTTCGCAGCTTGCGCTGACGTGGGGTGCGGAGACCTTCTTGGTGCGCGAGGTTAACAGCACGGATGAGATCATGCAGGTCATCGATGAGCAGCTCTTGACCATGGAAAACTACAACGCTGGCGACACGCTGGTCGTTGTTGCTGGTACCCCTCCAGGAAATGAGGGCAATACCAACATGATTCACGTCCACGTTATTGGCGAGGACGCACGCTAGCTCTCTGGCGCGTTTGAAAAAGCCGGTAAGTCCTTTTGGGGCTTACCGGCTTTTTGTAAGAGCCTTTCGACCTGGGCTGTCGGGCTGTTTGGTGGGATCTTTGCGCTGTGCGCGGTGGCAAGCGGCCGGCACGCAGCTCTTACTTTGCCAAGTAGGACAGTACGGCGGCAGCGGCGGCAGAAGTCGCGGAGGTAGCCGTCGGCTCGAAGTCCGGCAGGAATGTCGGCATGTGATTCGACGGTACGTCTTCGACCACGCGGTCGGCAGCAACGGCGGCTTCCCACGTATCCCGAGGTGTGGCGCCAACGGTCCAGTAGACATATGGGCAGTTCAGTCCACGCGGCAGGTCTGAGAAGTCCTCCGATGCGGTCCACGGCACAGCATCGGTGGAATCGTCGCCGAGCACAGCGTCCATGACCGGGCGAATCGTGGCAAACGCCTCCGGATCATTGTCAGTGACTTCGCCGTGATCGGAGTACTCAATCACAGGCTCAACCTCAGTGCCGGAAGCCAGGCATTCGCCACGAACAACGCGCTCAATGCCCGCAATGAGCTTCGCGCGCACATCGTTGGAGTAGTAGCGAATATTCAGCACAATCTTGGCCTGACCGGGGATTGTGTTATTCGAATTGCCGGACTGCAGCGTGCCGACGGACAAAACACCAAACTCGTGGGGAGGAATCTCGCGCCCCACAATTCCTTGCAAGCGCAGAACGATTGCGGCAGCCAAGTACGTCGGGTCAATGGCGTTGTGCGGCATAGATCCATGTGCGGAGCGACCTGTCAGCGTGATGCTAATGGTGTCACAGCCAGCAAGTGCCGGGCCGGGCATGGTCATTACCTGACCTGCGGGGCCGGGAACAATGTGCTGGCCGAAGCACACATCTGGGGTGGGGATGAGGTCTGCCAGGCCGTCGTCAATCATAGCCTGTGCACCACAGGCCAGTTCCTCGGCGGGCTGGAACAGGGCAATGAAAGTACCCGACCACTCAGACTTAGTTGCTGCCATCAGGCTAGCCAGACCAAGACCGGCCGTCATGTGCATGTCATGGCCACAGGCGTGCATGACGGCGGTGGCAGAACCATCGCGGGCGGTACCGGTGGCAGAGGAAGCGAAGTCCACACCGGTTTCCTCGAACACCGGAAGCGCATCGATATCAGCGCGGAACAGCACGGTAGGGCCGGGGCCATTTTCCATGACACCAACGAGGCCGTGACCACCGATTCCCTCATACACCGTGTAAGTGCCCATGTCGCGAAGAGCACCGGCCAGATACGCGGCAGTTTTCTCCTCCGCCTGAGATAGCTCCGGGTGCTGGTGCAGGTAACGGTAGATTTCCCACTGCCTGTCCAATGGCACTCGATGAGTGGCGATGAGGTCGCGAATGCGGCTCAGTCGTGCTTCATTGTTGCTCACCTGGATTAAGACTCCTAACTTCTCTCTACTCTGTGCCAGAGAACTACAGTCGCGACCCGTCTTCGACGAGCGGGTTGTACTTCAGCGAGTTTGGCTGGCACTGGCACTCGGTCGCAATGTGAATGCTGTCCGAAATCTTTCCGGTCTCCCGTAAACGGTACATCTCCGGGACAACGCGGTCGCGCAGATCCCATGGGGAGATGGTGTTCAGATAAATCTTGGTGCCACCTTCAAAACCGGCCAAATTTGAGGTGCGCCACTTAATCATTACGCGCCACGGCATGCGGGCATCCAAATCGACAGGGCGGTGGTGCCATTCCTCGTTACACGGAATGGTGGGCCCGGCAGCGGCATGACATGCGTGAATCAGGTCCGACATTGCGTCGATCTCAGCCCGGGTTTGCAGCCACGGTTCGCAGACATCTGACTTCGAGAAAATCTCCAGCGTCGGGTAGCGGTGTCCGAATCCTGCGAAAGCCACCGCGTGCTCGTTTTCCGCGATAACCAGGTTGTGGCGGGCCGCATAGTCCACTGCGTATTCGTTGTAGATATTCGGGTTCTTGCGCACCGCCTGCACTTCGCGCTTGAGCTGCTCGCCGTGCTCATCGATGGCCACAAGCTGCTTGTGCAAGTGATCGAAGCTTGCGCCTGCCGGTTTTAGCCAGTTTTGGAAAGCGGCCACATAACGCACGTAGCGGTTACGTCGGTACAGGTCAGCAATCGACTCGACGGTAAACGCAATGAGTGCGCGGTGCTCGGCAACACTCAATGTGCCAGAAGAAGCCAGCTGATTATCGTGAGTAGCGCCGTCGACAAAGTGGCGACGGGCAACAATCACATCGTGGCCGCCGGCGAAATAGCTTGGGGCGCGGCGCAGCAATTCCTCGTCGGAAAGCGCGTTGATTTCCTCTTCACTGCGTCCAGCGGCGCGGTATCGCGTGCGAATGATGTTGAGCACGTGCTCGCGGCCCTTCGGGTCATCGAGGTAGGCCTCCATACGTTGCTGAGTTTCGCGGTCGGGCTCGAAGCCATAGTTTTCCGACCAATAGTCATAGGAGACGATCTCGAACAGGTTGGGCACGCGACGGAACTCCGCAGTGGTGTCGAAGAGCTGGTCGGGCAGTACTCCGGTCACCGTGCTGTAGCCGCCGAATACCGATTCGTCGAGGACAACACGGGCCTTCTCAGGCGGGGTTTGCAGCAGGTTGTTCCAGCCAAAGGAGTCGCGGGATCCAAAATCCTCCTCGCTCAATGGCTGCGGATCCGTGTGCTTAATTCCCAACGGCCGATTGCCACGACCTGGGACTGTCCACACCTGGGTACCGGAAAAAGGATTGACTTGCTTCACCGTGCCGTCGGCAAGCGTGATGAGGGGATTGCTGAAAGCCTGCATAAGTCCAACACTACGTCTTTGCTGCCGGTCGGCGCGCCAACGTAGGGGGACAGGGCTTGACGACGGTTAGCTATTGTCTGGCCGTCTCGCGTGGCTTAGCCTGTGAAGTTATGTCGAAGATTGTTTTTCACTGCCTGGTGAAGCCGACCGAATCGGAGGCGCTGGCCGAGGCATTTCGTACCAAGTTGAGTGAGTTTGACCGCGCCGGGCGAATTAGTGACGTGGATGTTTCGGTGGCGTCGGCGGACACGGACGCGCAGTTGGTGGAGCAGTGGGAGCGTGAGAACCCGAAGGAGCCGTTGGGGGATAGGAAGGTATTCCGTTATCTCTTGAGCTTCGATCAGCACGGCGGTTCTCTCAATGAACTCGCTATGGACCTCTCTGAGCTACTGACTCCGCGTGCAGAATTGCCCCCGGACCCAGTGCTGCGTGAGTTCGACGAAATGCTCGAATCTGTTGCGACGTATCCCTGGAATGTTGCCGTATTTAGGTAATATCCTACCTAATTCGTGAAAAGTGTAAGCCTCCACAGAGTCAGTGATTGGCTTGGCCAACGGGTGTAGCGCGAATCGCTACGAGTTTTCCCAGCAATATGCCGTTGTATAATTATGTCCGCTTCAATATCTACAGTTGCCCAGTCCTTGTGCACACAACCTGTGCCACCGAGTTACGGCAACCGGAAAGTGGTTTACAACCGCTGACGGTTTGTTCTTCGTGGGCGCCATAATGGTTTCGCAGAGAGGTTTATTTTGAATATCGAGCAGAAGGTTTCGGGACTCTATGACCAGATTCTCACCCGAAACGCCGGTGAGCCGGAGTTCCACCAGGCAGTGGCAGAAGTTCTGGAGTCGCTGAAGGTCGTCCTGGAAAAGGACCCACACTACGGTGACTACGGCTTGGTTCAGCGTCTGTGTGAGCCGGAGCGTCAGATCATTTTCCGCGTGCCGTGGGTCGATGACCAGGGGAAGGTCCAGGTCAACCGTGGCTTCCGTGTTCAATTCAACTCTGTGCTGGGCCCGTACAAGGGTGGTCTGCGCTTCCACCCGAGCGTGAACCTCGGCATCATTAAGTTCCTGGGCTTCGAGCAGATCTTCAAGAACTCCCTGACCGGCCTGCCGATCGGTGGCGGCAAGGGTGGCTCCGACTTTGATCCGAAGGGCAAGTCCGAGCTAGAAATCATGCGCTTCTGCCAGTCGTTCATGACTGAGCTGCACCGCCACATCGGTGAGTACCGTGACGTCCCGGCCGGTGACATCGGCGTCGGCGGCCGCGAGATTGGCTACCTGTTCGGTCAGTACCGCCGTATGGCCAACCAGCACGAGTCCGGCGTTCTCACCGGTAAGGGCCTGACCTGGGGCGGTTCCCTGGTTCGTACCGAGGCCACCGGTTACGGCTGTGTCTACTTCACTGAAGAGATGATGAAGGCCAACGGTGCTGACATCAACGGTGCCAAGGTCATCGTTTCCGGTTCCGGTAACGTCGCCATCTACGCCATTAAGAAGGCTCAGGAGCTCGGCGCTACCGTCGTCGGTTTCTCTGACTCTTCCGGTTACGTCTCCACCCCGAACGGTGTCGACGTCGAGCTGCTGAAGGAAATCAAGGAAGTTCGTCGTGCTCGCGTCTCCGAGTACGTCGCTGAGGCTGAGGGCGCTGAGTTCCACGAGGGTGGCAACATCTGGGAGCTCAAGGCTGATGTCGCACTGCCGTGTGCAACTCAGAATGAGCTCAATGGCGAGTCCGCCAAGCTGCTGGTCGACAACGGCTGCCGCTTCGTTGCTGAGGGCGCAAACATGCCGTCCACTCCGGAGGCTATCGAGGTCTTCAAGGCCAACGGTGTCCACTTTGCGCCGGGCAAGGCTGCCAATGCCGGTGGTGTTGCTACCTCCGCTCTGGAGATGCAGCAGAACGCTACCCGCGATTCCTGGTCCTTCTCCTACACCGATGAGCGCCTGAAGCGCATCATGACCAACATCTTCAAGAACTGCGAAACCACCGCCGCTGAGTACGATCACGAGGGTAACTACGTGCTCGGTGCCAACATCGCAGGCTTCAAGAAGGTCGCTAACGCAATGCTGGCTCAGGGCGTCATCTAGTCTGCTAACGTTTCCGCTTTACGACGGATCCTCGGCGACCCCGCCCGTCGAAAAGCCAAAAAGCCCACGCTGTAAACTCCCTCCTATGGAGTTATCAGTGTGGGCTTTTGTCTTTATCGTGGCAACGATTTTCATCGGGGCTCTGATGCAGCGAATAGCCGGTATGGGACTCGGACTGTTGGGAGGTCCGGTCCTCTCACTGGTTGCAGGTCCCGTAGCAGGAATTTTGATTATTAACGTGCTCGCATCGGTCAATGCGATCATGCAGACCATCTCGGTGCGAGAGAACGTCGATTGGAAGAAGTTCTGGCTGATTGGCCCGGTGATGGCCTTAGGTGCGCTGCCAGGCGCCTGGGTGGTTCACAACACGCCCAGCGGGCCACTCCAGGTTCTGGTCGGCGGGCTCGTGCTACTCGCGCTGCTAGTGACATCCTTTATGCCTCAGCGCATGCGTGTCGACGGCCCACAATACGCCGTTGCCTCAGGCGTGGCCGGCGGTTTTATGAATACCCTGGCCGGCATTGCGGGCCCAGCCATTACCGTTTACGCACAGGCTTCCCGTTGGCCAGCGCAGACATTTGCAGCCACCCTGCAACCGCTCTTCTTTGTTTCCGGCGCGTTGTCCTTGCTGTTCAAGGAAATCAGCGGTGACGTATCTGTCTTCGCCACCACACCGGTTATCCTCTGGCCGCTGTGTTTGGTTGCCATGATTGTGGGTATATTTTTGGGCACTCGCGTTTCCCGACGAGTGCCCATTGTGCAAGCCCGAAAGCTCGCGGTCATTCTGGCGACTACCGGCGCGGCAGTCACTATGTTTCGCGGAATCTCCGCAACTTTTGGCGCTTAGGCTTGCTGTTACTTCAACAGCGAAGACAGGAAGTTGCGGGTGCGCTCGTGCTGCGGATTACCCAGCACCTCATCCGGGGTGCCTTTCTCCACGACCACGCCGTCAGCCATAAACACGACCTGGTCGGCGACTTCGCGGGCAAAGCCCATCTCGTGCGTCACGACGACCATGGTCATGCCCTTATCGGCCAGACCACGCATGACGTTGAGAACCTCACCGACGAGCTCGGGGTCAAGAGCGGAAGTCGGCTCATCGAAGAGCATTAGCTTCGGCTCCATGGCCAGGGCTCGAGCAATGGCAACACGCTGCTGCTGACCGCCCGAGAGCTGAACAGGGTAGGCATCGGCCTTGTGAGCCAGACCAACAGTCTCCAGCAGCTCCATGGCACGCTTTTCAGCCTGCTCCTGAGAGACGCCCTTTACCAGCACTGGTGCCTCGGTGATATTTCCCAGCACCGTGCGGTGCGGGAACAGGTTGAAGTTCTGGAACACCATGCCGATATCGCGACGCTGACGGGCAGCTTCTGCGGCGGAAATTTCGTAGAGGCTGCCGTTCTTTTCGCGGTAGCCAATCAGGGAACCGTCGACGTAGAGACGGCCGGCATTGACCTTCTCCAGGTGGTTGATGCAGCGCAGCAGTGTGGACTTACCGGAGCCCGAAGGCCCAATGAGGCAGGTAACCGTACCGCGTGGAACTTCCAGGTCGATGCCCTTGAGGACCTCGAGACGGCCGAAGTTCTTCCGAACCTTTTGCGCCTCAACCATCAAATCTTTGGTAGTCATTTACTGCGGATCCTCTCGGTAGAAGTGCTCTTCGTCCTTATCGACAACGCGAGCATTTGCAAGCGGCACACCTTCGGCGTCGGCAAGCGCGGCCAGCTGGCGGGCGGTGAGCTGACGGGTAGCGCCGCGGGCGAAGTAGCGCTCAAGGTAGAACTGTCCGACCATCAGAATTGATGTGATGACCAAGTACCAGGTGGCGGCGACAAGCAGCATCGGCACCGGCAGGAACAGCGCATTGGCGATGTCCGTGGAGCGGCCGTAGAGTTCCAGCGAGAACGGCACTGCGATGACCAGCGAAGTGGTCTTCAGCAGGGAGATGAACTCGTTGCCCGTCGGCGGGATGATGATGCGCATAGCCTGTGGCAAGATGGTGCGGCGGACAGTCTGCCACCAGCTCATACCCAGTGCCTTCGATGCTTCGGTCTGGCCCTCCGGGACAGCCTGGATGCCGGCACGGACAATTTCAGCCATGTATGCGGACTCATTCAAGCCGAGACCGACGAACGCTAACACAAAGGTATTGGACAGGACAGTGCTGAGATCAACCTCGGCAACGCCCAGGTCAATCGTCGAGTAGATAGTGCCGAGGAGGCCCCAAAAGACCAGCTGCACGTAGACCGGAGTTCCTCGGAAAACCCACAGGTAGAACCAAGCAACAGTGGACAGCACGGGGTTGTCCGACATTCGGAGTACGGCGACGATGGCACCGCCGACGATACCGATGAGCATGGCCAGGACCGTTAGTGCAATGGTCCAGCCAGCGGCAGCGGCGATTCGTGTGTCGAACAGGTACTGGAAGTAAACATCCCAGTGGTAGGCCTCGTTGCGGGCGGCACCGATGATGAACCACAGGAAGAGCACAAGCAGCACTGCTGCGGTGATCCAGCGACCCGGGTGCGGCAGCGGTTTGGCCTTAATTTCTTCGTTGAGTTCCGCCTGTGTGGCCTCGTAGCGGGCGCCAGACGCAGATGAGTCGCTCACTTAAAGTTCCTCTCCGTTAATAGTGGCGCGTTCCAAAGCACCGTCTTCCAAACCCCATGTGGTCAGGATTTGCTTGTACTGGCCGTTGTCGATGAGGTACTGCAGCGCCTGCTGGAGTACTGGGCCGAGTTCTGAATCCTTCGGAATAGCGAAGCCGAACGGGGCACCATCGTAGATATCTCCGGCAAGTTCGAGTTTGCCCTCAGAACGATTGACCGCGTAGGCACTGACTGGTGAGTCAGCTGCCAGCGCGTCAGCACGCCCCAGCACCACGGTGGTAGCTGCGGTACCAGCATCCTGGTAGGCCAATTTGTTAATTGGTGGCAAACCGCGATCCAGACAATCCTGATTCTTTACCGGCAGGTCCTCCATGTCAGCGACGGTATTGCGCTGAACAGCGACAGTTTTGCCACAGTAGTTGTCGGAGCTGGCGTCGCTGCCCGGGCGACGTGCCCACTGCAGGCCGGTATCCAGGTAGTCGACGAAGTCGTAGGTCTTGCGGCGCTCCTCATTTGAGGTGAAGCCGGAAGCGCCAACATCAACTGCGCCGGCCGACAGGGCCGGCAGAATCAGTGCGAAATCCTGTTCTTGGATTTCCAGCCGCAAATCCAGGACGCTGGCCATGGCCCGCATAAGGTCAATGTCGAAGCCGATGATGGAACCGGCGGAATCCTTAAACTCTGCTGGGGCGAATGTTGGGTTGGTGCCGATGCGCAATACTTCGCGCTTACGAAGATCTGCTGGGACCTGTTTCGCCAGTTCGGGGACCGCTGCCGGTTTGATCTCTGACCAGCCCTCGGGGTTACCGCTTTCGTCATTGGTGACGCAGCCTGTAAGCCCTAAGAACAAGGTCGCAGTCAGCGTGGCAGCCGCCAATGCGATGGGTCTTTTCATATCTGAATATGTTACCTAGGCACAGGAATACCTTAAATTCGGTACCCCTATTCAGCTGCGCTTCAGGCGGGTGCAGGAAAACCGCACACTTTTCAGACTTCCCGGGGAATAGTCAGCGCCGGTTTTCTAGTTCGCTTCAGCTGCAGCAAAGCCATTGCCAGTGACGTCGAGCGGGCCGACCGCGCCGGAGGCCGGGTCGCTCAGCGCAGCATCGCGGACAGCCTTCGCCACGGCCGGCATGACGCGCGAATCCAGCGCCGACGGGATAATGCGGTCGGCACTCAGGTCTTCTACGCCAACATTTGCAATGGCCTGAGTAGCAGCCAGCTTCATGGCCTCGGTGATCCGTTTGGCACCCGCCTCCAGTGCGCCACGGAACAGACCCGGGAAGGCCAGCACATTATTAATCTGGTTCGGATGATCCGAGCGGCCAGTGGCCACGACGGCTCCGTACTTGCGGGCGACTTCCATCGGAATCTCCGGAATCGGGTTGGCCAGCGAGAACAGAATCGGGTCAGCGGCCATTTGGCTAATCGCATCCTCGCCGATACGGCCGGCAGAGACGCCGATGAACACGTTAGCGTCGACAAGCGCATCGTTGATCGCGCCGGTGATACCGCGCGGGTTAGTCATGCCGGCGACCCACTGCTTGATGTCGCTCAGTGGCTCGCGGTCTGGGTGGATGATGCCGCGCGAATCGACGACGACGATGTCGGACATGCCAGCGGACAGCAGCATCTTCGTCGCAGCGACACCAGCGGCACCAGCGCCGGAGATGACCACGCGGAGATCCTGGAAGCTGCGACCTGTCAGCTTGCAGGCGTTGATCAGGCCGGCGGCGATGACGATGGCGGTGCCGTGCTGGTCGTCGTGGAAGATGGGGATGTCGAGCTCTTGGTCGAGACGCTGCTCGATCTCGAAGCAGCGAGGCGCGGAGATGTCTTCGAGGTTCACTCCGCCAAACGACGGCGCCAGCGCCTTGACCGTCTGGATGATTTCCTCTGTATTGAGGGTATCCAGGACGATTGGCACAGCGGAGATGCCGGCGAACTGCTCGAAGAGCTGGGCTTTTCCTTCCATCACCGGTAGCGCGGCCTTGGGCCCGATGTCGCCAAGGCCAAGCACGGCGGTGCCGTCGGAAACCACTGCGACGTTCTGGCCGGTCCAGGTGTAGGTGCGGGCCAGAGCCGGATCTTCGTGGATGGCCTCACAGACGCGAGCGACACCTGGGGTGTAGCCGATGGAGAGGTCGCGAATTGTCTCGAGCTTCATGGTGGAGTGGGAGCGGAGCTTGCCGCCTCGGTGTGCCTCAAAGATTTCCGCATCGGTGATGGTCGACGGATCTGTGGGGGCGGTGTCCTCCGGTACTGCGTGAAGTGGCGTCTTAGCGGAGTTCGCGTTCGCAGTGTGGGCGGAGGAGCTAGAGGGGGAATTCGCAGCAGGCATGATGACAGTCCAAAACGTGTTGAGTACTGAGTACTTTGTACTTTGAGAAAACTCGACCGCGGCGTGAGCTGCTGGTGGGCAGTGCGTAAAGCCGGGAGCAAAGCTTGGCAGGTGATACGTAGTGGTGTGCGTAAAAACTAAACCAGTCTTGCTATGCGGGATTGGTATCTCATTATATGGACAGTGGGGTGGAAAATAAAATCTTTGCGGTTGGGGGAGCGGGGATTTGGGAAGTGTCGTGGGGCTGGCGGCCGCGGGCGTGATGCCGGAACCCCGGCTTTTGCCGAGTTCGACGAGTCCTGCCATGGCGTCATCTATGTCAAGAGCTACGCTGCTGTGTTGTTTGCGATGAAGGTGTGCACCGGGGCTTGCTCGGAAGCATCTTTGTTAGGAAGTGCCTTCGGTGGGGCGTCTATGTGCTGTCGGGTTCCATATGGGCGGCTGTCGTTGGAGGGGGCTCCACGCCTTGGCCGCTTTTGGCCTTCTATTGGTTTGGAAAATGTTGGCGATATTATTTGCCGATATTGAGTAAGCGCTGGCCGGGGTTGAAGGTTAGTTTTTAAAGAGATTAACCAGTTCCAAGCCCTGTTCTATGGGGTAGAGGCCTGGTTTTTTCTTACCTTCAGTGGTGCCTTATGGTTCGCGAATCGAAAATATTTGTGTAGTGCGGAAAGTTGAATCCGGAGTTCCTGGGATAGTTCCAACTGACGACAGAGAGCTGTTCGTTTATTGCAACTTCTACGCAGGAGGCTTCTTACGATGTCCGATTCCACTTTCCCCCAGAACCCGCAGAGCCCACAGAACCCGTATGGCTCCCAGAATCCGTATGTATCCCAGGATCCGCAGGATCCGCTGGGGCAGCAGTACTACCAGCACAACCCGCAGGATCCGCTCGGCCAGCAGCCCTACCCGCAGGGGCCGTCGGCAGCGGGGCAGATGCCTCCGGCTCCGAAAGAAAAGAAGAAGGGTGGATGCTTCAAATGGGGTGGTATTGCCGCGGGCGCTGTCGTGGTCCTAGCTGTGGCGGCCAGCTTGACTGGTGGCGGTGACACTGACTCGGGTGCCGATTCTGAAGCTGCGTCTCTCTTTGGCTCGGAGACTGCCGTTGCGGCTGATTCTGGGACTGTTGAGAATGCCGATTTCGCTGAGTCTTCCGAGGCAGGTGTAGATGAGCAGCAAGGTCAGACGGGGGCGCAGCAAAAGCAGGATGAGAAGGTCCCGACCGAATACAAGAATGCTCTCCGCAAGGCAGAGATTTACGCGAATCGCATGCACATGTCGAAGGCCGGTATTTTTGATCAGCTGACCTCGGAGTATGGCGAGAAATTCTCACCGGAGGCAGCCCAGTATGCGATGGACAATCTCGAAGCGGACTGGAATAAGAACGCACTGGAAAAGGCGAGAATCTACCAGGATTCGATGGCAATGTCCCCGGATGCGGTTTACGAGCAGCTGACGTCGGAATACGGCGAGCAGTTTACTCCGGAGGAAGCTCAGTACGCGGTGGATAACCTGTAGCAGCGGGCTTCGTTTGTTGATGACGCCAATTGGCCAGAGTCCAGTTGGATGCCTGCTGCAAAAGGACGGCTTCCGCTTCACCAGAATGCATTTGCTGCACACTGAACGGCTGCTGGTGAAGCGGAAACCGTCTCGGCAGTTTTAATGCGTGACCGGGCAGTTGAGCGAGTGTCTGCAGCACAACTTCGGCGCGGTACAATTCGTGCCGTTTATCAACCGCGCCCGCATCGGCGACCGCGGCGGCAAATCAGAAGTAACCGCGACACTGCGCCGCTACGCAGTCGCAGCACCTATCTTGCAGAAGACATCGCTGAGTTTCGAGTCTCCATCACAGAAGAGCAGCGGCAAGCTTTGTTGAGCGGGATTTCCGAGTACTCCGATGGCGATGAAGAAGTTTTCAGAGCGTATGCTCGCCTGTTGAAATCATCGGACTCAAAAGCCATGGAGTAGCCACATTCGCGGGGTGCGAGTCCCCGCCATGGCACTGCCCCGTTCACTCAATCGGTAGTGGCGGGGTTTTCTTATGCCCAAAAACAGATTCACCCAGGAGTTAACGCAGGATTCAGCAGGCAATACGTGGCTCTTTTTTGGCTCATTTTTGGCGCAAAATACCCGTGAAAGTACGTGAAAGTGCGTGAAAAAGAGTGAAAGATAGTGAATACTAACCCAACCAAAAACCCGCCCCCACCAGGCTAAAAGTCAGGTGAAGGCGGGTTTTAAAATCGTGCCCCCGGTGAGACTCGAACTCACACTGGACGGGTTTTGAATCCGTTGCCTCTGCCAATTGGGCTACAGGGGCGCAAAGCCGTCGATAAGCGAAAATGCTCTATCGAAGCGACTTTGACTAGTTTAGTCCATCGACCCCGAATTAGAAAAACGGCGCTGCGCATAAGCGACGACGCTGACGATTGCGGCGCCGAGAATGAACAGTCCGAGGGCGAGTCCCCAGTCGGAGCCGATGCCCTGGAGCTCGTTGTTTTCGGTCTGCCACGGCCAGAGAGCGCGCAGCGAACCGAGCATGAGGCCGGACATGGCGACCAACGTGAGCGCCTGGTGCGTACTCAGCAGCCATTCGAGGAAGCGGATGAACAGGACGATGCCAATCAGCGCGCCGACGAAGAACGTGCCGATGTAGGCGAAGTCACGGTCGTGAATTGCGCCCATGGTCGGTGCGTAGAGTCCGATGACCAGCAGGAAGAAAGAGCCCGAAACGCCCGGCAGAACCAGTGCGCACACGGCAATCGAAGCGGCGATGAGCACGAGCCAGAGAGGCGGCTGCGTCGGTGCGGCCTGGGGGAGGGAGGTCAGCGCGAACAGGGCGATGCTGAAGAACAGGAAGACGACGATGGCCTTGCCGCGCATGCCCGGCTGACGCAGAGCGCCTGGCGGTAGCTCGTTCAGCGGCATGGTGATTGAGGCGGCGATCATGCCCATGAACAGTGCTCGAGAAGCGACTGGTTGGTTGGTGACGAAGTTCTCCATGACGCCTGCCATGGAGAAGACCACGGCAACCATGCCGATAGCCACCGGAATCAGCAGCCACCAGTCGATTCTGCGAAGGTCCTCCTTGAAGGTGCCCTTCGAAGTTGCCCGCGGCAGGTCGGTGATGCGCTTTGCCGATTCAATCAGGCGTCCGTAGATGCCCGTGATCAGCGCAAGGGTGCCGCCGGAGACCCCCGGAATCGTCTCGGCGAGACCAATGAGGCCACCGCGAACTGCGTTGGCGATGACACCCAGCGGGGTCGGCTTCGGGATTTCAGAGTAGGGGCTCGTGGTCGGCAGCGTGGTCGACTCTGCGCCAGGAGCGCTCGTATTTTCAGTAGACATCGCAGGCCATTGTATGTCTTCCACCTGAGAAGAAGCGTATTTCCGTGTGTGTATTAGTAGCTTCGGGGTGCGATTAAGGACACAAAATAAAAAAGCAGCGCCTGGGGCGGCGCTGCTGATTCAGTGAGTTACGCAGGAGTAGTCGGGGGCAGTGGGTGGTGGCAGTGGGCAGTGGGCAGTGGAGCTGGTTCCTTAGCCGTGCTCGGTTCTTAGCCGTGCTCGATAATCTGCTGCAGGCAGTTACCCAGGGCCTCAACCGAAATCCTCGGCGCGTTGGCCTCATCGATCAGACCAGTATCAGAAAGAACTAGGTATCCGACGCAGAGGGAAATAGCCATCTGGCTGCGGTGCACAGCAGCATCGTGGCTAACGTCTTCCGGTCCGTCCTCTTCGACGCGGCGAATCAAGTCATCTGCAACAGCTTCATTGAACCGCTCGGCGATGACTTTTGCAGTTTCCTCGGAGTCGAGGGATCCGACAATCAGCGGAATCATGGACTGTCCGGCCATTCCTTGACCAGTCAAAATAGCGCTGGCCATCCGCTGGCCAAGTTCATTGAAGGGAGCTCGGCTGAGCGTGCCTTTGAACTGGCTGAAGTCAATCAGTTCGGCCATGAGACCTTCTTTGGAGCCGAAGTACTTGATGATGAGCGGCGCGCTGACGCCCGCATCGCTGGCAATTTCCTTCAGCGGCACGCTTCGCAACGGCTTGCGCGCGAAGTGCCGAGCTGCAGCCGCGATGATGCGCTCGCGGGTGGACTGGGCACTCCGTTGGAAATCGGTCGAATCGAACTCACTCATGCTGAAGAGTCTAAAGCCATGAAAGCGTAACTACGCCAATTGATTTCAGAGTCATGCGCAGGACGTGGTGATATGTTTTCGCGGCCACCTCAAAGAGGGGGTAATTTCTAGGTGCCTCATTTGGGGCAGGTTCCGTGCATGCTGTTGAACAATCGCTGGAAAATATGGAAAAACTCCAGGAAAATAAGGCGAATATTAAAGTTGGATTACAGCATTTCGAAAACTGAAACCAAGCGCCAACCGACGCTCGGGAGGCTCACTCTTGCGAATCACTGTTCAGGTGGACTAAGGGGCTGCTGAACCCGTTTCAAAATGCAGCCTGATTACCGTAATTATTGTTCACTGAAGCTGACCGGCCAACAGCTCATCCTCCGCAGCTCGCGATTCCTCAGCGCGCATCTCAGTTTTCCTACGCTGTTCAATATTTTCCTACACTGGGATGTCATGAAGAAGACCCTCATGCTTATCGACGGTCATTCCATGGCCTTCCGCGCGTTCTTTGCCCTTCCGGTGGATAATTTCTCAACCACCGGTGGTCAGACAACGAACGCGGTGTACGGCTTCCTTTCTATGCTGTCCAATATCCTCAGCGAGGAAAAGCCCACGCACGTGGCGGTCGCCTTCGATGTCGCCCGCGAGACCTTCCGCAACGAGATCTTCCCGGAGTATAAGGCTCAGCGTGAGAAGACTCCTGAGGAATTCCGTGGTCAGGTGCCGCTTATTCAGCAGGTGCTGAAAGAGATGGGCATCGTCACGCTGGAAAAGGACAACTACGAGGCCGACGACATTATCGCGACGTTGGCTACCCAGGCCAAGCCTGAGGGCTTCGAAACGCTCATCGTCACCGGGGATCGCGACTCGTTCCAGTTGGTCAACGACACCACCACGGTGCTTTATCCAATGCGCGGCGTCACCACGCTGCATCGCTTCACGCCTGCTGCTATCGAGAAGAAGTACGGTCTGACGCCGACTCAGTACCCGGACTTCGCGGCTCTCCGCGGCGACCCCTCCGACAACCTCCCGGGCATTCCGGGTGTCGGGGAGAAGACAGCGACGAAGTGGATCGTTCAGTACGGCACGCTGGCAAACCTCATCGACCACGCTGACGAAATCCGCGGCAAAGTCGGCGATAACTTCCGCGAGCGCGTCGCAAACGTCCAGCTGAACCGCGACATCACCGAAATGGTCAAGGACCTGCCCTTGCCGTATGGTCCGAACGAGCTCGAGCTCCGTCCCGCCGACGCCCAGGGCATCATCGACTTCTTCGACCGCCTTGAATTCGGCGACAACCTTCGCGAACGCGTCTTCCGCACCCTTTCCATCGAAGGCGCGGGCGTCACCGCCTCCACCAGCGACAGCGCGACAAAGCTCGAGGCTGTTTCGCTTGACGACGGCGCCCTGGCTGCCTGGCTCGATAATCTGCACGAGCCGGCCGCGTTGCAGGTCGGGGAGCACACCCTGATGATTGGCTCCGCAGATGAGAAGGGCAAGACCTCCGGCCAGGCTGTTTCTCTCGACTTGGGTGATCTTTCCGCCGAAGATGCCGACGCACTGCGCGAGTGGCTCGCTGGCGACCATCCGAAGCTGGTGCATGACTCTAAAACGGCCATGCATGCACTCTGGAACTACGACTTCGAGCTGGCCGGGGTCATCCACGACACCTTCCTGGCTGCGTATCTGCTGCGCCCAAGCCAGCGCAGCTACAGCTTGGACAACGTCGTCCAGCGTCACCTGGGCCAGACTCTTTCGCAGGCCGAGGGCCAGATGACCCTGCTCGATGGCCCGGCCGAAGACGCTTCCCATGTCGCCGCCGTCATCGACCTGGCTGAGCGATTGGCTGTCGAACTCGACGAGGCCGGGCTCTACAGTGTGTACGCCGACCTGGAAGTCCCGCTCGCCCCAGTGCTGGGTCGGATGGAGCGTGCCGGTATCGCTGTCGATGTTGATGCGCTCGAGGAGCTCCGAAAGCAGGCGCAGGCGGCTACCGATGAGGCGGAGAGTGAGGCTCGCAACCTCGTCGATAAGCCTGAGCTGAATCTCGGATCGCCGAAGCAGTTGCAAGAGGTCCTGTTTGACCAGCTGGGAATGCCCAAGACAAAGAAGACGAAGACGGGCTATTCCACGGCGGCGAAGGAAATTGAGGGGCTGGCGAAGGTCAACCCGCATCCGTTCCTGGATTACCTGTTGAAGTTCCGCGAGTCGCAGAAGATGAAGTCGACCGTGGAGGGGCTGATTAAGGCTGTCGCTGATGATGGCCGTATTCATACGACTTTTAATCAGGCGGTCGCGGCGACGGGGCGTCTGTCGTCGACGGAGCCGAATCTGCAGAACATCCCGGTGCGCACGGAGTTCGGGCGACGGATTCGTGAGGCGTTCGTGGTCGGCGATGGCTATGAGCAGCTGATCACCGCGGACTACTCGCAGATTGAGATGCGCGTGATGGCGCACCTATCGCAGGATCCGGGGCTGATTGAGGCCTACCGCCAGGGCGAGGACCTGCATAACTACGTCGGCTCGAAGGTCTTCGGCGTCGGCATCGATGAGGTTACGCCTGAGCTGCGTCGTCGTGTAAAGGCGATGAGCTACGGATTGGCTTATGGTTTGAGCGCTTTTGGTCTGGCTCAGCAGCTCGACATTCCGCAGCGCGAGGCGAAGAAGCTCATGGAGGACTACTTCGAGCGCTTCGGTGGTGTGCGCGATTATCTGCACAAGGTTGTTGAGCGGGCGCGCAAGGACGGCTTTACGGCCACGATGTTCGATCGTCGTCGCTACCTGCCGGAACTCAACGCCGACAACCGCATCGCTCGCGATAACGCGGAACGTGCGGCATTGAACTCGCCGATTCAGGGGTCGGCGGCAGACATTATTAAGATTGCGATGCTCCGGGTCGACGATGCTTTACGACGGGGCGGGCTGCGCTCGCGTGTCCTCCTGCAGGTTCATGACGAACTGGTTGTGGAAGTTGCAGATGGGGAAGAGGGAGCCATCAAGGAGCTGTTGCATCGCGAGATGGACTCGGCGGCTGAATTGTTGGTTCCGTTGGATGTTTCTATCGGTGCTGGTGTGAACTGGGATACTGCTGCGCATTAGTGGTGCGAAGGTCGGGCCGTAGTGCTGGTCGGCGGACTTGATGCGGGCTTGCCGCGGATGTGTTGCGGACTTGAATGTCGCAGCTCAAATCGGTATTGTTCGCTAGGTATGCATTAGCGTGCCGACTTTGCAGCCTCGAGCTCCAGGGACATCGGGTTAACTAATTGCCAATGGCGAGATTCGCCGAAAGCGGATTTGGCCCGGTTGTCCAGGTGTTTCTTTGAGGGGCAAGGCCGAAATTGTCCGTTTTTCGATTTCTATCCGCTTCGGAGCACATCTTATATGTCCACTTCTAACGTCCCTCAGGTTGCCATCAACGACATTGGCACCGCTGAGGATTTCCTGGCCGCTGTCGACTCGACGATGAAGTACTTCAACGATGGTGACATCGTTGAGGGCACCGTCGTTAAGGTTGACCGCGACGAGGTTCTTCTCGACATCGGCTACAAGACTGAAGGTGTCATTCCTTCCCGCGAACTGTCCATCAAGCACGATGTCGACCCTGACGAAGTGGTCGAAGTTGGCGATGAGATCGACGCGCTGGTCCTGACCAAGGAAGACAAGGAAGGCCGCCTCATCCTGTCCAAGAAGCGCGCTCAGTACGAGCGTGCTTGGGGCACCATCGAGCAGCTCAAGGAGAACGACGAGCCGGTTACCGGTACCGTCATCGAGGTCGTCAAGGGCGGCCTGATCCTCGACATCGGCCTGCGCGGCTTCCTGCCGGCTTCCCTCGTCGAGATGCGTCGTGTCCGCGACCTCCAGCCGTACATCGGCCAGGAGATCGAGGCCAAGATCATCGAGCTCGACAAGAACCGCAACAACGTCGTTCTGTCCCGCCGTGCATGGCTCGAGCAGACCCAGTCTGAGGTCCGCTCTGAGTTCCTGCACCAGCTGCAGAAGGGCCAGGTCCGCAAGGGTGTCGTTTCCTCCATCGTCAACTTCGGCGCATTCGTCGATCTCGGCGGTGTTGACGGCCTGGTTCACGTTTCCGAGCTGTCCTGGAAGCACATCGACCACCCGTCCGAGGTTGTCCAGGTTGGCGACGAGGTCACCGTCGAGGTTCTCGAGGTCGACCTGAACCGCGAGCGCGTTTCCCTGTCCCTGAAGGCTACTCAGGAAGACCCGTGGCGCGTCTTCGCCCGCACTCACGCAATCGGTCAGATTGTACCGGGCAAGGTCACCAAGCTGGTTCCGTTCGGTGCGTTCGTCCGCGTCGAGGAGGGCATCGAGGGCCTGGTTCACATCTCCGAGCTGGCTTCCCGCCACATCGATGTTCCGGACCAGATCGTCTCCGTCGACGAGCAGGTCATGGTCAAGGTCATCGACATCGACCTCGAGCGTCGTCGCATCTCCCTGTCCCTCAAGCAGGCTGACGAGGACTTCACCGAAGAGTTCGACCCGACCAAGTACGGCATGGGCGACTCCTACGACGAGCAGGGCAACTACATCTTCCCGGAGGGCTTCGACCCGGAGACCAACGAGTGGATGGAGGGCTTCGAGACCCAGCGCGCAGAGTGGGAGGCTCGCTACGCAGAGGCAGAGCGTCACCACCAGCTGCACGCTGCCCAGATCGAGCGTCACCGCGCTGCAGCTGCCGAGGCTGCAGAGACCGCTTCGAACTACTCCTCCGAGTCCGGCGAGGCAGCCCCGGCTGCTCCGGCCGCACCGGCTGCAGACAACGCAGGCGGCACCCTGGCTTCCGACGAGCAGCTCGCTGCTCTGCGCGAGAAGCTGGCTGGCAACTAAGCTAGGCCGCTAAGGGCTTACACGTCCCTTTGAGAAATCGCCCCGGCGAGGTTTTCCTCGCTGGGGCTTTTTCGTGCCTTCTTTGCTTTACGACGGGCACCTGCTCGGCCTTGTTCTTATATCGGCGGCTTGAGGGCTTGCTGCATCCTTGGTCCGGGTGATGGGGCTTTGGGCCATAAAGGTGGCGCCGCTGTTGTCTAGGGCGGGCTTACGCTTCACCAGAAGTAGTTTGCTGCACAGTAACCGGCTACTGGCGAAGCGCAAGCCGTCCTAATGGCCCTAATGACTCTAATGCCCCGGTGGTCCTGTCGATTTTGGTGGCTCTGGCGGTCTTTACTGCCGTTGACAGCCTATCTTTCTGCCCATATGATTGGTGACATGACAACAAAGAATCAGGCTAATCACGTAGAGGATTCCTCCCACTCCACAGGCGGTGTGTACTCGCAGGAGGGTAAGGACTTTAACCGCGACACCCGCTATATCAACGACCGCATTGTTAAGAACGGTCGCGAGGTAGGCGACGGAATTAAGACGTGGCCCGTTGAAGCCGGTCACTACCGCCTCATCGCGGCTCGCGCGTGCCCATGGGCACACCGCACGCTTATTGTTCGCAGGTTGCTCGGCTTGGAAGATGCAATTTCAGTCGGAATTCCAGGGCCAGTGCACGATGCCCGCTCCTGGACATTCGACAAAGGCCCAGGTGGCCGCGATGAAGTACTCGGCTACGAGCGCCTGCAGGAGGCATTCCTCAAGCGTTTCCCGGACTACCAGCGTGGCATTACTGTTCCGGCCATCGTCGAGATCGAGTCGGGCGAGGTCGTGACCAATGACTTTCCCTGGATCACCTTGGACTTCATTACCGAGTGGACCGAGTTCCACCGCGAAGGCGCCCCGGATCTTTACCCGGTGGAGATGCGCGAGGAAATGGATGAGCTTATGCAGTTCATCTACACCGAGATCAACAACGGCGTCTACCG
This sequence comes from Corynebacterium sp. LK26, assembly GCF_014335085.1. Lineage (NCBI taxonomy): Bacteria > Bacillati > Actinomycetota > Actinomycetes > Mycobacteriales > Corynebacteriaceae > Corynebacterium > Corynebacterium sp. LK26. Next base: position 252,055 of record NZ_PDHB01000018.1, read on the forward strand.
CTGTGGTTTCGCAGGCTCGCAGGACTCCTACGACAAGGCTTACGACCGGCTGTTCAATGCCCTAGACAAGGTTTCTGAGCGCTTGGAGACCCGCCGTTACCTCATGGGCGACCACATCACTGAGGCCGACATTCGCCTTTACACAACCCTCATCCGCTTCGATGCCGTCTACCACGGCCACTTCAAGTGCAACCGGAGCAAGATCTCCGAGATGCCGGTTCTATACAACTACCTGCGTGATCTCTTCCAGACTCCGGGCTTCGGCGACACCACTGACCTCGTCGATATCAAGCGCCATTACTACGAGGTCCACCGCGACCTCAATCCTTTAGGGATTGTCCCGAAGGGGCCGGAGCTCTCTGACCTGCTCCAGCCGCACGGCCGTGAGGCCCTTGGTGGCAGCCCATTCGGTAACGGCACCGCCCCGGCCCCAGTCAACCCAGATCCCGTTGAAGAGGGTCACCGCATCGAGGATCTCGTCGTAAAGCACTAACGTGCGGGGGCGTGTCCACGTACCCTTAGAGACATGCTCAAAGTAGGACTAACCGGTGGCATGGGCAGTGGGAAATCTACGGTCGCCCGTAGGTTTGCCGAGCTCGGTGCTGTCATCATCGACGCTGATCAGATCGCTCGCGATGTCGTCGAACCCGGGGAACCGGCGCTGGCCGAACTCGCCGAAGCTTTCGGCGAGGGCATTTTGCTTGACGACGGCTCCCTCAACCGCGGCGAACTTGCGAAGCGGGCCTTCGTATCCGCGGAGAAGACGGAGCTGCTGAACTCCATCACCCATCCGCGTATTGAGCAGCGCACCGAAGAGCAGTTCAACGCGGCAGGTGACGCCATCATTGTTTTTGACTCTCCGCTGTTGATTGAAATGGGGCAGTCGGAAGCACAGGACCTCGTCGTAGTTGTGCATACCCCGGTGGAGGTCCGTCTCGACCGTCTGGTGGAAAGCCGCGGTGTAGACCGAGAGGATGCGAAGCAGCGCATCGCTAAGCAAATCAGCGATGACAAGCGCCTGCAGTTCGCCGACGTGGTTCTGGAAAACTCAGGCACCGAGGAGGACCTCGTGCGCCAGGTCGACCGGATTTGGGAGCGGATTATTCAGCCGCTGAATCAGATTCGCCAGCTGCAGGCCGGGCAGCAAGATAATCCCGCAGCCGGATGATAGCCTCCTCAATCACCTCGGCGCGCTTGCAGAAAGCGAACCGCACCAGGTAGCGGTACTTTTCTGACTCTGGGTCATCCACAAAAGCGGTGACGGGGATGGCTGCGACGCGGCATTCCTTGACCAGGCGGGTGCAGGTCTCCAGGGCGTCGCCAAGCCCCCAGCTCGAGACATCGGCGACGACAAAATACCCTGCCTGCGGCGTGAAGACGTCGGCGCCAAGGCCCTCCAACCCATCGGCGAGGAGCCGCATGTTGCCCTCGAGCTGACCCGCCAGCTCGTCCACCCATGGGGCACATTCCTGCAGGCCACGGGCGACTGCGGGCTGAAGGGGAGTGGCGCCGACATAGCTCAAGAACTGCTTGGCCTTGACGACGCCATCGAGTAGTTCGGTCGGGGCCAGCGCCCAGCCGATCTTCCATCCGGTGACGTTGAATGTTTTTGCGGCACTGGACACGACAATGGTCCGCTCGCGCATGCCGGGCAGAGCGCTGATGGAAGAGTGTGACAATCCGTTGAAGTACAGGCGTTCGTAGACTTCGTCGGCAAGCACGAGTAGATTGTTTGCGATGGCGACATCGGCGATGGCCTGCAAGTCCTCCTCCGTGAGGACGGTGCCGGTGGGGTTGTGCGGCGAATTGATGATAATCATGGCCGTTTTAGCGGTGACGGCATCGGCAAGCGCGCTGCGGTCGAGCGACCAGGAGCGTGCCGTGCCGGAAGCTGCGGGGATGAGCGGCACCGCGGTATATGTGCAGTTAGCCAGTGCGATGACGGCTTTGTACGAGTCGTAGTACGGCTCGATGACGATGACGTGGCTGCCGGGTTCGAGATGCCCCAAGGCGGTGGCGGCAATCGCCTCCGTGGCGCCGACCGTGACGAGGCATTCGGTGTCGGCGTCGTAGACCTGCCCCGTGCGGCGGGCGCGATCGGCGACGATGGCATCACGGAGCACCTTCATACCGCGGCCGGGGCCGTACTGGTTGTTTCCTCCAGCTATCTGATGTCGCGCCTCCGCGAGCACCTCGTCCGGCCCATCCCAATCCGGGAAGCCCTGCCCAAGATTGATTGCCTCGTGCTCGGTAGCGAGGCGGGACATGGTGGCGAAGATGGTCTCGCCGAAGGGGCGCAAGCGGGAAACAGTCATGGTTTCACTGTAGGCGGGAGTTTGCGGGCTTGTTGCGATTCCCCATCGGCGAATCGCGGCTGGCGGCCAGCAGTTGCACCGACTGCCGACCGCCACCTGGTGCGCTAGTACATGTAAATCTTCGCGTTGTTGCCGCCGGTGCACACGACAACGTCGTCTTGTGTGCTGCAGCTGAGGTCGTAGGTCTTCCCGGTCGCGGGACTCTTGGCCTTGATGTTTGGCTGCAGGTGGTCGCGGATATTGTCCTCCGAGGCGTTAAGCCCCTCGGTCTGCTGGTTGAAAACGGCCTTCGCAAAGTCGCAGCTGGTATTCGGGCCCGCCGCGATGAGGTTGAGGCCGTACCCATCGCCGTAGATGCAGGTGGTTGCCTGTTCGCCGGCCGCCATGAAGGTAGATCCCGGCGAGGGGTTGTTGTAGATTTCAGCGGTCATGTCCTGACGAAGCCGGCTCCCGTCGCCGTTGTCGCCTCTTTCGTTTGACGACGTCGACGCGCCACCAGTCTCCGCCGTCGATGTATCGCCTCCCTGGTCCGGTGCAGAACCGGTTGGGTTTGGCGTGTTGCCCGAACTCTTGTCAGACACGCCATCCTCGGTCTGAGTAACGGTAGTGGTTTCAACCGGAGCAGCAGATTCGGGCGCTGCTTCAGTTTCCTGTGTTGAGCAGGCGGTGAAAGCCAATGCGGTGGTAGCGAGGATGCCGGCCACAAGGGCTCGGTGTGAGGTTGCTTTTCGAGTGGTGGAACCTGGGCGAGTCGTAGCGGGCGTGTGGACTGGTGTGCGGCGCGAAGTGTTCATAGGCGCCAGGCTAGTTGCTGTGCGGGCAGTTTTCATTACAAAATAAATAACAATTGGGCAAGTGGATGGCTGTTTATCTCGCGATATCGGCTGTTTATCGCTGCTTATTGGCGTAGCCAACCGTTGGATTCCACTCCCAAACTTTCTGGCAGGCAGGCCATCCTGGTTTATAGTCCACGCGGGGACGGCGCTTTTGTACCCATCGGATTGCCTGCTCGATCTCGTCGAGGACACTGTCGAGATTCCAATTGATGCATGAGTCCGTGAACCGCAGGACTATCCAGCCGTGCAGCGTGCCGGAGTTGGTCTTCCAGCGATCTGTGATGAACGAGTCCTCGTTGGCGTGGTACTTCTCTGAGTCAACTTCGATGGCTATTTTCCACTGGTCAAGCAGGATGTCGAAGCAGTAGGGGCCGATGAGTTGGTTCATTCGTATGCGGTACCCACGCTTGATTAGTGGGCGGGCCAGCTTGCGTTCGAGTTCGCTGCATGAGCCAATCGGCGTGGTGGCGATGGTTTCACGCAGCCAGGCGGGAACTTTCCGCATCCGGCTGAGGTCGTGGTTGAGTCGCTTCTCGCCGCCCCGGCCGGCGTAGTGTGTTTCCAGGATTCTGCGTGCGAAGTCTTTTGAAGCTCGTGCTGCCCAGAGTGCTTCGACAACTGGTATGCCATCGATTCTGGTGCAGGCCGGCAGGCGGCTGTGCCTAATGGAGAAGGTCTCGGCCTGAACTGATCCCGCGCCCTCTGCCTGGATAGGAAGTGTCAGGGGAAGTCTCAAGTGGATTTGAGCTGCGCTTTTACCGCTTAGCGCAATGCTTTTGTAATGCCCCGTGATTGCTCGGGCGACTGAGGCGGGAGAGTGGTCGTCAATGTAGAGGCCCCGTACCAATTTAGTTAGCCTGCCTTGTTGTAGGAGGGCTCTGGTCTTTTTCTCTCCGATGCCGAGTGCACGCAACTCGGCCGTGGTGAAACTTCCCATGGTCGGGACTCTAAGCTTTTTCGGCCCAGGGGATTTTCTGTGAGAGAGGCTCCACGTCCAATCTGTGGACAACTTTCAGGGTGTGGATAACCCAGGCCTCCCGCAGCCTTGCAGCCTTGCAGCCTCGCAGCCGCAGCCGCGGACCATCGATAAGACGGCTTGCGCTTCACCAGGAGTCAGTCCATGCGCACTAAGGGCCAGCTGGTGAAGCGGAACCCGCCTTTGCTGGCCTGGCAGCGACTTTATGCCAGCCTTGTCCAAATCTGTACCGATTTTAATGTTGGTCCGGAACTCGACAGCCGCTCCTAGGCTCTGGACCCTAGCCCTGGACAGCCCAAAGCCCCAGGAAGTAACGTAACCAGCCGCTTTCAAGACAGCCTTCGCTACGCTGGGAACTATGGCATTTGCAGCAGAGCAACCCGTCCTCGCACACTCGGAGTTCCGGCCCGTCGGTGAAGTCGAGCGCGCTGAGGGAAACTTCGAGGTCATCAGCGAGTTCGAGCCCTCGGGCGACCAGCCGCAGGCAATCGCGGAACTGTCGGAGCGCCTAGATAGAGGCGAGCGCGAGGTAGTCCTGATGGGTGCCACGGGCACCGGTAAGTCAGCCACCGCAGCGTGGTTGATCGAAAAGGTGCAGCGGCCAACCCTCGTCATGGCACCGAACAAGACGCTTGCGGCCCAGCTGGCCAATGAGCTCCGCAGCCTGCTGCCAAACAACGCGGTCGAGTACTTCGTTTCGTACTACGACTACTACCAACCCGAGGCCTACATCGCGCAGACCGATACATATATTGAAAAGGATTCCTCCATCAACGAGGACGTGGAGCGCCTGCGCCACTCGGCTACTTCAGCGCTGCTGTCGCGTCGCGACGTAGTCGTCGTCAGCTCTGTTTCTTGCATCTATGGCCTGGGTACCCCGCAGTCATACCTCGACCGTTCGGTGTGGCTGAAGGAGGGCGAGGAAGTCGACCGCGACCAGTTCCTGCGCCTTTTGGTGGACATTCAGTACGCCCGCAATGACATTGCCTTTACCCGCGGCACCTTCCGAGTAAAAGGTGACGTGGTCGACATCATCCCGGCCTACGAAGAAAAGGCCGTGCGGGTGGAGTTCTTCGGCGACGAGATTGATTCGCTGTACTACCTCAATCCAGTCACGGGCGACGTCATCGACCAAGTCCCTGATCTGCGCATCTTCCCAGCTACGCACTATGTCGCAGGCCCGGAGCGGATGGAACGGGCCGTCGCGGACATCAAGGCCGAACTCGCCGAACGCCTGGCGGATCTGGAAAACCGGGGCAAGTTGCTGGAAGCACAGCGTCTGCGCATGCGCACGGAGTACGACCTCGAAATGATTGAACAGGTCGGCTTCTGCTCCGGCATTGAGAACTACTCGCGCCACATCGATGGTCGCGCGCCGGGCTCGGCCCCCGCGACGCTCATTGACTATTTCCCGGAGGACTTCCTCACCATCATCGATGAGTCGCACGTCACCGTGCCGCAGATTGGCGGCATGTTCGAGGGCGATGCCTCCCGTAAGCGCAACCTCGTCGACTTCGGTTTCCGCCTGCCATCGGCGTTGGATAACCGCCCGCTGACGTTCGACGAATTCGATGCCAGAGTGGGCCAGGTCGTGTTCATGTCCGCAACGCCGGGTGACTATGAGCTCGAAAAGACCGGTGGCGAGTATGTGGAGCAGGTTATTCGTCCGACTGGGCTGGTGGACCCCAAGATCGTCGTTAAGCCTACTGAGGGGCAGATCGATGATTTGATCGGCGAGATCCGAAAGCGCACCGAGCGTGACGAACGCGTTCTCGTCACCACCCTGACGAAGAAGATGGCGGAGGATCTGACCGACTACCTGCTCGAAAATGGTGTGCAGGTGCGGTACATGCACTCGGATGTTGATACGCTCAAGCGCGTTGAGTTGCTGCGGCAGTTGCGTCTCGGCGAGTACGACGTGCTGGTCGGTATTAACCTGCTGCGCGAGGGGCTGGACTTGCCCGAGGTTTCGCTGGTGGCAATCCTCGACGCCGACAAGGAGGGGTTCCTGCGTTCGGAGCGCTCGTTGATTCAGACGATTGGTCGTGCCGCGCGAAACGTCTCCGGCGAGGTGCACATGTACGCCGACAAGATCACCGATTCCATGCGGTTCGCCATCGACGAGACGGAGCGCCGCCGCGAAAAGCAGATTGCTTACAACACTGAGCATGGCATCGATCCGCAGCCGCTGCGCAAAAAGATCGCGGACATCTTGGATCAGGTCTACGACAACGCTGACACCGATTACGAAGGCAAGACCGGTGCGGCCGCTGATGCGCTGCTCTCGCGTGCCGACGGCTCGGGCGCGGCCGATGGCGCTAGCGGTAAGCAGATGCCGAGGGCGGAGCTCGAGGCGCTTATCGCGGATTTGTCGGAGCAGATGGCCGCGGCTGCGCGAGAGTTGAAGTTCGAGCTCGCGGGGCGCTTGCGCGATGAGATTTTCGACCTCAAGAAGGAACTTAAGAGCATGATTGAGGCCGGTGTCGAGTAGTTTTTTGCTACTGTTGTGGGAAGTAAAACAGTGTATGCGCGAAAGTGTCTCTGGCCAGTGGGTTCGGGACAATTAAAGCGTGTACGCACGATGAACTGTTTTAATGCAACTTCCACAGTGAAGGGATAGTTTTCATGAGTGATTACAAGACCATTGTTGTCGGCACGGATGGTTCTAAGTCGTCGCTGCTCGCGGTAGAGCGCGCTGCTTCGATTGCCGCTGCTTTCGATGCGGCCCTGGTTATCGGCTGCGCTTACTACGAAACCCAAGAGGATGCGTCCAAGACCCTGCGCCAGGATTCGGTCCAGGTCCTCGGCGACGACCCGGCTCAGAAGAACTTGGCTGCTGCCAAAGAGGCCGCAGAGGCTGTCGGCGCGACCAAGGTTGAGACCGAGGTTCGCTCCGGCTCCCCGGTTGAGGCTCTGATGTCCCTGGTCACTGACCGCCGCGCGGATCTGCTGGTGGTTGGTAACCGCGGTATTAACTCGCTGACTGGTCGTCTGCTGGGCTCCGTGCCGGCTGATGTTGCTCGTCAGTCGGACTGTGACGTCATGATTGTTCACACTGTGAGCTAATAAAACCGTGAGCTAACAAAACAGTGAGCTAACAATTTAGCTTTCGCTTTAAACCGGCACTTCTGGGTTGGGGTGCCGGTTTTCCTATTGTCGGCCAGGACGCGGGTGGAGTCTCGGGGCGGTGAGGAGCTGAGAGGCTAGGCCCAATCCAGCTCGGGCAGATACTTCATAGAGGGGAAAGCAGAGTGGGCGAAGGTCGGGAGCCCAGGGGATTACGTTGAGACTCACTTGGGCAAGAAGATGAGCGCGAAATGGAAACACGCGGCACCGATGTTTGTCGTGAAAACCTGTCGATTACTATCCATGCGCGGAGCTGACCTGTCGCCTCGCACGTGAGGGGATTTCTGTATGCAGGAACACGCCACATATTTGGTCGGTGCCGCGCCAACTACGGCGTCTCAGCATGCCCCGCGCCGGGCTAATTCACTCGCTGCCAGCCGCCACACGACTTACTAATGAAAGCCCCGTCGGACGGTAGTATCTCAACGGTAATCGTTTGACCAAAGTTGACGAAATTGTTGTCGATGATGTTGCCGGCTCCATCGTTACGCTCGTAGTAGCAATCAGAAACAGTCGCTCCCTTTGTTTCCCATAGACCCGGCTGAACGACACGGATTCCCTTTTCAGGCTGCTGCTTAACGATGTAGTTTCCGTCAATTAAATCTGTTTGTTTTGCGTCACCCGACAAAGCTTCATCGACGAGGTGTTGCTGATCCGGGCAAAGAATTGGAACCATCAGCTGAACACGTCGAGCGTTTTCATCATCTGGAGTCGAAAGTCTTTCAAGGTCGGCTAAATCCCAAGCCGTTTTCTCTCCGCTGCGCATTGCCTCGCACATCTTGACATCAACGTCGTACGTGTCTGTGCTTCCGCTGCGTACTTCGATACCAGCATTAGTCATGGTCTTCAGATACTTGTCCTGCTTCGGATTCCCCGTTGAGGTGGGAGCAGCTGGACTTGCTTCCTTCTCCTCTCTCGCGACCGGGTAAACCGTTTTTCCCTCGGCTGGCTCACAGCGAGCCAGGAGCTGGTCGTTGATAGTCAGCTCGACTGATTTCAGGGAGTCACTCTCGGTGATAATCCCCTTCGGAAGGGGCAACGACAATAGCCCGCGAGAGCCACCAATACGGTAAGGAATCGAGTCGGTTACGTCTTCCTTCGTTCCTCCTTTAGAGAGCGTAACTTTTACGTCCTGTTCATCGTCGCCCGAATCCTCATGCTCATAGTCCAATACAACTCCGTTTTGAGTCTCGACGGTCATCACAGCATGAGGATCGAAGGAATCCACACCATGCGAATCATTGGGGGCCATATGGAATTCGAACTCATCGCCATCCTGGCCAGAATCCAGGAGTTCAGCGCCGATGAGAGCCATATCGAACTCCTTGGTCGAGACAATGGTGTTGTTGCTGAAATCGTGTTGAACACCGGTGATGATATTTGTCCTGCACGAAAGTCCAGTTACTTCCGGAGCATACGATTGCTGGCTCTCATTCCAGTCCTCAGGCTGGGTTGGAAGATTCGGGTCAGTTGAGTCGTACTCGAATTTATCGAAAGGAGAACAGCCTGCCAAAAAGGCTAGCGCAAGGAGAGAAGCAGCCAACGCAGCATGGGGTTTAGGTGTCATAAGGTTAATGCTATCAAGCGCTTCACTTAGTAGTGTTTCAGCCAAAACAAATTAGGAGGAATCAGTTCTTAAGGCGCGACGAGTTTTGAGCGATAAACTCTGAAGTGTTACGTAATCCACTCACAGGCATTGCAGTTGTGCCCCCCCCCGTAAGCTCTAGTAATCAGCGGCGCGGTGAGCACGAGCTTTATTCCTTTGTGAATTCCTTGTTATCACGGAAGCGATTCTTTCTGTTCAGGGTTCGCGGATGATTGATTGCCCGCTCGAACTTCAAAAAGCTTCCGAGAATGCTCAGGAGCTGATTCGTGTTCGAATTATTGCTGACACTGGATGCCATTCTTTTCCGCTACGACGAGAGCAATACTAGCGCACAACTAGGTCAGCAAATATCCAGGTCTGAGGGCTCAAACGGGGCAGTTCCTCCATAGGAAGCCAATTGATTACTGGGAAAGCTAGATCCTTCACCGATAGATAGCAGGACTCTCGTGCTGCGGTCTTGACGCAAATCCAAGATCGTGGAGACGGGGAAATCTTCCACTAAATTATCGTCCTGGTAAGCGATAGCATTGCGTTGGGATTTCAGTGCTTCGATGTTGGTTGCCAGTTCTTTTTAGATGGCGATAGCCGATGTGGCAACCATGCTGGCTAGCTACGGCATCGGGTGGTGCACCGATGGAGGTAGTGGGCTGCTGGTAAACGACGTGAATATGCCAGTCGCAGATGTTTCTGCATTTGTGGCGCACGCCCACGATACAAGAACACCTGGAGATTCTTACGGTGTTTCTATTAGCTGTAATCGAATGGTCTGGTGCCGGACGCCACTCCTGATTACTGAAATATACAGGGCGATTAAGTTCTACCTCGCCCGGTGGTCATCCCGCATAACTGGAGTTAACCGCAACTTGATGGCCTAGGCCCAATCCAGCTCCGGCAGATGCTCAGGGCGCTGCTTATCGACGACCACGAGTCCCTGGGTCGCACGAGTCAGTGCAACATACAGGTCCTGTAGCCCCTGCGGCGATTGCGCCACAATCTGGTCGGGTGCGACGACGATGACCTCGTCGAATTCCAGACCTTTTGAGGTCGTAATGTCGTAGACCGCGCAGTTGGTGAGCTTGCTGGCGCGAGTAGCAGGTGTGGCATCGGTGCTAGTCGCGTCGGCTGCATTAGCAGCATCAGCACCGTTGTCACCACCACCAGCGATAAACTCCCGCACCTCCGCGCGCGTGGCTTCGAGCAACTCTGCCGGGGCGATGACCGCGATCAGGCGATCAGGCTGCGCCACCCGCTCCACATGCGCCAGCGCCTCCGCCACAGTGGGGGCCTGAACAGGCTTGCGGCCAGTGGCGCGAATAGACTGCGGCGCCTCCAGCTCCGGATCAATCTGGGCCAGGACACTAGCGGCAACTTCCATAATCTCAGCTGGGGTGCGGTAGTTGACTGTCAGCTCGTGGAGATGCCACCTCGAGCCGATGATTGGTTCCAGCACATCGTCCCAGGTCGCGGCACCTGCGGGGGAGCCCGTTTGGGCCACATCTCCGACGAGGGTCATCCAACCGTTGGGGCTGCGGCGGCGCAGCATTCGCCAGGCCATTGCGGAGAGTTCCTGCGCCTCGTCGACGATGACATGGCCGTAGGCCCACAGGCGATCCGCCGCGGCTCGCTCGGCGGTGGATCGCAGGTCGCGCTCACGGTGGCGTTCGGCCAGTGCCTCGGCATCGATGACGTCATACGCTGACAAGATTTCGGCCTCGAAGCCGTCGTCAAGGTCTTGGGACGCAGAACTGGACAGGGTATCCAACGCACCCTGCGCATCCTCGACACGAGCCTGCCAATCCTCTTCATCGGCCTCCGCTTCGCCAGCCGGGCCGAGGAGCTCTGCCAGCTCGTCGAGAAGCGGGGCGTCGGAAGGCATCCAGTCGGTGCCTTCCGGCCGGTAGAGAGCCTCGCGCGTCAGCTCGTCGTAATCGCTGGCAGCGTAGGCGATGGCCTCGCGGGAACTCAGCAGTTCCGACAGCACCTGCTCGGGCGTAAGCGCAGGCCACAGCTCGTCGAGGATGTCAGCGACTGCCCCGGATTCGTCAATTTCGTCGCGCAGGTCGGCAACGTCTGTCACGGACAGCAGGTTCTCGCCGCCGAGCGGGTCGGCGCCAATGACCTCGGCCATCTGTGCGGCCAGCAGTTCCACCACGTGATCTCGGAAAATCGGCCGGGCCAGATTGTGGGGTTTACGAGTCCGCCGCGCACGCGTCCGTGCAGCTTTCACCATCTCCGGCGTGATGGTCAGGGTGATGTTGTCGTTCCGGACCTCAAGCGGTTCCGCGGGCAGCTCCTGGTAGGCCCGCACGGCTTCGCGCAGGATAGTGAGCATCTCAATCGAGCCCTTAACTTCCTGCGCAACCAGGGGTTCGGGGTTGTGTCCGTCGATAAGCGCGTCGGAAGCGCGCACGCCGGGGTAGAGATCGGCGATGGTGGTCAGCACCACGCCGGTTTCGCCGAGGCTCGGCAGCACGCGCGAGATGTAGTCGAGGAATGTCGTGTTCGGGCCGATGATGAGGACGCCGGTTTTCGCCAGCTGATCGCGGTAGGTGTAGAGCAGCCATGCGACGCGATGCAGCGCCACCGCCGTCTTGCCCGTGCCGGGCCCGCCCTGGACAACCAAGGTGCCGCGAGTGGAGTCGCGAATGATGAGGTCCTGTTCGCGCTGAATGGTCTCCACAATGCCGCGCATATGGCCGGTGCGCGCTTGATTCATGACTTCGCGCAGCACCGATTCGCCACCGACACCCGCCTCAACTTCGGTTTCGGGTGCGCTGTCGGCTTCCTCGCCGGAGAGCCATTCGTCGTCAATGCTGCGAACTTTGCGGCCGTGCGTGCGCAGGTGCCGACGCAGGCTGACGCCCTCGGGATGGGCGGTCGTGGCCAGGTAGAACGGACGCGCACCATCGGCACGCCAGTCCATAATGACTGTACGGTAGTCGTCGTCTTCATCGGACAGGCCGATTCGCCCGATGTATCGCTTATCGACGCTCGCCCCCGGCCCTTCCGCTGCCAAAGGATTGTCGGGGTCTGGGTCATCGATATCGATTCGACCAAAGACCAGACCAATCTCGGCTGAGCGGTAGCGGTCCAGGTTAGCCTGTAGTCGGTGGTATTCCACCTCGCGTTCAACACGGGCTTGCGGGTCCGGGTCGTCGATGAGCATGACCTGGCGCAGGTACTCCTGGTCGCGCTCGCGTGCCCGGTCGAGGAAGCTGAACGCGCGGTCGACGTAGGCCTGTTCTGCAGCGAGGATGCTTTCTTCTTCTCGCTGTGGTGCTGAACTTGCTTGGTCCGGCAGACCTGCCTGGCCAGTGCGGCCAATGCGGCCTGTCTGGTCCTGCCCGGGCTCGGATGCGCGCGACGCCAACCTGGTCTCCTCAACGAATCGCAAAATTAGTGCTAACTGATGTGCTGAATGAATATAAAAATATGAAAACGCTCCCGCACGCGTAGTGGCGTGGGGAGCGTTTAAGTATACCGCTTTAACTGCGGCAGCAAACTTACTGCAGGCGCTTCTGCGCCTTCTTTGCGGACTTCTTGGCCTCCTTGGAAGCCTTGGCTGCGCGCTTGCGCAGTTCCTTGCGCTGCTTGCGAGTGTCCTTCTTGAGATCCTTGCCCAGGTCCTCGGCGTAGTCGCGCGCGTCCTCAGCGAGCTCGGTAGCCTTGGCAATCCAGTCGTCCTTGTTGTCCTCGACGTAGCTCTTAGCGGTGTCGAAGGCGTCGGTGAGCTGCTCGCGCCAGCCGTCCTTGTTGTCCTCGACGTATTCACGAGCGCCATCGGTGGCCTCAGAAGCGCGGTCGCGGAGCAGGCCGGCCTTTTCGCGGACGTTCTCGCCGGCGGAAGCGAAGGCTGCGCTGATTTCCTCAGTGCGCTGCTCGGTTTCAGACTTGGTCGGCAGGGCAGCCTGAACCTTCTTGTTCAGCTGCTTGCCTGCCTTCTCAGCGCGCCAAGCGACACCCGGCTTGCCGTCGGTGTCAGCAGTAGCCAGGAAGAGGCCACCCAGCAGGCCAATGTTGGTGAGGAAGCCAGTACGGCGAGCCGCCTTCTCCTTCGAATCCTGGGTTTCCCAGAATGCGTGGCGAGCGAGCATCGTCGGAACTTGTGCAGCGACCAGAGCGGTGGCGGACAGGCGTGGGGCCTTACCCAGAGCGTAGAGGGAACCCGCAGCAACCTTGGTGCCAGCGACGACCTGGACAACCAGCTTCTCGCTATTTGGCACGTACTTGTTGTACTGGTTCGGGGTTACGGAGCGGACGCGGGCAATCAGGTCGCGTGCGCCCTCTTCATGATCCTTCTGGTTCATCAGCGTGTCGACACCGTCGGCAACGAAAACCGAGGCCAGCATTGGTCGGGCAAACTTGCGAATCATCTAAATTCCATCTCCTTTGTCGTCCAGGTGAAACCGTGTTTTTGGCCATCTGGTCGCTGTAATTCACTATTAATCCTACGCAGCCCTGCCTATTTATGTCGCGGGAATGACAAGTTTTTCAGAAGCTGCGGCACCATCCAGCACTGCCAACGACGCTCATCCAGCACTGCCAACGACGCTCATCCAGCGCTACCAACCGCGCTGGCGCCAGTTCTCCACCTCGGGGCTCTCGACACCAACAGTGGTGTCCTTGCCGTGGCCGGGGTGAATCACCGAGTCGGCGGGGTAGACGTGGAAGACGCGGCTCTCGACATCGTCGATAAGCTGCGTGAAATCCTCGGGCGAGTACGTTTTGCCGACACCGCCTGGGAAGATGCTGTCACCGACGAAGAGGTGGTGTGACGGGGTGTCGTCGGAAAGCGCGCCGGCTTCTTTGGCGGACAGGTCGAGGCAGAGACCGCCTTTGGTGTGTCCGCGCAGGATGAACGTGGGCAGCGTGATGTCCTCGCCGAACGTGATGGTCTCGCCGCCGTCGAGCTGCTGGTCGGCGGGCTTGGGAATGTCGGCAGCGTCGAGGCTGGACGTGATGTGGCGGGCCGGGAATGACTGCAGGAGCTCGCCGAGCGCCTGAACGTGATCGCCGTGGGAGTGCGTGGTGACAATCGTGCGGACCTGCGCGCCGACGTGCTCAACCAGGCGGATTAGGTGGTCGGCGTCGGTGGCGGCGTCGATAAGTAGGGAATTGTCGGGCTCGCGGGAGTCGACCAAAAGGTAGACGTTGTTGTCCATCGGTCCGACGGAGGTCTTATAAATCGTGACATTGCCGTAGTCAATGCGCTCAACGCCGCGCGTGCTCGGCGAGTTGGAGTAGGGGCTGATTGTAATGTCGTCGTTCATGCGCCCCAGGGTAATGAGGTGCCGGTCGCTGCGCTAGGAACGCCGCTCAACGTCGAGTTCCTGAACACATGTGCGAAAAATTGGCTATGGCCTGTAGACTGGTCGGCAGTAAATCGTCGACGAATTGAGGTTTCCCACTGTGGCTGAACGTCTAGTGGTCAGAGGCGCCCGTGAGCATAATCTGCAGGGTGTTGACATCGATTTGCCCAGAGACAAGATGGTGGTTTTCACCGGTCTGTCGGGTTCGGGTAAATCGTCACTGGCATTTGACACAATTTTCGCCGAGGGCCAGCGCCGCTATGTGGAGTCGCTGAGCTCCTATGCGCGCATGTTCCTGGGGCAGATGGAAAAGCCCGATGTGGAGATGATTGAGGGGCTTTCGCCGGCGGTGTCGATTGACCAGAAGTCGACGAACCGCAACCCGCGCTCTACGGTCGGCACGATTACAGAAGTGTATGACTACCTGCGTCTTCTCTTTGCGCGTACAGGTACGCCGCACTGTCCGACCTGTGGGGAAGTAATCTCCTCGCAGACCCCGCAGCAGATTGTCGATCAGGTCATGGAGATGCCGGAGGGCACCAAATTCCAGGTCCTGGCACCTGTCGTGCGCACGCGCAAGGGTGAGTTCGTCGACCTGTTTGAACGCCTCGCATCCGAGGGATACGCGCGTGTCATCGTCGATGGTGAAATGCACCGTCTGACGGATCCGCCGAAGCTGAAGAAGCAGGTCAAGCATGACATTGACGTGGTCATTGACCGTCTCCAGGTGAAGGAGTCGCAGCAGCGCAGGCTCACCGATTCCGTCGAAACGGCGCTTCTGCTTGCCGACGGCGTCGTGGTCATCGACGCCGTCGGGCTAGAGGCGGACGACCCGCGTCGAACTCAGCGGTTCTCGGAGAAGATGGCCTGCCCGAATGGGCACCGTATTGCTATCGATGAGTTGGAGCCACGGTCGTTTTCCTTTAACTCGCCGTATGGTGCGTGCCCGGAGTGTGACGGTATCGGCACCAAGCTGGAGGTGGACACGGACCTGGTGATTCCAGATCCGTCGCTGCCGACGATTGAGGCGATTGCGCCATGGCGGCAGACGCTGAACAAGAAGTACTTTGAAAAACTGGTCGAGGGGCTCGCCACCGAGATGAGCTTCGACCCGACCACGCCTTTTGAGGAACTTACAGCGCCGCAGCGCAAGGCCCTGCTGCATGGTTCCAGCCACAAGGTCACGGTGCGTTACCGCAATCGGTATGGCCGCACTCGCCAGTACACCGCACCTTTCGAAGGCGTGATGCCGTACCTGCACCGCAAGCTGTCACAGGCGGAGAGCGACTCTCAGAAGGAGCGTTTCCAGGGGTACATGCGTGAGGTGCCGTGCCCGGCATGTAGCGGTACTCGTTTGCGTCCGGAGATTCTTTCGGTGACGTTGGATTCGGCGGAGTTCGGGCAGAAGAATATTGCCGAGCTGACAGAGCTATCGGTTCACGATGGCTCAGCATTCCTGAATTCGCTGACTCTGGGCAAGCGCGAGGAAATGATTGCCGGGCGTGTTCTGCGTGAGGTGCAGGCTCGTCTGAAGTTCCTGCTTGACGTTGGCCTGGATTATCTGTCCCTGTCTCGTTCGGCAGGCACGCTGTCCGGTGGTGAAGCGCAGCGAATTCGTCTGGCCACACAGATTGGTTCGGGGCTCGCTGGCGTGCTCTACGTCTTGGATGAGCCCTCGATTGGTCTTCACCAGCGTGATAACAACCGTCTAATCAAGACTCTGAAAAACCTGCGCGACCTGGGCAATACCCTGATTGTGGTCGAGCATGATGAGGACACGATTCGCGAGGCCGATTGGCTGGTCGACATTGGGCCAAAGGCCGGTGAATACGGTGGACAAATCGTCTACCAGGGTGAACCGTCTGGCATCGTTGACTGCGAGGAATCACTGACAGGTGCGTATCTCTCGGGTCGTCGGGTATTGGCGGTGCCGGAGAACCGTCGTGCGATTGATAAGTCGCGCATGGTGACGGTCAAGGGCGCTCGCGAAAACAACCTGAAGAAGATTGACGTGAAGTTCCCCCTCGGCGTGTTGACCTGCGTTACGGGTGTTTCCGGGTCCGGCAAGTCCACCTTGGTCAACGAAATCCTGGCCAAGGTGATGAGCAACGAGCTCAACGGCGCTCGTCAGGTGCCGGGTCGACACAGCCGCGTGGAGGGGTTGGATCAGCTGGACAAGCTGGTGCAAGTTGATCAGTCGCCGATTGGTCGCACCCCGCGTTCCAACCCAGCGACGTACACCGGTGTGTTCGACAAGATCCGCAACCTCTTCGCCGAGACGCAAGAGGCCAAGGTTCGTGGCTATAAGCCCGGTCGATTCAGCTTCAACGTCAAGGGCGGCCGCTGTGAGGCGTGTAAGGGCGACGGCACCATCAAGATTGAGATGAACTTCCTGCCGGACGTCTATGTGCCTTGCGAGGTTTGCCACGGCGCGCGCTACAACCGCGAAACGCTGGAGGTTCGTTACAAGGGCAAGACCATCGCTGAGGTTCTGGACATGCCCATCTCCGAGGCAGCGGAGTTCTTCGAGCCGATTCAGTCGATTGCGCGTTATCTCAATACGCTTGTCGACGTCGGCCTGGGCTATGTCCGTCTCGGGCAGGCGGCAACCACACTCTCGGGCGGTGAGGCTCAGCGTGTAAAGCTGGCCAGTGAGCTGCAGAAGCGCTCCAATGGCCGGACGGTCTACATCTTGGATGAGCCGACCACGGGGCTGCATTTTGAGGACATCCGCAAGCTCATGTTGGTGTTGCAGGGCCTGGTGGACAAGGGCAACACCGTCATTGTCATTGAGCACAATTTGGATGTCATCAAGTCTGCGGATTGGATCATCGACATGGGGCCGGAAGGCGGCTCCGGCGGTGGCACCGTGGTTGTAGAGGGCACGCCGGAGGATGTCGCGAACTGTTCCGGCTCCCACACCGGGCAGTACCTGAAGCCGCTGCTTAAGTAGCTTAGGTAGTCGGGTCGTTTCCGTCGGAGATCTCAGGACCGTCGGTGCGGGTGATGCCTTCCATTCTGTCAGCAGCGGGGTCGGCATCTGCTGCGCCGCTCGCGCCGGCAGCGTCAGTATTGCTGGCGGTGCCGTCACGGTCCGGTGCCGCCGGCTCCTCGGCACTCTTCTGCTTCGCCCCGGAGACCGCCATGGCCAGCAGAATCAGGCCACAGCCGAGGAACGCCAAGGCGCGGATAACGCCATCGAGCGTTGCCATGTCGTAGAAGATCAGCTTGACGATAGACAGCGCCGCAATCGTTAAACCCGCTGCCAGTCGCGCCGGAATGTGGTGGAACCTCTTCGATAGCACCAGCATGCCGGCAATCGTGGCCCAGAAAATACTCAACAACATGTGTGCAGCGTTGAAGCTCACGCCAATAGTCGTGAGCAGCACGATAAATGGCATACCCAGTGCAGCCAGGCCAATCAGTGCAAAAGCTGGCGGTAGCTGCGACCTCGCTGCCGTCACGGCCAGGCCGACGTCGGCGCACAGCAGGAACAATAGCGAAAGCATTTCTGCCCACGTTGCCGAGTAGTCGTCCGCAGCACCGGCATTCAATGCTGCGGGCAGGATGTAGAGGTGTACTACCGTTGCGCCGAGCAGCCAGGTCAGTGCCGCAATCTTTGTATATGGTGCCACGGCATCCCGGGTTGGTTCAGGAGCCTGTAGTCGTGCGCCAATCGCGCCGTGCTTCGATGCTGTGGCCAGCGCCCAGACAAAGAGCGCGGCACCGATAGAGATTGGGATGAGACCCCAAGAGTGGGGTCCAGTATCGGCTCCTGAGCTCCTTTCCGGGCCTGCCACCGCGAGCGCTAGCCAGGGCAGAATTGCCGTGGCTAAGGCCATTGGGGCGAGATAGCGGAAGATGGCACGGTTCCAAAGGAATACTGCAGCAATTGCGATGAACAGCACGAATCCGCCGTAGAGCAGCAACCAGAGGCTGGAGGTGGACTGTGTGGCGTTGACCGTTGGGACTGCAGCTACAACCGGAGTCGAGAAGGCAACTACTGACGTGATGGTGACCAGATCGTCTTCCCAGGTGCTGGTTTCCGAAGGCTCGTCGTCAAGCTCGGGAGTGAGTTGGCGAGCCAACGCCAGCGGGCCGAACTGGGCAAACGCGAAAAGGGCAATGGTGAGTGCGGCGATTGCGGGCATCACCAGTGCATTGTTGGTCGTGATTACGCCGATGAGAACGTTTGCGCCGAGCAGGAATGCGACTACGTACTTCCGGAAGGGGACGTTCAGGAGGCAGACGATAGCGGCGATGACCATCAGTTGAAGGGTGATTTGCGCGAGCGAGGAGCTCAGCGGGCGGGCGTGGAAGTTGAGGCCGATCGTCGCCCACAGCATTAATCCGGTGTTGATTGTGATTGTCCACGCCGCGGTTGCACTCGACTTCGTCCACCGCGCGCCGTATAGACCGACTGCGGCGAAAGGCAACATGATGACCAGCGTCGCTGCCACCGGAATCCAGTCGAGGAGGTAGGACATCGACATCGTTGTCAGGTGCGCAGCGGCTAGTGATGTCGCAATCAGCGCCGTCACACCAGCAGGCGGTGCTTGACGACGGTGCGCTCGCACAGCCGCGACCGCGAGCACGGCGGCCAACAAGTAAGCCAGGATCACACGACCGGCTGGTCCAATCAGGCCGGATTGGATTGCGACCGCGACGAAAAACGCGATACCGGCAGCGGTGATGAGACCACCGAAGATGGCGATGATTCTGATGATTGCCTTCTCGTTGCGCCACCAGGGCTCGCGAGGTTCGCGCGGTGCCTCTGGCAGCTTCGGTGGCGAGGTGGAGTCTGTGGGAGAAGACTGTGGCGAGGGAGAAGACTGTGGCGACTTCGAATCCCGCCGCCATTGGTGGGCAGAGGGGAAGCCGAACATCGGCTGCGCAGTTGCGTCGCTCTGTGGCAGGGGAGCTGGTTGGTTCCGCCAGTCAGCTTGCGTTGGCGGTGGTGGCACCTGCATCTGCTGAGACTGCTGGGGATACTGCGGTGTGGTCAGTGTCTGCTCAGCCTGCGGTTCCCAACGGGGAGGCGGTGTCTGCTCTAGTGGTGGACGGGGCGCTGGCGGTGGTTGCGGATTGTGTCGATGTGCCCCCCTTGAGGTGCCGACGCAAACTCCGTTCCCGTAGTTTGAGGCGCGCTCGGTGCAGTCGGCGCTTGCCCGCTTGCCTGCGAAAGGCGCACCTGCCAAGTTCGGGTGAGCCGAGCCAGCCGAAGCGAGCTGGCCTCCAAATCTGCCAGAGCATGGGAAAGCTCTGAGACGGAGTCGCCGGTCAGGACAAAATCTCGGGTCGGGGGCTTGCCGTATCGGGCGGAATGCTGATTAGGGTTGGAGTTCTCGGTTTTAGGGCCAAAGCCGTTGGAGCCAGTATTCATGGTGACGACTTTAATCGTGTTTGACCTAAAAACTATGGAGAGAATCTACCAATCTGATTACAATTCCGATTGCGCTTTTTAACGCTCGGTAGTGCGCCGGGGGCTGATGGTGAATAACCTGGCGTAAGAGTCGGTTTTGGTATGCGAGAACGCTTGTGTTAACATCTCGTCTACGACCGCCAGAATGTGATGCTTCTTGCTGCCTTCGGGGAGCATTTAGTTGCATTCGGCAGCGAAGAGGATTTAAGTCCCACCCTGGGTGCGCCAAAGAATTACGGTAGCGCCGGGGTCCACCCTAATCGGTGATGTCACATCGCACGATTGGAAGGCGTCCTTATACAGTGTGTAGTAATCCGCTGTAGACGCGTGGCTTTTCTTCCTTTCCCGCTTGCTATCGCGGTTTGAAACGAAGATTGTTCAGGTTCAACCTAGGAGGCCACATCAGCGCTGAAGCTCGTATTAACGAGGATATTCGAGTACCGGAAGTCCGCCTTGTAGGACCGAATGGTGAGCAGGTGGGCGTTGTCCGCACCGGTGACGCACTCAAGCTCGCTTACGAAGCAGACCTTGACCTGGTTGAGGTTGCTCCGCGAGCAAAGCCGCCGGTCGCCAAGATTATGGACTACGGCAAGTTCAAGTACGAACAAGCCCAGAAGGCACGCGAGGCTCGAAAGAACCAGCAGCAGACTGTGGTCAAGGAGCAGAAGTTCCGTCCGAAGATTGATGACCACGACTACGAAACCAAGAAGAACAACGTTGTTCGTTTCTTGGAGAAGGGTTCGAAGGTCAAGGTCACGATTATGTTCCGTGGCCGTGAACAGTCTCGTCCAGAACTGGGATTCCGCCTGTTGGAGCGTCTGGCCGCCGATGTCGAAGAGTACGGCATTGTCGAGTCTCGCCCGAAGCAGGACGGTCGCAACATGACTATGGTCCTGGGGCCGGTTCGGAATAAGGGTAAGAAGTAACCGACCTGACCAGAAATGGTTGTAAACGAGATTTTTGCGCCACGAGCGTCAAAGATCGGTAGGGGAGAGTTTTAACATGAAGCAGAAGACCCACAAGGGCACCGCAAAGCGCATCAAGGTTACCGGTTCCGGCAAGCTGCGCCGCGAGCAGGCTAACCGCCGCCACCTCCTGGAGGGCAAGCCGTCCACTCGTACCCGTCGCCTGAAGGGCACCACGGACGTTGCTAAGTCGGACGTCAAGCGCGTCAAGCGTCTGCTGGGCAAGGCTTAATTTTTCAAGCCTCGTCCCAGGGGCAATCGCCCTCTTAATTTCACTAGTTCTTAAAGACAACGAAAAGGAAGTATCACCGTGGCACGTGTGAAGCGGTCTGTTAACGCTAAGAAGAAGCGTCGCGAAGTTCTCGATTCCGCAAAGGGCTACCGTGGTCAGCGCTCCCGCCTGTACCGCAAGGCCAAGGAGCAGATGCTCCACTCCAAGACCTACGAGTTCCGCGATCGCCGCCACCGTAAGGGTCAGTTCCGTCGTCTGTGGATTCAGCGCATCAACGCTGCTGCCCGCGCTAACGACATCACCTACAACCGCTTCGTCCAGGGCCTGAACCTGGCTGGCGTTGAGGTTGACCGTAAGAACCTGGCTGAGATGGCTGTCAACGACCCGCAGGCATTCGCTGCTCTGGTCAAGGTCGCTAAGGACGCTCTGCCGGAGGACGTCAACGCTCCTGCTGCTAAGTAAAGCAGCTACGAGGTAACTCGTACGTAGCGTCGGCAAGCGCCTGCTTACTGGCAGTGCGCCTGCCAACATCTTTGAAAAACCACCGTCGATTGGGTTAACGAATAACCTCGGCGGTGGTTTTTCGTATCCGCACTGGCTTGCTGGCGGTTATGAATCCCGAGCCGCATCACTAGGATTAATCACTATGAACTCTGCGCTGTACTTCAACGACGAGCCGTTTACTCCTCGCACTCCGCGAGTCTCGGCGGCTATTCAGCTCCACCGTGCGGCCAAGCGGAAGAAGGCCGGTCGCTTCCTCATCGAAGGCTTCAATTCCGTCGATGCAGCTATCCGCGCAGAGGCTGTCGTGGAAATCTTCGTCACCGCTGCCGCCGCCGAGCAGTTCCGAGAGCTGCTCACGGGGTATCTCGAATCTGGGACGCAGCGTAAGTCTGTTTCGCTTATCGACGACTCCGCCGCCCGCTCTTTGAGCGAAACTGTCACCACCACCGGACTCTTCGCCGTCTGCGACACAGGTGCGGTGTCCACTTCGTTGGAAGAGGCCATTGAGGTTGGAAAGCAGTCCGGCTGTTTGGTGATTCCGGTGGAGTGCAATGACCCGGGTAATGTCGGCACGATTGTGCGTATGACTGATGCTCTCGGAGCTGGCGCGGTTATCCTTGCTGGCGATTCGGTTGACCCTTTGAACTCGAAGGCCGTGCGTTCCTCTGCGGGGTCTGTTTTCCATACACCGGTCGCACGCGAGCGCGATATCGATGTCGTTGTGGAGAGAGTCAGGGAAGCGGGCTTTGCCACCCTCGCCACGGCGATGGATGGCGCTCTCACACTCGGCGTTGATGCGCTTCCCGACGGTCCCGTCGCCTGGCTTTTTGGCAACGAAGCACATGGCCTGTCGGAGGAGATTACGGCCTCGGCGGGGGCGAGTGTGGCCATCCCGATTAAGGGCGAGGCGGAGTCGTTGAACCTCGCCACCGCAGCGGCCATGTGCCTGTGGGAGACGGTTCGGGGTAAGTAGGAAACCTCGATGGTGAGGCGCGTGCACGTGTGCAGTTATCCTCGACTATGATTGTTCCATCACAAGAACTGATAGTCCTATATAGAAGTGGTTGACACGTGAGCGATTCGCCAAATCCTATCGATCTTTCCGAGGACGCCCTCCAGGCGGCTGCGCAGAAGGCCACGGATGCCTTTGATGCTGCCGGCAACCTGGATGAGCTTTCTGCCGCCCGCCGTGAGCACTTGGGGGATGAAGGCTACATTCCGCAGGCTCGCCGCGCGCTGGGCTCCATTCCGAAGGCTGAGCGCAAGGATGCTGGTCGTCGCGTAAATGTTGTTCGCGGAGCCGTCGAAAAGCACTATGCTGAGCGACTTGCGGTGCTGGAGGAAGAGGAAAACGCGCGTCGTCTGGTCGCGGAGCGTATCGACGTGTCGGTGGACACCACGCGAGGCCAGCGTGGCGGTATGCACCCAATTACCATCCTGTCCGAGCAGATTGGTGACATCTTTGTGGGCATGGGCTGGGAAGTCGCCGAGGGCCCAGAGGTCGAAGCCGAGTACTTCAACTTTGACGCGCTGAATTTCCTGCCGGATCACCCGGCTCGTACTCTGCAGGATACTTTCCACATTGCGCCGGAAGGATCCAAGCAGGTGCTGCGTACGCACACCTCGCCGGTCCAGGTTCGCACTCTGCAGTCACGTGACCTGCCGATTTACGTTATCTGCCCGGGCCGTACCTTCCGCACCGATGAGCTCGACGCCACCCACACCCCGGTCTTCCACCAGGTGGAGGGACTCGCTGTGGACAAGGGGCTGACCATGGGGCACCTGCGCGGCACGCTGGATCACATGGCAAAGGCGCTGTTCGGTCCGGAGACCAAGACCCGCATGCGCACCAACTACTTCCCGTTCACTGAACCGTCCGCTGAGGTTGACGTCTGGTTCCCGAATAAGAAGGGCGGCGCAGGCTGGATCGAGTGGGGTGGCTGCGGCATGGTCAACCCGAACGTGCTGCGGGCCTCTGGCATTGACCCGGAGGTGTACTCGGGCTTCGCGTTCGGCATGGGCCTGGAGCGCACCCTGCAGTTCCGCAATGGCCTGACTGACATGCGCGACATGGTCGAAGGCGACGTCCGCTTCACGCAGCCGTTCGGTATCCGCGGCTAATTCACTGACCTACAGATAGGAGTTTTACTTACATGTTCATTCCACAGTCGTGGGTCACTGAAATCGTTCGCGGCCCAGAGAACACCATCAACCCGGACTGGTCCGTTACCCCGGACGAGTTGGATGAGGGCTTTGTCCGCGTTGGTTTTGAAACCGAGGGGCACGAGCCGCTGGAGAAGGTCGAGGGGCCGCTGGTTTTCGGTCGCGTCGACCACATTGAGGAGCTCGAGGGCTTTAAGAAGCCAATTCGCTTCTGTCAGGTCAATGTCGGTGATGCCAATGGCACCGGCGAGCTGCAGGAGATCATCTGTGGTGCCCGCAACTTCGAAGAGGGCTCCATTGTTATCGTCGCGCTGCCGGGCTGCGTGCTGCCGGGTGGGTTCGAGATTTCCGCACGGAAGACTTACGGCAAGGTTTCCAACGGCATGCTCTGCTCCGAAGCTGAGCTGGGTATGACCGATTCCTCCGCCGGTATTCTGACGCTGCCGTCGGCCCCAGCTGAGCTGGGTTCGTGCGCTAAGGAATTCATCGGTCTCGATGACGAGAAGTTCGAGGTCAACATCACCCCGGACCGCGGTTACGCGCTGTCGGCCCGCGGTCTGGGCCGCGAGATCTGCTCCGCCTTCAACCTCGACTTCGCCGATCCAGCCAAGGTCAACGAGCTGCCGGTCGAAGGTGAGGTCCTGAACGTCACTATCGACGAGGACACCGACACCCGCCGCTTTGGTCTGCGCCGAGTCACCGGCATCGACCCGAACGCCGAGACCCCGTGGTGGATGCGTCGCCGCCTGCTGCTGGCTGGTCAGCGTCCGGTCAACGTGGCCACGGACGTCACCAACTATGTGATGCTACTGCTCGGTCAGCCGATGCACGCTTTCGACGGTTCCAAGATCGCTGGTGGCCTGCACATCCGCAACGCTAAGGCCGGCGAGACTCTGACCACTCTCGACCACGTGGACCGCAAGCTCGACCCGGCGGACGTTGTCATCTGCGACGACAACGGTATTCAGTCGCTAGCCGGCATCATGGGTGGTCTCACCTCCGAGATCGCCGACGACACCACCGATGTTGTCTTCGAGGCCGCCAACTGGTCGCCGCTGCACGTCTTCCGCAGTGGTCGCCGCCACAAGCTGAGCTCTGAGGCTTCACGACGTTTCGAGCGCGGCGTGGACACCGCTCTGGTCGAGCCGGCTTTGGATCTGGCCTGCCAGCTGCTCGCTGACATCGCCGGCGGCACTATCGACACTGGTCGCACCCTGCTCGGTGAGGTTGCCGCCATGCCGACTATTGACTTTGCCGTCAACCGCGCCAGCGAAGTTGCGGGCGTTGATTACCCGCGTGAGACCGTCATTGGACGCCTGCGCGAGGTCGGTTGCGAGGTCGTCGACAACGGTGACCGCCTGGCTGTCACTCCGCCGACCTGGCGCTCGGACCTGACCATGTCCGCTGACCTGGTTGAGGAAATCCTGCGTCTGGAAGGTCTGGAAGACATTCCGGTTATCCTCCCAATCGCCCCGGCCGGTCGCGGTCTGACTGAGCGTCAGCTGCGTCGCCGCTTCGTCGGTCACGCGCTGGCTCACAATGGCTACCTGGAGATTCTGCCGACACCGTTCATTGCCAACGATGTCTTCGACGTCTGGGGCCTGGACGCTGATGACCCGCGTCGTAACACCGTCAAGGTCATCAACCCGTTGGAGTCCGACCACGCTCAGCTGGGCACGACTCTACTGCCGTCCATGCTTGAATCGCTGAAGCGCAATGTTGCTCGCGGCCAGGTCGACCTGTCGCTCTACGGTGTGGAGCAGGTTTCCATCGAGCGCGGTAACGGTGTCTCGCCGATGCCGTCTACCGCGGGTCTGCCGAGCGAGGCCGAGCGCGCCGAGCTGCTGGAGTCGCTGCCGGAGCAGCCGCTGCACGTCGCCACTGTCGCCTGCGGTCGTATCCGCCTGGATAGCCCGTGGGGTGACGAGGCCGCGTACACCGTCGCGGACGCCATCGAAGCCGCGCGCATTGTTGCCCGCGCTGCCAATGTCGAGCTGGAGATCCGCAATGCTGAGGTGCTGCCGTGGCACCCGGGCCGCTGCGCTGAGCTGCTTGTCGACGGTCACGTCGTCGGCCACGCCGGTGAGCTGCACCCGAAGGTATGCAAGGATGCTGGTCTGCCGGAGCGCACCTGCGCGATGGAGATTAATCTCGATGCGTTGCCAGTTACTGAGCATCTGCCGGCGCCGGTACTCAGCCCGTTCCCGGCTGTCCACCAGGACGTCGCGCTTGTTGTCAGCGATGAGGTCTCCGCCGCAGAGGTGGAGAAGACTCTGGTGGAGGGTGCTGGTGAGCTCCTCGAATCCATTCGTATCTTCGATGTTTACCGTTCCGAGCAGATGGGCGAAGGCGTTCGCTCACTGGCGTACTCCCTGCGTTTCCGAGCGCCGGACCGTACGCTGAAGGAAGAGGAAGCTTCCGCAGCTCGCGAGGCGGCCATTGGGCTGGCCACTACCCGTCACGGCGCTCAGCTGCGCGGCTAAAAGGGGAGACCCCGGGGAGAGATACCCATGATTGGCAACTTGCGGCACCGCGACAACAGGCTGGATAGCGCAGAGGCGCGAGAGCAGCGCGTTGGGGCGTGCGCGGTGAGCAGCGCGAAGCCTGCGACGACTGTGGCGGCAGCTGCTGTCACGGCAGGTCTATTGCTCACCGGCGTGCCGAGTGCGGCTGCGCTGGTTGGCGGGGAGGTTGCTGCGCCTAGTGTGGCGGCGGACTCCGTGGTGGCGATCATGGTCCAGACCAGTCCCCATACCGGAAACTTTTGCACAGGAACTGCAGTCGCCCCGCAGTGGGTAATGACCGCAGCCCACTGCGTGCGTGATGTCCCGCAGCAGGTTGGGGAAGTCGAGGTCGGATTCGGCCCGGATGCCCGGCGTGTTCCTATCGATAGCTGGGAAATTGCGCCCACCGGTGACGTAGCGCTTGTTCACCTTGCGGGCGACGCAGCTCTTCCGGGGTATCCCGCAATGGAACGTCGTCAAGCGTTTTCGGAGCAAGAAACGGCAGGCACGGTCTATGGGCGATCGCTGCTCGGCGATGTTGCGGATGGCACGCTGCCGTCGGCGACCGTCACCGCTTCGATGTGTCCAGTGAAGTATCAACAATGCGTGCGGGAAGACTCGGTGTTGGCGCGCATGGAGCGCCCCGCGGCGTTGCAGGTGGGCGATTCGGGCGGACCGCTTTTTATCGACGGCCAGCTAGCGGCGGTGTTCTCGGGCGCGGTGGCTTTTGATGGCAGCGTCGCACCGGAGGAGTCGGGTTACTATCTTTACACCACGACGTCATCGGTGGCGCAGTGGGCAGATGGCGTGATGAGCCAGGAGCCAAGCGTCGCGTTCGTTGAGTAATCTGCCGTGCTCGACGAACGCGATGTATGTACCGACGACGGCGTTATATTCATAAGTCACTCACGTCACATCGATAGAATCCCAGCACTTTGGCAACGAATTCTATGAATATCTTGCAACGCAGTGAATAAAAGTGTTGAATGTTTGGCATGAGTATTTCCGTTGCCATTGCCGGTGCGACCGGTTACGCAGGAGGAGAGATCCTCCGCCTCCTGTTGTCGCACCCGGCGTATCTTTCCGGCGAACTGACCATCGGCGCACTAACGGGAGCATCCAACGCGGGTGCCCGTGTGGGCGACATTATGCCTCATGTGGCACCTTTGGCTGATCGTCGTATTGAGCCGACTAATGGTGACACACTTGCCGGGCATGACGTGGTGTTCCTCGGCCTGCCCCACGGTCATTCGGCTGCGATTGCAGAGCAGTTGGGCGATGACACGGTGATTATTGACTGCGGCGCGGATTTCCGCCTGCAGGATGCCGATGAGTGGGAGCACTACTACGGCTCGGAGCACGCCGGTACCTGGACTTACGGTATTCCGGAGCTGCCGGGCAACAGGGAAGTAGTGGCTGCTTCCAAGCGTATTGCTGTGCCGGGTTGTTTCCCCACTGGCGGTACCATTACGGCACTGCCGGCAGTTGCAAAGGGTCTGGTCAAGCCGGATCTGTCCGTTGTTTCCGTCACCGGTACCTCCGGTGCGGGCAAGAAGGCAGCTGTGCCCCTGCTCGGGTCCGAGGTTATGGGCAATCTCCGCGCCTACAACACTGCGGGCAAGCACCGCCACACCGCAGAGTTCCTACAAAACCTCAAGCCGTACGCAGAGGCTCTCACCGTCAGCTTCACGCCGGTGCTCGCTCCGACGTCGCGCGGCATTCTCACCACCATCACCGCTCCGCTTGTCGACGGGGTGACGGAGGCAACCGCACGGGAGGCCTACCTCGAGTTCTACAAGGGTGAGCCGTTTGTGCAGGTGTTGGCCGAAGGGCTGCAGCCGCAGACGCAGTCGGTAATTGGCTCTAACTTGGTTCAGATTCAGGTTGAGGTAGATGAACGCGCCAAGCGTCTGGTGCTGACCTCGGCGATTGACAATCTGACAAAGGGCACCGGTGGTGCCGCAGTTCAGTGCATGAATTTGGTTACTGGACAGAATGAAACTGCAGGACTTCCATTGGTAGGAGTTGCCCCATGATGAAGGAAGAAAAAGAAGGTCTCGTCAACGTCGCTGGTGACGAAGGCGGCGTATGTGCACCTCAGGGGTTCGTGGCCAGTGGTGTCATTGCAGGCATCAAGGTCAGCGGAAACCCGGACATGGCGCTCATCGTAAACCAGGGGCCGGAGAAGACTGCTGCGGCTGTCTTTACTACCAACCGTGTCCAGGCTGCGCCGGTGACGGTATCCAAGAAGCACATCGCTGACGGCAAGCTGTCCGCTGTGGTGCTGAACTCGGGCAATGCCAACGCCTGCAATGGTCAGCCGGGTATTTCCGACGCCCTCGAAGTCTGTCAGAAGGTCGCAGATGAGCTCGGCGTCGATGTTACCGAGATTGGTACCTGCTCCACCGGCTTGATTGGTGACCGGCTGCCGATGGACATTGTTCTGGCAGGTGTGCCGAAGCTTTGTGAGAATCTGGGCAGCGATGCCGCCGCAGGTACGGCTGCAGCAGAAGCCATCTTGACCACTGACTTGGTGGCAAAGCAGGCCGTTGCGCATGGTGACGGATTCACTGTCGGCGCTATGGGCAAGGGTGTTGGCATGATTAGCCCGTCGATGGCCACGATGCTCGGTGTGATTACGACGGATGCGTCGGTAAGCGCAGAAATGGCGCACGAGGCTATTGCCAAGGCGAGCGAGGTTACGTTTAACCGCCTAGATATTGATGGCTCCACATCCACCAATGACACCGTCATCATTTTGGCCAACGGTGCCTCTGGTGTGAAGCCCTCGCAGGAGGAGCTCGACCAGGCAGTGCTCAGTGTGTGTGATTCCATCGCGCGCCAGATGCAGTCGGACGCCGAAGGCGTGACCAAGCGTGTGTCCGTGACCGTGCGTGGCACCGGTGGCGCGGAAGATGCTCTGGTAGCTGCTCGAATTATCGGCCGCGACAACCTCTTCAAGTGTGCGATGTTCGGTTCGGACCCGAACTGGGGTCGTGTGCTGGCGGCTGTCGGCACTGCACCGGTGGATATGGATCCGGAGCACATCACTGTTTCCTTCAACGGCCATGTAGTCTGTCGCGATACCGGTGGCACGCCAGATGCCCGTGAAGTGGATCTCTCCGGCAAGGACATCGCCGTTGAGGTTGACCTCGGTACTGGTAATCCGGAAGAGGCCACGATTCGTACGACTGACCTTTCCCACGACTACGTTCACATCAACTCGGCATATTCGTCGTAAAGGTTTTGAGGAGACTCTGCAATGGTTCACCAGTTGACCGAAGGGCTGTCCTTCGAACAGCGGGCACATGTGCTGGCGGAAGCACTGCCGTGGCTGCAGCACCACCGCGACAAGATTGTGGTGGTCAAGTACGGCGGTAACGCGATGACCGACCTGAAACTGAAGAAAGCCTTCGCGCAGGACATGGTTTTCCTGCGCACCGTGGGTGTGAAGCCGGTGGTTGTCCACGGTGGCGGCCCCCAGATTTCGTCGATGCTCAAGCGCCTGGGGCTGGAAGGAGAGTTCCGAGGCGGTTTCCGTGTCACGACTCCGGAGGTCATGGAAATTGTCCGCATGGTGCTCTTCGGGCAGGTCGGCCGCGAACTGGTGAACCTCATCAACGCCTACGGCCCCTATGCAGTGGGTACCTCTGGTGAGGATGGCGGCCTGTTCACTGGTACCCGACGCACGGTAAATGTCGGTGGCAAGGAGACAGATATCGGGCTGGTTGGCAATATCACCGAGGTGCACTCGGAAACGCTATTGGACCTGATTGATGCCGGACGTATTCCGGTGGTCTCTACGATTGCGCCGTCCGCTGATGGCAAAGAGGTCTACAACATCAACGCCGACACGGCAGCAGGTGCACTGGCGTCGGCAATTAACGCGAATCGTTTGGTGATTCTGACTAATGTCGAGGGTCTCTACACGGATTGGCCGAACCGCGATTCGCTGGTGTCGAAGATTTCCACTTCGCATCTGCGAGAAATCCTTCCGACGCTGGATTCCGGAATGATTCCGAAGATGGAGTCCTGCCTGAACGCAGTAGATCGGGGAGTGCCTGCAGCCCACGTTATCGACGGCCGCCAGCCACACTCGGTGCTGCTGGAGCTGATGACTTCCGGCGGTATCGGCACAATGGTAGAGCCCGGATAAGGCAGAAAAGACTGACAAGAATTTAGCTACACACGTTAGGCAGGTCGAAAGACGGCATGAGCGACTTCAAGCAGCAGTGGCAACACACGATGATGAACAATTACGGCACGCCGCGCATTGAGCTTGTGCAGGGTAAGGGCGCTATTGTCACGGATTCCGAGGGCAAGGAATACCTGGACCTGCTCGCCGGTATTGCAGTCAACGCGTTGGGTCACGCACATCCGGCCATCGTGGAAGCTGTGTCCAAGCAGATTTCCACGATGGGGCACGTGTCCAACATTTTCGCCTCTGAGCCACCGTTGGCACTGGGCGAGAAGCTCATTGAGCTCACTGGCTGGGACACTGATGACACCCGGATTATGTTCTGCAATTCCGGCACCGAGGCCAATGAGGCCGCGTTCAAGCTGGCGCGGTTGACTGGGCGCAATCGCATTATCGCTACCCACCACGGGTTCCACGGCCGTACCATGGGCGCACTTGCCATGACCGGTCAGCCGGACAAGCGCACCCCGTTCGAACCGATGCCGGGTGGAGTCGAGTTCGTGCCCTACGGTGACATTGACTTCCTCACCAAGACCATCGAATCCGATCCGTTGGGTGTCGCTGCGGTGATTCTGGAACCAATTCAGGGTGAGACCGGCGTGGTCGCACCGCCAGAGGGGTACCTCGCTGCCGTCCGCGAACTGACCAAGCGATTCGACGTCCTCATGATTGTCGACGAAGTACAGACCGGCATTGGTCGTACCGGCCAGTGGTTTGCCCACCAGCACGATGGCATCGTGCCGGATGTCATGACGCTGGCCAAGGGCCTCGGCGGCGGCCTGCCGCTCGGTGCTGTCATCGCCAACGGCCGCGCAGCGGAACTGTTCACTCCTGGTGCACACGGCACCACCTTTGGTGGCAATCCGGTCTGTGCCGCTGCCGGCCTGGCCGTCATCGAGACGCTGGAAGAGGAAAAGCTGC
This sequence comes from Corynebacterium sp. LK26, assembly GCF_014335085.1. NCBI lineage: Bacteria > Bacillati > Actinomycetota > Actinomycetes > Mycobacteriales > Corynebacteriaceae > Corynebacterium > Corynebacterium sp. LK26. The sequence continues at coordinate 283,132 of NZ_PDHB01000018.1, forward strand.
TCAACCGAGTCACTGAGAAGGGCAAGGTGCTGGCTCGCAAGCTTGCGTCGTTAAGCCATGTCGATCACGTGCGTGGTCGCGGTTTCATGCTTGGACTGGTGCTGTGCGAGAACCTGGCGAAGGAAGCGGTTAACGCCGGTTATGAGCGTGGTGTCATTCTGAACGCTCCGCAGGCGAATGTGCTGCGTATTGTGCCTCCGTTGAACCTCAGTGATGAGGAAGTCAACCGCGCCGTCGAGTTGATTGATGCCTGCCTGAACGACGCCGCCGAGGCTGTCGCTAACAAAGGAAGGAATTAGAAACTGATGCTCCGTCATTTTCTCGCCGATGATGACCTGACTCCACAGGAGCAGGCTGAGGTGCTGCAGTTGGCTGCAGAGCTGAAGACAGCGCCGTACTCCCGCCGGCCGTTTGAGGGGCCACAGTCGGTTGCGGTGCTGTTCGACAAAACGTCGACTCGTACCCGTTTCTCCTTCGACGCTGGCATTGCGGCTCTGGGCGGCAACGCGATTGTGGTCGAAACCGGTAACTCGCAGATGGGCAAGGGTGAGACCTACCAGGACACCGCTGCTGTGCTCAGCCGTTTTGTCTCGGCAATCGTCTGGCGTACCTACGCACAGTCAGGGCTGGAGGCCATGTCTGAGACCGCGACGGTGCCGATTGTCAACGCGCTTTCCGACGAGTTCCACCCGTGCCAGATTCTCGCTGACCTGCAGACCATCATCGAGCACAAATGCCCGGAAGAAGGCCAGGCGGGACTGCGTGGCAAGAAGGCTGTCTACTTTGGCGATGGTGCCAACAACATGGCCAACTCCTACCTAGTAGGCTTCGCCACCGCAGGGCTGGACGTCACCATCTGTGCACCGGAGAACTTCCAGCCGGAGCAGGTCTACGTCGACCGCGCCAAGAAGGTCGCGGAGCAGACCGGTGCGGCCGTGGCCGTAACCGCAGACGTCGATGAGGCCATTGCCGGTGCCGACGTTGTCATCACCGATACCTGGGTCAGCATGGGGCAGGAGAACGACGGCCTGGATCGTCGCACTCCGTTTCTGCCGTACCAGGTCAACGCTGAGCTGATGGCGAAGGCAAATGAGGATGCCATCTTCCTGCACTGCCTGCCGGCATACCGCGGCAACGAAGTTACTGCCGAGGTCATCGATGGCCCGCAGTCGGTAGTCTTTGACGAGGCGGAAAACCGCATGCACGCTCAGAAGGCGTTGCTGACCTGGCTGGTGGAGAGGCAGTAAGGTCATGACCGCAGCACAACCAGGTTCTCGCACAGCTCGGCAGACGCGCATCGCTGACCTGTTGGCGCAGCATCACGTGTCCAGTCAGGTTCAGCTCGTCGAGCTGCTTGCCGACGAAGGCATTGAGATTGCGCAGGCGACGTTGTCCAGAGACCTCGATGAGCTGGGCGCCCGAAAGATTCGCGACGGAGTCAACGGTTCGCGTTATTCCATCGTCGAAGATGCACTCGTTGTCTCCAGCGGGGCAGTGGCCAGGATGCGGCGCGTTTTAGACGAGCTGCTGGTCTCTATTGATCATTCGGGCACCATCGCGGTTGTGCGTACACCACCGGGAGCCGCACAGTATCTAGCCAGTGTGATTGACCGTGCGGGACTCAAAGAAATCGTTGGCACAATTGCGGGAGATGACACCGTAATGTGCCTGGCTAGAGAACCACTTTCCGGCGCTGACCTAGCCCAGCGTCTAGCCGCCGGAACGAACCAGTAAACTATTCCACGAAATGCTTTAAAGCACCGATTAAAGGAGCGCTTACCCTATGACCAACCGGGTTATTCTTGCTTACTCTGGTGGCCTCGACACCACCGTTGCTATTCCGTACCTCAAGGAAATGACCGACGGCGAGGTCGTCGCAGTTTCCATCGATGTCGGACAGGGCGGCGAGGACATGGAGTCCGTGCGTCAGCGCGCTCTGGACGCCGGCGCTGTCGAAGCTGTCGTTGTCGACGCTAAGGACGAGTTCGCCGAGGAGTACTGCCTGCCGACCATTAAGGCCAATGGTCTCTACATGAAGCAGTACCCGCTGGTTTCTGCACTGTCTCGCCCGCTAATTGTTAAGCACATGGCGAAGGCTGCAGAGGAGTTCGGTGGCACTCACGTCGCACACGGCTGCACCGGTAAGGGCAATGACCAGGTCCGTTTCGAGGTTGGTTTCGCCAACACCGCCCCGGATCTGAAGATTATTGCTCCGGCTCGTGACTTCGCTTGGACCCGTGACAAGGCTATTGCCTTCGCTGAGGAGAAGGGTCTGCCAATTGAGCAGTCCAAGTCCTCTCCGTTCTCCATTGACCAGAACCTCTTCGGTCGTGCCATTGAGACCGGCTACCTGGAGGACCTGTGGAACGCACCGACCAAGGATGTCTACGCGTACACCGAGGATCCGACCCTGAACTTCAGCTCCCCGGACGAGGTCATCATCTCCTTCGAGGACGGTAAGCCGACTGCCATCGACGGCAAGAAGGTTTCCGTGCTTGAGGCCATCGAAGAGATGAACCGCCGCGCTGGTGCTCAGGGCATCGGTCGTCTGGACATGGTTGAAGACCGCCTGGTCGGCATTAAGTCCCGCGAGATTTACGAGGCTCCGGGCGCAATTGCCATCATGACCGCACACGCAGCGCTCGAGGACGTCACCGTTGAGCGTGAGCTGGCTCGTTACAAGCGCCAGGTCGAGGGCGAGTGGGCCAACCTGGTCTACGACGGCCTGTGGTTCTCGCCGCTGAAGCGCGCGCTGGATGCCTTCATCGAGGAGTCCCAGAAGGGCGTTTCCGGTGACATCCGCATGGTCATGCACGCAGGTCACTGCAACGTCAACGGTCGTCGTTCGAACACCTCGCTGTACGACTTCAACCTGGCTACCTACGACGAGGGCGACACCTTCGACCAGACCCTGGCTCGCGGTTTTGTCGAGCTGCACGGCCTGTCCTCGAAGATGGCCGCAAAGCGCGACTTCAAACTGTAAAGATTCTCCAGAGCGACTAGAGCGAAAGGCCTATTGGAAAAGACAATGGTCGAAAAGCACGGTACCAACGAAGGCTCCCTGTGGGGCGGCCGCTTTGCCGGTGGCCCGTCCGAGGCGATGGCCGCATTGAGCAAGTCCACCCATTTTGACTGGGTGCTCGCGCCTTACGACGTTCTTGCGTCCAAGGCTCACGCCCGAGTGCTGCATGCCCGTGGGCTGCTCAGCGATGCCGACTTTGACACCATGATCGAAGGCCTTGATCAGCTCGGTCGCGACGTTGCCTCCGGCGAATTTGGTCCAGAGCCGACAGATGAGGACGTCCACGGTGCTATGGAGCGCGGTCTGATTGATCGCGTCGGCCCGGAGGTCGGCGGTCGCCTGCGCGCTGGTCGTTCCCGTAATGACCAGGTGGCAACTCTGTTCCGCATGTGGCTGCGCGATGCCGTGCGCGGCGTTGCACTGGATGTCACTGACCTGGTTGCCGCCCTGGTGGCTCAGTCCAAGGCACATCCGGATGCCATCATGCCGGGCAAGACCCACTCCCAGGCAGCGCAGCCGGTATTGCTGGCCCACCAGTTGCTGGCTCACGCGCATCCGCTGCTGCGCGATCTGGACCGCATCCGCGATCTCGACCGTCGACTGGCTGTGTCCCCGTACGGTTCCGGTGCGCTCGCGGGATCTTCGCTGCACCTGGATCCGGAGGCCATCGCGGAGGAGCTCGGCTTCGACTCTGCCACGGACAACTCCATTGACGGCACTTCTTCGCGTGACTTCGCCTCTGAGGCGGCTTTTGTCTTCGCCCAGATTGCTGTGGACATGTCTCGCCTGGCAGAGGAAATTATCTACTGGGCCACCCCGGAGTACGGCTACGTCACTCTGGCTGATGCCTGGTCGACTGGATCCTCCATCATGCCGCAGAAGAAGAACCCGGACGTGGCAGAGCTGACCCGCGGTAAGACCGGTCGCCTGATCGGTAACCTCGCTGGTCTTATGGCCACGCTGAAAGCGCAGCCGCTGGCCTACAACCGTGACCTCCAGGAGGACAAGGAGCCTTTGGTGGACTCGGTTGAGCAGCTAACCTTGCTGCTGCCGGCCCTGACCGGCCTGGTGGCAACGCTGACCTTCCACGAAGACCGTCTGCGCGAGCTCGCTCCGGCGGGCTACACCCTGGCCACGGACTTGGCTGAGTGGCTGGTCCGCGAGGGCGTACCGTTCCGCGACGCTCACGAGGCATCCGGCCAGTGTGTCCGCATCGCAGAGTCCAAGGGCGGTATCGGTCTGGACGAGCTTTCCGACGAGGACCTCGCCGGTGTCCACCCGGCACTGACTCCGAAGGTCCGTGAAGTGCTTACTATTGACGGCGCTGTCGCTTCCCGCGATACTCGCGGCGGCACTGCGGGTGTCCGTGTTGCAGAGCAGCTCGCTCGCGTCGACGAGAAGAACACTGAGCTAAAGCAGTGGGCTGAAAAGCCGGTTCGCGGCTAAAACTGGCAAAGCTGGCAACCTGCTAGCTCAGCTAACGCGGCTAATTAATCGGTGTGCGGTCAATCGACCGCACGCCGATTTTTTACAGCCCGGGGAGAAAGTAGAAAAACCAGCAACCCGACAACTGATGACCCGACAACTGGCAACCTCGGTAACTGGCAACCCGAAAAATTACGGGCTCCACGTGCGAATACGGGCTGCAAATGTGAAACTGTGTAAGTTTATGACACTTTCAGGCCATTTTTCAGGCCATTTTTGTCATAAACGTAGTCAGTAACTCGGCTCGACCCGCCGCCGCCAGTCATAAACGTAGTCAGTAACTCGGATTGACCCGCCGCCGTCAGTAACCCAGTAATGCCAGGGTGCCCCCGAAGTGACGCAGATTACTGATTATTTCTATATCTGTTGCCAGGTTTGGCCGGGTCTCTTACCATAATTTCATGGCGGAAAGTACGCGGTCGAGCGGTGGAAATCGCAGCTCACGAGATAAAAATAAAAATCAGAGTGGTAGCAAGAAAGGGTGCATGGGCCCGGGGGCAATTCTTGCAGTCATTTTGATTGTCATCGCGGCTGTTGCAGTCTATGTCGGTCGCGGCGGTAGTATCCCAGGTTTTTCTGGTGGCAGCTCCGGAGGAAACCGTGATTTCTTCGGTGGTGAAAAGACCGTCGTCAAGGCGATTGTTGGCTCTGAGAAGAAGCCCTTCTTCGAAGACAAAGAGGTCCAGAAGGCTCTTGCCTCTCACGGCTATGTGGTGGAAGTAAAGACGGCGGGTTCGCGTCGGATGGCCACGGATGTGGATCTGGATTCCTTCGACTTGGCGTTTCCGTCGTCGGCACCGGCAGCGGAGAAAATTGCCGAGAAGATGAGTGGCGCTGAGCGGTATGACGTCTTCTACACACCGATGGCGATTGCTACTTTCGACAACATCTTGCAGGCGTTGGAGCGGGAAAATGTTGCTCGCCAACAGGGCACTACGTGGCAGGTAGATATGGCAGCGCTGGCCACGATGCAGCACGACAATGTCCGCTGGCGTGACTTCGCGGCGGACGATTATCCGTCGCCACGCACGGTGCAGATGTCCACGACTGATATTCGTTCGTCGAACTCGGCCGCAATGTACTTGTCGCTCATGTCTTGGATTACCAATGAAGGCCGGATTGTGTCTGACAATGGGCAGGTCAATGCGGTCTTGCCGGAGCTCACCCCTCTGTTCACCGGCCAGGGGTACACGGAATCCTCGTCGGCTGGTCCATTTTCGGACTACCTCTCGCAGGGTGTCGGTTCGAAGCCAATGGTGATGGTTTACGAGTCGCAGTTCCTGGGGGAGAACAGTGCCCCGAACAGCCGGTTGAAGTCGGAAATGCGCCTGGCGTATCCATCGCCGACGATTCTGAGTACTCACGTGGCGCTGGGTTTTAACGACAATGGAGCTGCGGTCGCACGGCTCCTCGCCGAAGACCCTGAGCTTCAGAAGCTGGCGGCCAAGCACGGTTACCGCTCCAGCCAGCCTGAGGCGATGGAGGAATTCCAGACGCAGTTGAAGACGGGCCAGGAGGTCTCCACCGATTTTGTGGACTCCATTGATCCGCCGAGTTTCGACATCCTCGAGCAGCTTATTGAGGGTGTGTCCCGTGGATACCAGAGCCCACCGAGGCCGGAAACAGAAGAGGGGTAAAGCCGAATGAACATGGATAAGGCACTAACTGCCCTCCGCAAAATGCTTCTTGGCCTCGTCGGTGTGCTCGGCATCTTCGCTGCCGCGGCCTGCTCCGACGGTGGCCTGAACCTGCCGCTGGGCTCCGACGGGGAGAAGACCAACAAAGTCGACGTCGATTCTGACCTCAAGGGCTCGACTATGCGCATCGCCGGGGCCACGGAGCTTGCAGAGCTCCAGCCACTGATGCAAAAGGCCTCCGACGACCTCGGTTTTACTATTAACCTTGAGCTTCTCGACGGCACCGTGAAGAACAGCCACGCGCTTGTCTCAGGCGAATTCGACAACCAATTTGACGCCACTTGGTTTGCTACCAACCGGTACGTTGATCTGCTCGGTGGGGCTGACAAGCTGGGCGAAGCCAAGAAAGTCGCCACCTCACCCGTAGCGTTCGGTATCCATTCGGCGAAGGCTCGGGAGCTCGGTTGGGATACCAAGCAGCCGACGTGGGCTGAGATCGCGGAGGCTGCGTCGTCAGGCAAATTGGCCTACGGCATGACCAACCCCGCGGAATCGAACTCGGGCTTTTCCGGTGTGGTGTCGGTTGCGACCGCGTTCGCCGACACCGGATCGGCGCTGACTACGGGGGATATCAACCGCACCACGCCTGAACTGCAGAAGTTCTTCGAGGGGCAGAAGATGACCTCGGGTTCGTCGGGGTGGCTGCGCGACAAGTTCCTGGATGAGCCGGACTCCGTCGACGCGCTCATCAACTATGAAGCTGTGTTGCAGCAGATGAATAAAGAGGGCGCTGACCTGGAAGTTGTTGTTCCGAGCGACGGTGTCATCAGTGCGGATTACCCGCTGACGCCACTAGCTCAGCCGGCTAACGACCTTGCCGCGCGGCAGACGGAGGCACTCGGGCAGTGGCTGGAAGCGAACTCGCAGGTTCTCGCCGACCACTTCCTTCGCCCGGTCTCCGATGACGCCAACCTGCCGGAAAGCATGACCAACAGCGTCATTATCGAGCTGCCGTTCCCGGGTGATCGCGCAGTCACGGATCGTCTCATCGAGGCGTACGACAATGACCTGCGCGTGCCCGGAGAGTCGGTCTTTGTTCTCGACACTTCCGGTTCAATGTTCGGGGAGCGCATCGCTGATCTACAGGCGACAATGCGCGCAATCGTCGACGGCAGTGCACGCACCGAAACGGGAAGCGTGGGATTGCGAAACCGTGAGATCGCGACGATCCTGCCGTTCAGTACGAGCGTCGGCGAGCCCACGACCACGACAATTGACGGCCCGGAATCGCGCGCGCAGCTCACCGCCGCCGTCGATGGTCTGTACGCAGAGGGCGAGACGGCGCTTTACGACGCACTGATTCAGGCCTTCGACCTTCTCGGCAGCTCGGATAAGAACTCCATCCCGTCTATCGTGGTGTTGACCGATGGTCAGGTGACGTCGGGCAAGAGCTTTGCGGAATTCCGTGATTTCTACCAGTCCAAGGGCGGGAATCTGCCGCCGGTATTCGTCATCCGCTATGGAGAGGCGGATCCGGGAGAAATGCAGGAACTTGCGAACCTGACTGGTGGTAAGGTCTTTGAATCCCGTGAGACCGAGCTTGCTGATGTGTTCAAGGAGATTCGTGGCTACCAGTAAATCCTCCGGCACTTCCTCTGGCGGTGGCTTTCTCAACAGTCCCGCCAACATTGTCGGGCTCATCCTTGCCATCGCCGTCGTGCTGCTGCACCTGACCGTGGGGCTTGGTTTCCTGTGGCCGGTTGTTGCGATTGCCGCCTGGGGCGCGTCGGTTGCTTTGTTGCCGAGGCAGAGCAAAGGGGCTCAGAAGTCCGTTAGTTCGGCGCCGAAGCCTGAGATCCCACAGCGTCGCCCGCTCAATCCATCTGAGCTGCGTAGGAATCTTCACCGGACATTGGGCAGGCTTTTCGATGCCCAGCCTGGCGAAGCTCTTGGCAACGCCGCAAATGACCTGGGTGCGACGCTGGAATCCGTCCTGAGCGAGTGGAAGTACCTCAAAGATTATCCCGAGCAGAAGGTGGTCATCGGCGGCATTATCCAGGAGTACTTGCCGCAGACAGTCAACTCCTACCTCGCGGTCCCGGAGCGTCTGCGTCACAAGGCCGAGAATCCGGCGCGGGAGTCCATCGACCTGTTGCATTCCGCGGTTCAGAAGATCCAGGATGCAATCGGTCAGGACAACCTGATTGCTTTGGAAGGTCAGCGTGACACCCTGGCAATTCAGTTCGGTAAGGTAGTGGACTATGAGCCTTGATCCGAAACTCCTTGAAATCCTCGCTTGCCCGCGTGACAAGGGGCCGCTTGAATACCTCGAAGACGAGCAGGTGCTGGTCAACCCCCGTCTGAAGATCGCCTACCGCATCGACGAAGGTATTCCCGTCATGCTTTCCGACGAAGCTATCGCCTGGGACAAGTAATTGCCTTTCTCGCTTCCCGACGGCTACAGCGCCCTCGACCGCACTATGCTGTCGGGAGCTCCCATCGATGCTGCGCAGACGCTGCTCGGGTGCGTGATTGTCATCCCCGCTGAGGATGTCATCGCCACCATCACGGAGGTCGAGGCCTACGGCGGTCCAGCTGACCAGCGCTATCCCGACCCGGCCGCGCACTGCTTTATGGGGCCAACCGAACGCAATCGCGCCATGTTTGGCCCGGCGGGGCATTGGTATATCTACCGCTCCTATGGCATCCACTTTTGTGCCAACATCACTAGCGCTACGGACGGCACGGGCGGGGGAGTATTAGTCCGTTCCGTTCGCATTGAGCAGGGCATGGATGCGGTGCGTCGTCGCCGTGGTGAAAAGCCCGCGGTTGCGGGTCTCGGACGTGGTCCGGGCAATGTTGGTCAGGCGCTTGGCCTTGACTTAAATGACTATGGGGCAGATGCGCTGGATCCGTCGTCACGCGTGTTCGTGGCGCAGCCAGAGAGCATCAACCCGGATAAAGATGTCCACGCAGGCCCGCGTGTGGGCGTTCGGCGAGCGGCGAATCGGCCGTGGCGGCTGTGGCTTCCGGACGATTCCGTCTCAGCCTATCGTCGCCACAAGAAGGCCGTTGAGGAGTTCTAGGTCACCCTCGCGGTGAACGTCGGCAAGCGAGACGTTACGATAGGGGACGTGACTGAACAGAACATTATCGACGAACTACAGTGGCGTGGCCTGATTAATCAGTCCACCGATGTTGACGCGCTGCGCGAGGCGTGCGAAAACCCCATTACTCTGTATTGCGGTTTTGACCCAACTGGCGATTCGCTGCACGCGGGCCACCTGGTTCCGATGATTATGCTGCGTCGTTTCCAGCTGGCCGGTCACCACCCAATTGCGCTGGCCGGTGGCGCCACGGGCTTCATCGGCGATCCGCGTGATGTCGGTGAGCGTTCGATGCTCAGCCAAGACGCCATTGAGCACAACCTGGAGGCCATCAAGGGCCAGCTGCGTCGTTTTATTGACTTTGAGGGCGATGCCCCGGCGACAATGGTCAATAATGCGGACTGGACTATGAACATGTCCGTCATTGACTTCCTTCGCGATGTCGGCAAGAACTTCTCCCTCAACACCATGCTCGATCGCGACACTGTGAAGCGTCGCCTCGAGTCTGACGGTATCTCCTACACCGAGTTTTCCTACATGCTGCTGCAGTCCAACGACTACGTGCAGCTGCGCCGCAACTACGATTGCGTGCTGCAGATTGGCGGCGGCGATCAGTGGGGCAACATCGTCTCTGGTGTCGATTTGAACAGGCGTATCGACGGCGCCAAGGTGCACGGTCTGACCGTGCCGCTGGTGACTGATGCGCAAGGTCAGAAGTTCGGTAAGTCCACCGGTGGTGGCAAGTTGTGGCTGGATGCTGAGAAGACCTCGCCGTACTCCTGGTACCAGTACTTCCTCAATGCCGGTGACTCGGTTGTTATTGACTACCTGCGTTGGTTCACCTTCCTGACTCAGGAGGAAATTGCGGAGTACGAGGTCGCTGTTGCGGAGCGTCCATTCAAGCGTGAAGCGCAGCGTCGTCTGGCGCAGGAGATGACCAACCTGGTTCACGGCGAAGAGGCCACCAAGGCTGTTGAGCTGGCAGCGCAGGCCCTGTTTGGCCGCGCTGAGCTGACCGAGCTGGACGAGGCCACCCTGGCAGGTGCCGTCTCTGAGACTGAGGTTGCGGAGATTGCAGAAGGTGAGCCGCGAACTGTTGTCGACCTTCTCGTTGCTGCGGGACTTGCCAAGTCGAAGGGTGAAGCACGCCGCACCATTAAGGAAGGCGGCGCGTACGCCAATAACCAGCGCATCGAGGACGAAGCGTGGGAGCCTTCTGCTGAGGACCTGCTGCATGGCAAGTGGATTGTACTGCGCCGCGGCAAGAAGAACTTCGCTGGTGTGAAGTTCGTGTAAGTGCTGGTTGGTCTTTGCGTAGGCGCGCTGCTGATCTCTCGATCAATTGGTGTTTATGCAGCTTGATTCTTTTTGGGTAGCTGGGCTAGGGCTCTGGGCAGTCTAGGGGATTGATGATTTCAGAATCATTGACTCCTGGTCAGTCCGGAGCCTTAGTTGTTTTAAAGGGAGCGTAGAAGCCGAAGCAAAGGTGGTAGCGATGAGTCCAAGACATGAAAACCGTGCTGGACGGGGAGGCTCGTTGATGGGTCGGATTATCGCGCGTTTCTCGAAGAAGTCTCAGCGTGCGTCAGAAACGGGCTCCGAACAAGCCCACGATTTTCAGGGTGAGGTTGCTTCTCGGCGGGTGAGCCCGCAGAGCACGCCAGGCCGATTGACGGTTGAAAACCCAAATGTGTTCTACACCGTTGAAGATAGGCAAAACGAAATCGTTATCCGTGAATATGATGCCTTCATCGGTGGCCTTTCCGACATGGTCGGACTGGAGGATGAATTCCAGCGGAATTTTTACGACCGTGAAGTCATTGTCAGGAAAACCACGGACAGTCAGCGAAAGGAGCGAATACATTCTTCCAGAGAAGCCTTCGAGGATTATCACCGAAGACTTCGTGGACAGTAGCTGTAGCTCTTCTTGGGTTTCATCAAAGGAGAGGACTGGCAGCTTCTGGTAAGTCGCTCTACTGCACAGGAAAACCCTAGATCAGATCTATCTACCTGGGGTTTTGTGTCTTTGGGTGGTGTGTGTGTAATGTATTCGGAGGTCAGCGT